>NZ_JBWMAX010000006.1:0-351661 GCF_056521385.1 Rhodoferax sp. RT5P35 | reverse complement strand
GGGTTGTATCTCTGGAAATCTCTGAATCTTTAAGCATGGTGTGCACGATCTGTTGCGTGCACACGATCTTGCGAGTGGAAAGGGCTCAGTTCAAGATGGGTTCGCCGGACGCTTACATAGAGCTCACGATGGCTTGAGCCCATGCCGCTATATCTGAGCTTGTCAAATTGGTGAAAAAACAGAGTTGGTTCATAAGCATCATTTCAGGCTAAATCGGGACTGCTTTCAACTTCACTCGCTTGGCATTTTTGGCCAGTACCCCATCCAGCGTTACCAACCCCTGTGCCTTGGCCGCCAGTGCGCAAGCCAGGTGCAAAGCATCCCCGGCGCGCAGACCCGTGCTTGCATCCATCGTCAGCACAGCCGCCCTGTGAAAGGTGGTGCTTTCCACCGGCAGCAGTTGCAAGTCATTAGCGCACACGCGCTCGAATTGCATCCAGGCGGCTTGCGCCTGGGGCGCGGTAAGTTGCCCGGTGCGTTGCTTCAGCGCCAGGGCGCTGGCGAATTCAGTGACGCACCACGCGGCCGAGGCCAGTTCTTCGGTGCACGCCGCGTACCAGCGTAGCACGCCTGCCGTGGTGGCCTCGTGGGTACACAGGGCTACGAGAACGCTGGTATCTACGTACAGCATTGGTAGCGGGCTCAGTAACGGGCTTCTTCACGCAGCTGCGCGATCACCGACGTGCCCAGTGGTAGGGCCTGGCGGCCTTGTTCCAGTTCTTGCGCGAAACTTGCGCGGCTCCAGGTGTTAGACCGCAGGTTCAGGCCCCCGTCGGCCCCCACGTGAACCTGCAACTGGTCGCCTTCTTTGGCTCCCATTTGCCGCACCGTGTCGGCGGGAATGCGGACGGCCAGGCTGTTGCCCCATTTGGAAATTTGGAGATGCATCATGGTGATTTGGATATACGTAGATGTTTCTACATTTTAAATATTTTTGGTGTGTGGAAACCAGCTGCGTTGCAATAATTTACGTTTCAGGTGAATTGGAAAAACCGCCCATTCTTCCTGAAATCCCTTTCATATCAGCGCCTTAGGCGCTCTCGCCAGTTCCCCCACCAGCTCCCCCAGCCGCGCAAACGCCCGGTCTACCTCGGGCGTGAAGGGCCAGCCGCAGTTGATCCGCAGGTGGCTTTCGAACCGGTTGGAATTGGTGAAGATGGTACCGGGGGCGATCACGGTGTTCTCGGCCAGGGCGGCGTGGAACAGGGCGGTGGCGGACAGGCCGTGGGGCAGCTCTATCCACAGCGACAGGCCGCCGCGCGGTACGGTCAGCCGCGTGCCGGGCGGGAAGTAGGTGGCCACGGCCTGGGCGGTCTGGGTGCGCTGGGTGGCCAGGGTGGCGCGCAGGTGGCGCAGGTAACGGTCGTAAGCGGGCGAGGCGATGAAGCTGGCGGCGGCGCGCTGGGCCAGGCGCTCGTTGCTGCGCGAGGCGGCAAACTTCAGCATCTCTACCCGCGCCTGCCAGCGCCCGGCGCTGACCCAGCCCAGGCGCAGGCCGGGGGCCAGGCATTTGTGCAGCGACGCGCAATACACCACGTGGCCGCTGTCGTCCCAGGACTTGATGGCGCGCAGCGGCTCCATGCGCAGCACGCTGTCATCCACGAGGGCGCTGTAGGTATCGTCTTCAATCAGGGCCACATCGTGCTGCTGGCACAGGCGCAGCAGGGCCTGTTTGTGGGCGCTGGGCATGATGCTGCCGGTGGGGTTTTGCAGGTAGGGCACAACCACTACGGCCTTGATACCCGGGGTATTGCGCAGGGCCAGCTCCACCGCATCCACCGAGATGCCGGTGCGCGGGCTGGTGGGGATTTCCAGCGCCTTCAAACCCAGGCTTTCCAGCGTTTGCAGCAGGCCGTAGAACGTGGGCGACTCCACCGCAATGGTGTCGCCGGGCTGGGCCACGGCGCGCAAAGCCAGGTTCAGGGCTTCGGTGCAGCCGTTGGTAACTTGGATGTCGGCGGCAGACAGCCGCATGCCCGCCAGCAGCGCACGCTGGGCCAGCACTTCGCGGAATTCCAGACAGCCCTGCGGGGGGGCTGCGCGCACCAGTTGCTCGGGGTCCAGGCGCAGGCTGCGCTGGGCCGCTTGTTGCAGGGCTTTGGCGGGATACAGCGCGGGGGCGCAGCGGGCAATGGAGAGGTTGGTGGTGAAGCGCTGCATGCGCCCCAGCGCCAGAAATTCAGACACTTTGGCGTGGATACCCAGGTACTGCGCCGGGTCGGGGGCGCGCTGCATCGGCGGGTCGTTGACCGGGGCCAGTGTGGCCGCTGCCTGGGCGGGCCGCACAAAGTAGCCGGAGCGGGGCCGTGCCTCCAGCCAACCTTCGCTTTCCAGCAGGCGGCAGACCTGCATCGCCGTGGACAGGCTGACCGTATGCTGGCGTACCACCTCACGCAGCGACGGCATGCGGTGGCCCGGCAGCAGGCTGCCCGCGTGGATGGCGCTACGGTAATGGTCGGCAAGGTGCTGGTATTTGGGCTGGGTGGTCATGGTCATGGCCTGCCCATCATGCGGGCTCGGGCGCGGGCTGAACAGGTACAGAACGGATCAAAACAGACCATAACAGATGCATATTTTCTGCACTGTTGCGGTACAGATGGGGTGGGTCTGTGGCTGTTCGGAACGGGCCGAAATTTTTACGCTACAGGCTCTTTCACACAAAGGTCTTGTATGCCTTACACCGCAACGCCAGAACCCCTGTTTACCCTGCACCTGCAAGCCACTGAGCGGGCCTGGGAACGTGTGCCCCGTGGGGCCGAAATTGCCGTTTTGCACGGGGCGGTACGCCTGCATGTGATGGCCTACCTGGCGGGCATGTGGGTAGAGCTGTCTGTGCTGCTGCGCGCCGGGGAGCGGCACCGCGTGGAGGCGACGGGCTGGATGCAGATGGAGGCTGTGGGCGCAGCAAAGATCAGCGGCATAGCGCGGCCAGGTTGGGGGGCTGCTGTCCCTTGGATATTTTCCTATTTTGATAGCGCCTTGCGTAGACTCTATATGCGCTAGAGGCACTTTTTATCCAAATATTGACTTTACCGGGTTGGCGCACGCGTCAGCAGGTCATCCTGGTGCACGTGGTTGTCGGCAAAGTAGTCGGCGGCGATGGCTTCGAATTCGGTACGGAACTGCTGGAGCTGCTCTGGCGTGCCGGCCAGCTTGGCAACGAGCTTTTGCATCGGCCCGATGGTCGGCTCCAGAAACATCCGGTAGTGGGGGATGCTGAGGGCGGGCAGGTGCATCGTGCCGCGGGCGAAAGACGGCGGGCTGAACCCATCGCCCAGGCGCTCGGCGATGGTGGCGTGGTGGCCCCATTGCGGCGGGGCGGGGCCCCTTCGGAGAGGGTGAACACGGCCATGGGTGTGAACGATGCCCAGGTGGTGCGCTGTTGCTGCTTCCGGTCTGCCAACGGGTCATTCGCCATGGGGTACTCCTAAAGACTACGCCGAATACCAGTCCGTACACCCCAAAAGGCAAACCGGAGTGGCCGGTCAGCGCTCAAGCATGCGCCAGGGCCATACGACCGGCTTGCACCCCCTGCGCCATGAAGCTGTGGGCGTGGATGGCCAGGTCCAAGCCGTCGTCCCATAGATTGCGCCAGATCGCCAGGGCGTTGGACAGGTCTTCGTTCACCACGGTGGACGAAAAGCTCTCGAAGGTGATGGTGCCCTGGTAGTCCACCATGGCCAGGGCCTTGAAGAACTGCGCGAAATCCACCGTGCCGGAACCCAGGTAGCCGCGGTTACTCTCTCCGATGTGCACATAGCCCAGGCGCTTGCCGCAGGCCAGCACCGGCTGCATGAAGTCGGCCTCTTCGATGTTCATGTGGTACGTGTCCAGGTGCACCACCACATTGGGCGCGTCGATGCGGTCGATCAGCTCCAGCGCCTGCACGGCGGTGTTGAGCTGGTTGCTCTCGTAGCGGTTCACCACCTCCAGGCCCAGCGTCACGCCTTTGGTGAGCGCAAAGTCGGCCATGCGCTTGAGCGCATCGCTGGCGTTTTGCCGGCCCTGGGCACTTAGCGGGCCGGGGTATTTGGCCATGGCACCGTAGAGGATGCCGCCGAAGTAGGCGCCGCCAAGCGCGGCAGTCATGTTCACGCCTTCCTCCAGCAGGGCGATGCCCCGCGCCACGCAGGCCGGGTCTTCGCTGGAGATGTCGGCCTCGAAGGTAAGGCCGCGCGAGCAGCCCAGTTGCAGTTGGTTTTCCTGCAGCAGGTCGCGGGTCAGCGCCAGGTCCATCACCTTGGGGCCGTGCAGTGACAGCTCGATCAGGTCGTAACCGGCAAGCCGGGTCTGCTCCATCACTTTGCGGGTGGATGCGGGACCGAGATCACCAGCCCAGACCAGTGCGTGTACGCCGAGTGGATTCATTGCATATCTCCTTGAACAGTTTTTTGGTTCAGCTTGCGCGAAAGCCGCCGTCTACATCCACGCAGGTGCCGTGCACCATGCGGGCGTCGTCGCTGAGCAAGAAGGCGATCACCGAGGCCACTTCTTCGGGCTGCACGAAGCGTTGCATCGGGATGCGGTTCAGCATGCCGGCGGACTTGACCGGGTCGCTCCAGGCCAGCACCGCCATGGGCGTGAGGGTGACAACCGGGTTGACGCTGTTGACGCGGATGCCCATGGGGCCCAGCTCCACCGCCATCACCCGGGTGATGGCGTCCAGCGCCGCCTTGGATGCGCAGTAGGCGGTGTGGCCGGTGATGCCAACCTGGGCCGCGATGCTGGACACATTGACGATGGCCCCCGGCACGCCGCGGCGCAGCAGGTCACGCACCACCTCCTGCGCCACCACCATGGGTGCGCGGGTGTTGGTGGCCATCAGCCGGTCCAGGTCTTCCACCGTGGTGTCCATGAAGGGCGTGAGCTGGGCGATGCCGGCGCAGTTCACCAGCCCGTCCAGCGGCAGGGCTGAACGCACCGCCGTGCGGGTGGCGGCAACATCGGCCAGGTCCACGGCCAGGGTTTCGCAGCCGATGTCTGCAGATAGCTGTTGCAGGTCGATGGGATCGCGGCTCAGGGCCACCACGGTGGCGCCGCGTTGCGACAGCAGCACCGCCGTGGCGCGGCCTATGCCTTTGCCCGCGCCGGTGACCAGCACGCGTTTTCCGCTCAAATCCATGCTTGTCTCCTTGCGGGTTTAGAGCGCCAGGCCCTGGGCATCGAACAGGTAGGCATGTTCCAGCGCCGCCGTCATCACCAGGGCCTCGCCCGGCGTGACGGTGTGGCGGCCCTGGGCCATGGCGATCAGCGGTACTTTGTCGGCGGTCTGCACATAGAACTGCGATGTGCCGCCCAGGTTTTCGACATAGTGGGCGCTGACCGACAGGGCCAGCGGCGATGCACCACCGATGGCGATGTGCTCCGGGCGCAGGCCCAGGGTCAACGTGTCGCCCGGGCGCACTGCGGCCGCGGCGCGCACCGGCAGCGCCACTGTGCCCGCCTGCAGCGCAGCGTGGGCCAGGTGCACCCGCCCGCCCTCTACCGCTTGCACCTGCATCGGCAGAAAGTTCATCTTCGGCGAGCCGATGAAGCCGGCCACAAAGGTGTTCACCGGGTGGTCGTACAGCTCGGCCGGCGAGCCGATCTGCTCGACCTGGCCGGCACGCAGCACCACGATACGGTCGGCCAGGGTCATGGCCTCGACCTGGTCGTGGGTTACGTAGACCATGGTCACGCCCAGCTCGCGGTGCAGGCGGGCGATCTCCACCCGCATCTCGCCGCGCAGCTCGGCATCCAGGTTGGACAGCGGCTCGTCAAACAGAAACAGCTTGGGCTTGCGCACGATGGCCCGGCCGATCGCCACCCGCTGGCGCTGGCCGCCGGACAGGTCTTTGGGCCGGCGCTCCAGCAGGTGCTCTAGCTTCAAGATGGCGGCCGCGTCGGAGACGCGCTTGTAGATCTCGTCCGGCGGCGTCTTGATCATCTTCAGGCCGAAGGACATGTTCTCGCGCACCGACATGTGCGGGTACAGCGCATACGACTGGAACACCATGGACACGCCGCGCGCGGCCGGCTCCACCTCGGTCACGTCCACGCCGTTGATGTGGATGCTGCCGTCGGTCACTTCGTCCAGGCCGGCCACGAGGCGCATCAGCGTGGATTTGCCGCAGCCCGAGGGGCCCACGAAGACTACGAACTCGCCCTCGCGCGCCTCCAAGCTGACGCCGCCGATGACGGTGGCTTCGCCGTACTTCTTGACCACATGGTCGATTTTCAAAAATGCCATTCACTAGTCTCCCGTTGTTTGTCTTGTTGGCTTTATTTGGTGGCACCCATGGTCAGGCCGCGCACCATGTGGCGCGACACGAACAAGGCGAAGATGGTCACGGGCAAAACGATGATGGTGCCGGTGGCCATGATCTTTCCCCAGGGCAACTCGTAGCCCGACATGTAGCTGGTGGCGATCACCGGGGCCGTCTGCACCGCGCTGCGCGTCAGCACCAGCGCATACAGCAGCTCGTTCCACGAGAAGATGAAGCTGAAGATGGCCGACACCGCAATCCCCGGCAGGCCTAGCGGCAGGTAGATGCGCCAGAAGATGTCCCATTGATTCGCGTTGTCCAGCCGCGCGGCTTGTTCCAGGTCAGGCGGGATGGAGCGGAACTGGTCGGTGCAGATCCACACCACGATCGGCAGGCAGAACGACAGGTAGATCAGGATCAGCACCAGGTGCGTGTCCAGCAGGCCCGCGCTCTGCGCCAGCAGGTACACCGGCAGCGCCAGCACGATGGGGCTGATCATGCGGTTCGAGATGAACCAGAACCACAGGTCCTTCTTGCCTTTGAACTGGAAGCGGGCCAGCGAATACGCCGCCGGTGCGCCCATGGCCACTGCCAGGAGCGTGGTGCAGCTGGCGACGATGAGCGAGTTGCGGATGGCACCGAACACCTTGTCGTCCTGCCAGACTTCGGCGTAGTTGGCGATGGTGGGGATAAAGGTCCACACAGGCGGCGAGGCCAGCAGATCGGTCTGGTCCTTGAAGCTGCTGGCCACCATCCAGTAAAACGGAAACAGGGTGAAGGCCAGGAAGGCCAGCAGCCCCAGCAGGTGCAGCCCTTTGCCGAGTTTTTTGGAGTTCATTAGTCGATTTCCCGGTAGAAGACGGAGATGAAAAGGCGGCTCAGCAGGATGGTCAGCACCAGCAGCAAAATCGCCTGCGCCGATGCCGTGCCCATGTCGAAGATGCGAAAGCCCACCCGCTGGATGTAGATCGACACCAGCTCGGTGGCTGCGCCTGGGCCGCCGCGCGTCATGGTGAACACCATGTCGAACAGTTTCAGGATGTCGGCCGAACGCAGGATCAGCACCGCGGTGAAGCCGGGCAGCAAATAGGGCAGCTGCACATAGCGCAGCAGCTTCAGGTGCGACGAGGTTTCCAGCCGCGCGGCTTCCTCTACCTCGTTGGGCACCATGGACAGACCGGCCAGAAAGATCAGCGCGCAAAACGGCGTCCATTGCCAGATGTCCATGGTGGCGATGGCCGCGAACGCACCCGCCTGGTTGCCCAGCCAGTCGAACGGCGCAAAGCCCAGCCACGAGGCAAACTGGTTCGCCACGCCGAAGTCCCGGTTGAAGATCAACCGGCCGATCAGCCCGACCACCGCATAGGTGGTGGCCAGCGGCACCACCAGCGACACCCGCACCATCGCGCGCGCCATCGACCATCCTGGCTTGTGCAGCATCAGCGCGATCGCCATGCCCAGGGCCAGCTCCACCGGCATCACCGTCAGGTAGAAGCTGGCGGTGCGCCACAGCGTTTCCCAAAAAGTGCTGTCGCTCAGCACCGCCTTGTAGTTGTCCAGCCCGACGAAGGGAAAGCCATCGCGGGCGCGGGTCAGGTTGTATTTGCGCATCGAGGTGACCAGCGCAAACAAGGTGGGGTAGATGCCGATGGCAAACAGGGTGATGACGGCCGGGGCCAGAAACCACAGCGGTGTCCAGCGGCCATGGGCCAACCGCGATGCCCGCTTGGAGGGGAGGGTTGACGCAGTGTCAACAGAGGCGTGTGTGTTCATGCAATTTCCAAGGCGACAGCGGAAGAGATCAATACAGTTCGTACGACCCAAGCAACGGGCACAACGGTCCCATACCAGGGAACCCGTGGAACCGGCTTTGCCGGGCCACAGGGTTCGCCCCCTGCAAGGGGGTTGGCGGAAACACGCAGTGTGGAGCCTGGGGGTGAGCCGTTGCTATTGCAGTTTTTTCTTCTTGCCGTTGTAGTAGCCTTCTTTGTCCAGCACCGATTCCATGCGGGTGCTGATCTCCTTCGTGCCCTGCTCGATGCTGGTTTCACCCAGCATGATCTTGCTGCCGAACTCGGCCACGGTTTCGGTAATCGACGACCAGGCTGGGAAGCGTGGACGGAATTCCGGCACACCTTGCTGCCACGACTCGACCATCGGTTTCACGTACTTGAACTTGGCCTGGATAGCAGGGTCTTTGTACACCGCCATGCGCCCGGACACGCCACCGGCTTCCACATACTGCTTGGCGATGGCATCCGAGGTGGCCCACTGGGTGAAGATCCACGAAGCCTTTTGCTGCGCCGGTGTGGCCTGCGATGCCACGGCCAGCGAGAAGCCGCCCAGTGCGGGCAGGCGGCCGGCGGGGCCTTTGGGCTCGGGCGCTACGGCCAGGCAGTCGCCGAGCTTGGAGGTCTTGGGGTCGGTCAGCGTGCCGTAGAAGGCCGACCACTCGGTCAGCATCGCCACCTGGCCCTGGGCCAGGGCGTTCACCGCTTCGGCATGGTCGTAGCTCACCACGCCGGGGGGCATGTATTTCATCAGATCCTGGCGGAACTTCAGGCCGTCCTGGCTGCCCTTGGAGGCCAGGTTGGACTTGAAGTCTTTGTCCAGCAGGCTGCCGCCGAAGGGCCAGAGGAAGCGCATGAAGCTGTCGGCCGATTGGGTTTCGCCGCGCAGCGACTGCAGCGCATAGGCGTACTGCTTCTTGGCCGGGTTGGTCAGCTTGGGGGCGTAGACGTTTTTCAGCTCGTCCCAGGTTTGCGGCGGGCCGCTGAAGCCAGCATCTTTGAGCATGCACTGGTTGTAGAACATCAGGCCGGAATAGTTGTCAAACGGCAGGCCATAGACCTTGCCATCCCACGAGCCAAACGCATTCAGCAGCAGCGGGAAGAAGCCTTTCAGGTCCAGGTTCGGGTCGGTGATGGCGGCATCCTTGGTAAAGGTATCCACCGGCACGATCCAGCCGCTTTCGGCAAACTCGCCGATCCACACCAGGTCCACCAGGGCCATGGTCAGGTCGCCCTTGGCGCTGAAGTTCAGCACCTGTTTCTCACGGGCGTTTTCATAAGGCACGATCTCATACTCGACCTTCAAGCCGGTCTTTTTCTCGAACTCGGGCAGCAGCTTGATGATGGCGCGGTAGCCGGGCCGGTCCAGGAATAGCACTTTGATCTTGGTGCCTTTCAAGGGAGCGGCGGCCTTGTCGATAGCCCAGGGTGCGGCGGTCTGCGCCAGCGCCGTGGTGGCGGGCATGGTCAGTGCGATCATGGCGGCACCGATGGCACCTAATACAAATTTTTTCATGTTGTCTGTCTCCTTGTGGTTGCTATGGTGAGGGAAAAGAAAGTCTGTTTTTTTCATGCTGGCGGGTCTCCTGGTGATCGGGGTGGTGGGCGTTGCAGTGGACGGACTGCGCGTAAGCGGTGCATCGCCGGCTTCAGCGCGGGGTAGAGGTCTACGTACTGGGCAAACAAGTCGTTGTAGGCGGCGTGGGCTTCGGCGTTCGGCTCGGTGCGCAGCACCGGCGTCACCCAGCCGCGGCGCACCGCGTCGGCGTCGATTAGGCCGGCGCCAAAGGCCGCCAGCAGGGCTGCGCCCAGCGAGGCTTCCACATCTTCGACCAGCGTGTAGACCGGGCGGCCGGTGACGTCGGCGATGATCTGCATCCACAGATCCGAATGGCTGGCGCCGCCGACTACCACCAGGCGGTGGTCCAGCTGGGCAAGCCCGCGGACGCCGGCTTCTATGTTGTGGCGCAGCGCAAACGTCACGCCCTCCAGCACCGCGCGGTACAGGTTGGCGCGGCCGTGGTGCAGGCCCAGGCCGACGAAGGCGCCGCTGGCCTGTGCGTCCCACACGGGGCTGCGCTCGCCCATCAGATACGGCAGAAACAGCAGGCCGTCACTGCCTGGCGGCAACGGTGCGGCGTCTTTTTCCAGCAGGCTGTGCGGGTCCACGCCGAGGGCCTTGCCGGCGGCGATTTCGGCTTGGCAGAAAGTTTCGCGGAACCATGTCACGGATGCGCCCGCGGCGATGGCGCCGCCGAACACATACAGGTCCTTTGTACCGTTGTTATCACCATTGAACACATGCGGCATGCTGATCAGTCCGTGGCGCGCATCCACGCTGGGGCGTATCGTGCCCCAGCACATGCTGGTGCCTATCATCGCCACGTGGTTGCCGGGCTGGGCTGCGCCGGCGGCCAGCGTGGCTACGGCGGCATCGACGCCACCGGCCACTACGGGAATACCTGCGGGCAGGCCCAGGCGCTCGGCCCAGGCCGGCAGCAGCGGGCCGACCACGCCGCTGGACTCGACCAGGCGCGCCGGCATCATGTGCAGTGGAATCCCCAGCATCTGCAGCGCCTCGGCGGACCAGCCGCGTGCATTCACGTCGTAGACGCCGCCGATATTCCCGGCCGAGCTGTGGTCCACCGCGACTTCGCCGGTCAGGCGCGCATTCACGTAGCTGTTCGGTGGCAGGAACTGCTGGGTGCGGGCCCAGATGGCGGGCTCTTTCTCGCGCAGCCATAGCATCTTGGTGTAGCCGTAGTAGCTGTCCACGCCGTTGCCGGTGATGTCATACAGGCGCTCCAGGTCAATGTTGTCGCGCACCCAACGCACCTCGTCTTGCGCGCGGCGGTCCATCCAGATCAGGCAGGGGTAGAGCGCCTCACCCTGGGTGTCGACGGGGATGCCGCTGCCGCCGTACAGGCTGCTGACGCATATGCTTTTGATAGCAGCCTGCGCAGGATCTAGCTGCGCTAGAACCCCTTTGATGCACGCAACTACCGCGTCCAGCCAGACATCCGGCCACTGCTGGGCCCACAGCGGTTTCGGCGTTTCAACCTGGTAGCTTTTGGCGTGCTGCGCCAGGATCTGGCCGTCGGCCCGCACCAACACAGCCTTGGTGCTTTGGGTGCCGATGTCGACCCCGATCACGCAGGCGGCGGGGTGCTGCTTCATGCGGCGCGTCCGGGTTTGAGCAAGACCTTGATCGAGTCCAGCGAATTCGCCAGCTTGAAGGCTTCTTCCCACTCGTCCAGCGTGAAGTCGTGGGTGACGATGCCGCGCGAGGTCAACAGACCGCGCTCCATCAGGTCGATCACCACCGGGTAGCAGTAGGGGCCGAGGTGGGAGCCGCGCACGTCCAGCTCTTTGCGGTCGCCGATGATGGACCAGTCGGCGCTGGTTTCCTTGCCGAATACGCTGAACTCGACAAAGCGGCCGAGTTTGCGGATCAGCTCCAGGCCCTGGGTCACGCCGGCCGGGACGCCGGTGGTTTCGATGTAGACATCGCAGCCGTAGCCCTGGGTCAGGCTGTCGATGATGGCGCGGCCATCGTCGGTGGCGGGGTTGATGGTCACGTCAGCACCGAAGGCCTTGGCCAGGGCCAGCCGGGCCGGCACCATGTCGATGACAACCAGCTTCTTCGGCGTTTTCAGCTTGGCGATCTGCACCATGCCCAGGCCCAGCGGGCCGGCGCCGGCGATCACCACCACGTCGTCGAGCTGGATGTCGGCGCGGTTGACGGTGTGCACCGCGCAGGCCATCGGCTCGATCATGGCAGCGTCGTTCAGCGAAATGCTCTCGGGGATCTTGTGCACCCGGGCCGTGGGCGGCAGGCGCATGTAGTCGGCCATGCCGCCATCGGCCACCACGCGCTGGAAGCCGAAGATGTTGTGTACCTCGCACATGTGGTAGCTGCCGCTGGTGCAGTAGCGGCATTTGCCGCAGGGCACGATCTGCTCGGCGATCACGCGCTGGCCGATGGTCAGGTCAAAGTGTTCCAGCGCGCCGGGGCCGGCGTCCACCACATAGCCAAAGAATTCATGGCCGGCGATCACCGGCGCCTTGACCCAGGACGGCTTGCCGTCGCCGCCCCAGAACATGGCCGCGCCGGAATGGCATTTGCAGTCGCTGGCGCAGATGCCGCAGGCCACGATCTCGATGACCAGTTCGTTCGGGCCGGCCACGGGTTTGCCCACGCGTTCCAGGCGGTAGTCTTTCGGGCCGTGGCAGACCACGGCTTGCATGTCAGGTGCGGGTGTTGTGCTCATACATGTCCATAGGTTAAAAAAAGGCCAAGCGCTGCCACACGGTGGCTAAAAAGCTCCCGCTGCAAGGCGTGGAAAAGTGAAAAAAGGGGCGGGGGCGGGGCGGCTAGCCGGTGGCCTCGCATTCATCGTTCAGCAGGTAGTAGCGCCTGAACTGCGAAGGCGGAACGGACTTTTGCGCCAGAAACTGGCGGTTGAAATTGGAGACGTTGTTGAAGCCGCAGGCGTAGCAGATGTCGGTGACCGACTGCTCGGACGAGATCAGCAGCTCGCAGGCCCGGTTGACCCGCAGCCGGTTCAGGTACTGCACGAACGGCAGCCCGGTATGGCGGCGGAAGAAGCGCGAAAAGGCGCTGGGCTCCATACCGGCGTAACGCGCCATACCGGATTCGTTGAGCCGCTCGTTCAGGTGTTCGGCCAGATAGGCCAGCACCTGGTTGATGGTGGACGACTGGTAGCCCTGCGGGTCGGGGCGGAAGGTGGGCGTGGCCAGCAGGGTGTTGTCCTGCGCATGCGAAAGGGCCTCCAGCAATGCCAGGAACTGGTAGACGCGCTGGAAGCCGCGCGCCTCCAGCAAGTGGGTCAGCATGGGCACGGCCTTGCGGGTGACTTCGGGCGAGAACAGGATGCCGCGTTGCGAGTCGGCCAGCAGCCGCTCCAGCTGGCCCAGCTCGGGAAAGGCCTCGATGCCACCCAGAATGCTTTTGCCGGAGAACTGCAGCACCACGCAGCGCTCGGGCACGGAGGTGCCTTCGGGCACTTCGCTGATCCAGTTGTGCGGCAGGTTCGGGCCCATCATCACCAGCTGGCCGGGCTCGAAGGTGCCGGTGTGGTCACCCACATAAAACCGGCCTGAGGTGTGGCTGATGTAGTTCAGCTCGTACTCGGGGTGGAAATGCCAGCGCACCGTTTCATACGGGTAGCCGTGCGTCCAGACCTTGAACGACTCCTGCTGCTGGATACCTACCAGTTCGAGGTAAGGTGACATCCGCCATCTCCTTGTGTTCTTGTGTTTACCAACCTGTCATGGACTTAGTTTAGGGAGCCGGTTGCGCACTTACTACTGCGCGAGCAGCCCATCACTGATACTTTTTTGGCTTTTAGGGTAAGTACTTAGTTTGTATCACCCGGTTGGAAATAAGAAGGTCTTTTAGCCTTCTGGTGCATATTCCGTATGCGCTTCTAGCTATTGATTAAGTAGCAAAAAAAGGCGTTGGTTTTTTTCTGGCAAATTGCACATGCAACATAGCCACACGCCATCCGACACACAGCCGTCCCCTGCGCTTGGGAAGATCACTTCACCCCAAAACAACGCACCAATCTCGGTGCAACAACCCAAAGGAGTCCACCATGACACGCACTTTCAACCGCATCGCCACTTCTGCCCTGTTTGCCCTGGCCGCTGGCGCGTTCCTCCCCGCCCACGCTGCAGGCAACGATGCGGACCTGGCCAGCTCGGTCCAATCCGCCATCAGCAGCCAACTCGGTAGCGATGCCAAGGACCTGACGGTGACCGCCAGCAACGGCAGCGTAACCTTGCACGGCTGGGCCCAAGGCCCCGTGGAAGAAGCCAAGGCCCGCCTGGTCGCCAGCACGGTGCCTGGTGTAACGAATGCCTACAGCAGCGTGCGTACCTTCTCCACCGACAACGACGAATAAACGTTGCTCACCCCCAGGCTGCAGTGCTTCGCATCTTTCGCCAACCCCCTTGCAGGGGGCAACACCAGCAGCCTGGCAAAGCCAGTTCTGCGGTGTTTCTGGAGGGCGGACGTTCTGCCCGATACCGGGTGTTATGTCGTTAAAGATGTTTTAGCCCTCTAGCGTATATTCCATCTGCGGCTACAGCTATATAAAAGATAGCTGTAGCCGCTTTGGGCTTTGGAACAGGTGTTTGCGTCCAAGCTGCCACAATCACCCCTGTTTCTTCTCTCACCTGCTCCATGCAAATCCCTTACGAACTCCTGGTCGGCTGGCGCTATACGCGGGCGGGCCGGGCCACCCGGCGCAACGGCTTTATCAATTTCATCTCTGGCGTGTCCATGCTCGGCATCGCCCTGGGCGTGGCGGCGTTGATCATCGTGCTCAGCGTGATGAACGGCTTCCAGAAAGAGGTGCGCGACCGCATGCTGTCGGTGGTGGCGCACATTGAAATCTTCGCCCCTAACGGCGAGGCGTTGCCCGACGTGGCCAAAACGCTGGCCGAGGTGAAGCAAAACCCGGCGGTGGTGGGTGCTTCACCTTTTATAGCAAGCCAGGCACTGCTGGCGCGCGGCGAGGACATGAAAGGCACGATAGTGCGCGGCATCGACCCGGCGCATGAAGGCGAAGTCACCGACCTGGCCGTGGCCCTGCCCAAGGAAACCCTGGCCAAGCTGGTGCCTGGCCAGTTTGGCGTGGTATTGGGCATTGACCTGGCGCGCAGCCTGGGGGTGCGTGTGGGCGACCCGGTCACGCTGATCGCCCCCAGCGGCCAGGTCACCCCGGCGGGTGTGGTGCCGCGCCTGAAGCAGATGACGGTGGTGGGCACCTTCGAGTCCGGCCATTTTGAGTACGACTCGGCCCTGCTGATGCTGCACATGGAGGATGCCGAGCGCATCTTCCGCCTGGAGGGCCCCACCGGCATCCGCGTCAAGCTGCAAGACCTGCACCAGGCACGCCAGGTGGCCCAGCAACTGGCGGGCAGCCTCAGCGGAAATTTGCTGATCCGCGACTGGACGCAGCAAAACAAAACCTGGTTTGCGGCGGTAGAGCTGGAAAAACGCATGATGTTCATTATCCTCACACTGATCGTGGCCGTGGCCGCGTTCAACCTGGTCAGCACCCTGGTCATGACCGTGACCGACAAGCGCGCCGACATCGCCATCCTGCGCACCCTGGGCGCCAGCCCGCGCAGCATCATGGGCATCTTCATGGTGCAGGGCGCGATGGTGGGGGTGATGGGCACGCTGGCCGGGCTGCTGCTGGGCCTGGGCATTGCCTTCAACATCGACGTGATCGTGCCCGCGCTGGAGCAGTTGTTCCACGCCAGCTTTTTGCCGCGGGAGGTGTATTTCATCAGCCGCATGCCGAGCGAGCCGCAGCAGGCCGACATCGTGCCGATTGCGGTGATCTCGCTAATCCTGGCCTTCGTGGCCACCATTTACCCCAGCTGGCACGCCAGCCGTGTCAACCCCGCTGAAGCGCTCCGTTATGAATAAGCCCGTTTTACAAGCTACTGGCCTGACCAAGCGTTTCACCGAAGGCCGCCTGGATGTGACCGTGCTCAAAGGTGTGGACCTACAGGTGTTTGCGGGCGAAACTGTGGCCATCGTCGGCGCGTCCGGCTCGGGCAAAAGCACGCTGCTGCACTTGCTGGGCGGGCTGGATGCCCCCAGCAGCGGCACGGTGCAACTCCACGGCCACGACATGGCCCAGTGGGACGCAGCCGAGCAGGGTCGCCAGCGCAACCAGCACCTGGGCTTTGTCTACCAGTTCCACCACCTGCTGCCTGAATTCAGTGCGCTCGATAACGTTGCCATGCCCTTGTGGATTCGGCGGCTACCGCGCGACCAGGCTGCACAAGATGCTATGAAAATACTAGCGTTGGTGGGCTTGCAAGACCGCGTGCACCACCGGCCTGCCGAGCTCTCTGGCGGCGAGCGCCAGCGCGTCGCCATTGCCCGCGCCCTGGTGGCCCAGCCTGCCTGCGTGCTGGCCGACGAGCCCACCGGCAACCTGGACCGCAGCACGGCAGACGGCGTGTTTGCGCTGATGCTGCAACTGGCGCGCGACCAGGGCACCGCCTTTGTACTGGTGACACACGACGAGACTTTGGCGGCCCGCTGCGGACGCACTTTGCGCCTCAACCAAGGGCAGTTCGCCACCGCCTGATACCGCTGCGCTACCGGTATTTCCCTGTGTAAACCCCGCTTCGCACCATTCCAGGGCAGGCATAGACTCCTGGATTTGTGTATTTATGTATCAGAATGCGGCACAAGCGCGAGCCTGCCATGGTCCACGTCCGTGCCATGCCAGCGCCACGCGGCTGCGCGGGCCAGCGTTCACAGAGTTCAATACAAAGCAAAGGGCGAGTCCATGCCAGGTGAGGGTAAATTCCACGCGCGGGTCATCCAGGTGCTGCGGGACAGCCGCGTGTTTGGCAGCCTGGACGCGTCGGTGTTGAACGATCTGGCGGGCGTTCTGGAGCAGCAAGAGGTGCGCGGCGGCAGCCTGGTGCTGCAAGAAGGCGCGGTGGCCGAAAGCATGTTCTTCGTCATCACCGGCCGCCTGCGGGCCTCGCGCCGCAACCACGACGGCAGCATCCTGTTGTACAACGAGATCCGACCTGGCGAGAGCGTCGGCGAAATGGGCCTGATCTTGCGCCAGCCGCGCACCGCCGACGTGACCGCCGTGCGCGACTCCACCCTGGCGGTGCTGGACCGCAGCCATTTCGAGGCCTTGCTGGTGCGCCAGCCACTGGCCCTGAACCGGGTGTTTTCCCAGGCGATTTTTGACCATCTGCGCCACACCACCCGGGTGGTAGACCGGCACCAGGCCCAAACCTTTGTGGTGGTGCCGCTGCACGCCGGTGCGGGCGCGGCCGAGGTGGCGCGCGGCCTGGCCGAGGCTTTGGGCCGCATGGGCCGTGCGCACCACATCACGCCCTCGGCCGGGCTGGAGCGTGGCTTGCACAACCCTGACGCGGGCGGCGGCACAGACCGGTTTGATGCACTTGAAGACGCATTCGATTTTTTGGTGTACGAGGCCGATGCCACGCCGTCACCGTGGACGCTGCGGGCTTTTCGGCAGGCCGACCAAGTGATTTTTGTGGCCGATACGGGGTCGTCGCACCACCTGGGGACCCTGGAGCAGCGGCTTAGCGAAGAGCCCGGCTTTGGGATGAAACGCCAGCATCTGGTGGTGCTGTACCCCGCCTCGGCGGTGGTCCCGGACGGCCGCAGCGTGTGGCGCGCGGGCCGCCAGATAGAACGCGTTTACCCCACGCGCCACGCGCATGCGGGCGACTACGGGCGGCTCTCGCGGTTTCTGACCGGGCACGCCGTGGGGGTGGTACTGGGCGGTGGCGGGGCGCGCGGTTTTGCCCATCTGGGGGTGCTGCGGGCCATGCAGGAGGCGAACATTCCGGTCGATCTGGTGGGCGGCAACAGCATGGGCGCGCTGATCGGGGCGCAGTTTGCCTGCGGCCTGCCGTTGCAGCAAATCCGCGACCAAACCCGGGCTTTTGCCGAAGGCGGCGAGTGGCCGACCCTGCCGCTGGTGTCTATTGTCTCGGGAGGGCGGGTCAAGCGCGACCTGCGGGCCATGTTTGGCGACACCCATGTCGATGCCCTGTGGACCCCGTACTTTGCGGCGGCCTGCAACCTCACCAAGGGCGGCACCACTGTGCAGGAGACCGGGCCGCTGTGGCGCGCCGTGCTGGCCAGCAATTCGCCAGCGGGTCTGTTCCCACCGGTGCTGGTGGACGGCAATTTGCTGGTGGACGGGGCGATTTTGGAAAACGTGCCGGTGGAGGCGATGCGCATGCGCCTGGGCGTGCCGCTGGAGAAGCGCCGCGGCAACGGCAGCATCGTCGCCATCGATGTGGACGTGCAGGTCGATATGGCTGTAGACCCAACGCTGGAACGCCTGTCGGTGCGCAGCACCTTGCAAGGGCTGGTGTCGCGCAAGCCCCGCCGCACGCCACGCATTACCGAGATTTTGTACCGTGCCGGGCATATTGGCGGGCTGCACCAACGGGCGGCCACCATGGCCCAGGCCGACCACTATTTAGAACCACCGGTGGCGGGCTTCCCTCTCATGGCCTACAGCCGGGCCGACGAAATTATCGAAGTAGGCTACCGCCACGCAATGGAGACCATCGAACAATGGATGCTGTAACGCCGCTAGAGCGCCGCCATGAAGACCTGGGTTTGTCGCTCAGCCAGCGCGAAGTCTGGCTCGACCAACGCACCTGGGCGGGCAGTGCGCATCTGAATATTGGCGGTGGGGCGTTTTTGCTCGGCGCGCTGGACCTGCCGCGCTTCAAGGAAGCCCTGGCCCAATTGGTCGCCGAAAGCGATGCCTTGCGCCTGGCCCCCTTGCCCGACGGTCGCCAAACTCTGTTGTCGCACAGTGTCTCGAACCTGGAAGTGGTGGACCTGGCGGCCGAAGCCAACCCCAAAGAGGCCATGCGCATCTGGTGGCAGCAGCGCATGGCCGTGCCCTTTGTGCTGGATGGCACGCCGCCCTGGCGCTTTGCCCTGCTGCGCGCCAGCAACGTACTGCACGGGCTGACCATCCAGTTCCACCATCTGGTGATGGACGGCTGGGGCACTTCGCAGGTGATGCGGCGCTGGAGCGAGCTGTACAACGCGCTGGAGGCGGGCCAGGCCCCGGAGTTACGCAGCGACCCGGGCTACAAAAAGTTCATTGAAGAATCGACCCAGTACCACCAGTCGCCCGCGTTCGAGCGCGATGCCGCCTATTGGCGTGGGCAAATGCCGGTGCTGCGTCCGGCCCTGATCGAACGCCGTTACGCCAGCACCCGCCAGCACGAGCTGCCCGCCGCCCGCATGGGCCAGCAGCATATTCCCCGTGCGGCCTACAACCGGTTGGCCCAGGTTGCTGCAGAACGCGGCTCCAGCGCGTTCAATTTCTTTTTAGCCGCACTGGTTTTGTATTTTGGCCGCGTCAACAACCGCCAGGATGTGGTGGTAGGCGTGCCCAGCCTGAACCGGGGCGGGCGGCGTTTTACCGACACGCTGGGCATGTTTGTTGGCGTTATGCCGGTTACGGTACAGATGGCCCCCGACATGACCCTGGGCGGGCTGCTGGCCGCCGTGGGCACGGCGATGCGCTCGGCGCTACGCCACCCGCGTTACC
Source organism: Rhodoferax sp. RT5P35 (assembly GCF_056521385.1). Taxonomy (NCBI): domain Bacteria; kingdom Pseudomonadati; phylum Pseudomonadota; class Betaproteobacteria; order Burkholderiales; family Comamonadaceae; genus Rhodoferax; species Rhodoferax sp. RT5P35. The sequence continues at coordinate 332,497 of NZ_JBWMAX010000006.1, read as the reverse complement.
CTTTGAGCGAGCTAGGCCGCAACCTGGAGGTGGCGCGCAACCGGCGCGACGGCTTGTTTGACCTGCTGCTGTCATTTGAGCGGCAAGACTATGCGGTGTCGTTTGGCGCTGCCGAGCTGGTCGAGTCGCGACAGTTGTTTTCGGGCAAGGCCCGCTTTCCGCTGGGTGTGACGGTGTGCGAGTTCCACGCCGACCAGGACGTGGAGCTGGCGCTGGAGGCCAGTGCCGCCTGTTTTGCGGTGGGCGAGGTCGAACTGTTGGGCCGCCGTCTGTGGCATCTGGTGGAGGCCGCCATGGGCGCACCCGAAACCCGGCTGGACAGTATTCCGCTGCTGCCGCCTGAAGAGCATTGGATGGTGGTGGAAGGGCTGCACAAAGACGTGGCTGCCATGGCCGTGGTGCAGCCCTTTGTAGCCCAGTTTGAGCACCATGCCGGGCTGCGCCCCGAGTCGAATGCGCTGGTCTGGAACGAAGACCAGGGCACGGGCCAGGGTGTGGGGGGAATGGACTACGCCACGCTGGACACCGTGGCCACCCACCTGGCCTGGCGTCTGCTGGCGGTGGGCGCGGGCAAGGACCAGATCATCGCGGTGGTAATGGACCGCTCGCCCGACTGGGTGGTGTCCATGCTGGCCATTGCCAAGGCCGGGGCCGCGTTTTTGCCGCTCGACCCCGAGGCTCCGCTGGCCAGGCTGGCGGCGATTTTGGAAGAAGCCGGTGCCATCGCCGTGCTGGTCCAGCCGCACACCCAGGAGCGGCTGGGCAGCCTGCACGCCCGTACCCTGCTGGTGGACTGGACCCAGGCCCTGGCCGAGGTGGCCCAGCACGGCTCACAGCGCCTGACGGTGCAGCCCGCTGCGGAGGATCTGGCCTACGTGCTGTTTACCTCCGGCTCCACCGGACGGCCCAAGGGCGTGATGATCGAGCACGGTACGCTGGCGCGGCGGCTGGGCTGGCTGTCGCGGGCCTACGCGGTGGAATGGCACGACCGCTCGGCCCAGGCCACCCAGGTGACGTTTGATCCGTCGCTGATCGAGTTGCTGTTGCCGCTGGTGCACGGTGCCAGCGTGGCCCTGCCACCACCCGGGCGCTTGCTGCCCGAGTCGCTGGCCGACTTTGCGGTGCGCCACCAGGTCACCATCATGGCTTTTGTGCCCAGCACCCTGAGCCGGTTTCTGGATTCGGCCGGGCACCGCAAGGACCTGAAGCTGCGTGTGGCCTGCTGCGGCGGCGAGGTGCTGTCCCCCGAGCTGGCGCAGCGCTTTTTAAAGGAAACCGGCGGCCGTCTGTACAACGTTTACGGCCCCACCGAAACTGCGATTTTTGCCACCGCATGGGAGTGCGAAAACCACCGTACCGACACCGCCCTGCCCATCGGTCGCCCGATCGACGACACCCGCATCTACGTGCTGGACCACGCTCTGCGCCCCATGCCGCTGGGCGTGCCGGGCGAGATCTATATCGGCGGCGAGGCGATTGCCCGCGGCTACCTGAACCGCCCGGAGCTGGATGTGCAGGTGTTTTTGCCAGACCCCTTCCGCCCGTTCAGCCCACTCGGGTCCGGCCACCGCATGTACCGCACCGGCGACCGGGGCTGGCTGGGCAGCGACGGCAATCTGCACTTTTTGGGCCGCCTGGACCGGCAGGTCAAGCTGCGCGGCTACCGCATCGAGCTGGGCGAAATCGAGTCGGCGCTGTCGGCGATTGAAGGTGTATTGCAGGCGGCGGCCAAGCTGATCGAACGCAAGGGCAAGCCACAAATCCACGCCTGGGTGGCGGTTGCGGGTGGTGCCACGGGCACCCCTTCGGTGGAGAGCCTGCAGGCCGTGCTGCGCATGCGCCTGCCCGACTACATGGTGCCCAGCGGTATCAGTATTTTGCCGGGCCTGCCTGCCAGCGTAGCGGGCAAGACCGACTACGACGCACTGCCCGATCCCAGCTACATCGCTACTTCCAGCCAGGCCCGCAAGGCGCACCGCCGCTACGAGGCCGAGCTGCTGGCGTTGTGGGAAGACGTGCTGGACACCCGGCCCATCACCGTGTTTGACAACTTTTTCGACCTGGGCGGCGACTCGCTGGCCGCCGTCACCATGCTGGGCAGTATCGAGAAGCTGGTCGGCCACAAGGTGCCGATGTACCTGATTACCGAGCACCCGACCATCGAAAGTCTGGCCGTTGCGCTGGCCGACAAAAGCAAGGGCCCCAGCGTGATGCTCAACCTGGGGGCCGACACCGGGCGGGTGCCGCTGTACCTGGCGGCGTCTGGCCACGGCGATCTGCTGCGCTTTCAAAACCTGGCGCGGGCTCTGGGCAATGCCTGCGATGTGCACATGCTGCAACCGCCGTTTACCGAGCCGATAGAGAGCATCCACGACTTGGCCACCCTGTACGCCGATGCCATCCAGGCGCATGGCAAACGGCCGGGGTTTTTGGCCGGATTTTCGGTAGGGGGCATTGCCGCTCTGGAGGCCAGCCGCTTGCTACAGCAGCGCGGTTTTCCGGTACGCGGGCTGTTTTTGATCGACACCACCTACCCGGCATCGCGCCTGGGCGGCACAGCGTTCTGGCGCTTGTCGGGCTGGCTGGTGAAGCGCTTTCGCATCCAGGAACTGAGCCTGAATGGCCGCCGCATGGGGGCCATGTTCAACGACCCCGGCCTGGTCAGCCAGGTGATGGCACTCCAGGGTTACCGTCCCGCAGGCTTTGAGGGGCCAACGCTGTTGCTCAAGTCGTCCGGGCTGTCCAGCTGGAGCCGTTGGCTGTTCCGCCCCTGGCGGCGGCTGATGCCCAAGCACCTGTACGAGCACCAGATACGGGGGCTGCATGGCTCGATTTTTGAACCAGGCAATGTCACCGAGCTGGCCACAGTGATCGCCGAGAGCATGGAAAAGGCCGCGCCTTGAGCCGTTCGCTGCGTTGGCGGCTGCTGTGTCTGGTGCTGGCTTTGGTAGCGCTGGTGGCCTTGGCGGTGGCCTGGAGCGCCTCGCCACTGCGCCTGTGGCTGGATGCCGACCGCATTGTTGGCGGGCTGCAGCAACTGGGGGCCTCGTTCGGGCCGGGGGCGGCGGTGCTGGGCTTTGCGCTGGCCAGTATTTTGGTGGTGCCGCTGGGCTTTCTGACCCTGGTGGCGCTGGTGGCGTTTGGCCCCTGGACAGGAATGGCCACCACGTTTGCAGGTGCCTTGTTGGGGGCTATGGCCAGCTACGGCCTGGGGCATGTGCTGGGCAACCAGGTGCTACAAAAGCTCGGTGGTGCGCGGGTCAATACGGTCAGCCGCCGTCTGGCCGAGCGTGGTCTGCTGGCGGTCGTGGCGGTGCGCATGGTGCCGATTGCCCCGTTTGCCATCGTCAACATGGTCGCCGGTGCCTCGCACATCCGCCTGCGCGACATGGTGCTGGGCACGGCCCTGGGCATGGCCCCGGGCACGGTGGTGATGGCGTTTTTTGTGGACCAGATCATCGCCGCGCTGCGCCAGCCCGGCCCGCAGACGGTGGCGATCGGGTTGGGCCTTCTGGTGCTGCTGGCCTTGGGGGGCTGGGCGCTGCGGCGCTGGCTGCGTAAGAATCCTTGAGGCTGTGCCACACCCTGGCGGTGTAACGCCTCCCATCGGGACTGTCTAGGTCGATGGATGTCTGGGACCGCGGTTCAGTGCGGGGCCTCAGCTTCTGCGGTGGAACTGATCCGGTTGCGACCGGCCGCTTTCGCGGCGTAAAGGCAGGCATCGGCGCTGGCGATCAACGCAGCCGGCGTTTGGGCGTGCGTCCATTGCGCGATGCCGAAGCTGGCCGTCACCTTGCGGCCGATATCGAAGTCGTGGGCTTCGACGGCCGCGCGCATCTTCTCGCCCACACCGAGCGCTTGTTTTAGCGGGCAACCAGGCAGCAAGGCCACAAATTCTTCGCCGCCAAACCGAGCGAGCACATCGTCTGGCCGCAGTACTTTTTGCAACACTTGTACCAGCCCCTTCAGTACTTCGTCTCCGCATGCATGGCCCAGCGTGTCGTTCACCGACTTAAAGTGGTCAACGTCAATCATCACGACCGACAGCGGGGTGGTATGGACCCGTGCGGTGGTGGTGCGCGCAGCCAATTGCTGGTCAAAGCCGCGCCGGTTGACCGCACCGGTAAGCGGATCGGTCAGGCTCAGGACTTCTTGCTCATCAACGACGCTGCCTGCGATGGCGATCAGCCTGTTGATGCTGCCGGAGATGGTGCCGAATTCGTCACGGCTGCTCTCGTCGATGCGGGCATTGAAATTGCGGCGGTCGCCCACGGTGTCCAGGCCTTCGATGAGACGGTCCAGGCCGCTGACGATGCGGCCGACCGTGCTCAGCACCAGCACCACCGTGACGATACCCAGGATGACCAGCGCCGCCACGGTCCAGCGCAAGCGCCGCTCCAATTCGTCGATGCGCTGGTCCGCCAGCGCCGACATCGACGCCGACTCGTGCTCGGCAGCCTGCTGCAGCGTGTCAACTGCCTCCGTGGCCAGAGACCACCACCCTGTCGCGTCGAGACCGACGGCGCCCAGACCGTGCGTCGACAGCATATTGCGCACGCGGTCGACCGCGCTGTGCACGGCGGGTGCGTCGAGCGCAGCAGCAAGTTGCACGCGCCTGGCATCGGGCACCGAGCGTTGGTAGAGGTGCAGAGATTCGTCGTACAGCACGAGCTCGCGTGCCAGCGTGGCTTCGGTTTGCGGCAGCAGTTGCGCGGCGCGTAGTGCGCCGTTGGTGGTGCCGCGCATCTGCGCCAGCAGCTCCGCCGTGCGCTGCAGGTGGTTGACGTGCTCGTAGGGCAATCCGACGGTGACCATACCGCTGGCCAGGCGCCCAGCCGCGGTGTCCTGGATGGCCGCTGTCAACGCAGTGTAGAAGTTGAAAGCATCCGCAGGCACCAGCTCGCGCCGGTCGATTTGCGCGCGCACTTGGGCGAGCTGGTCGGTTCGCGCGCTGACCGCTGGCGGCGGTGTGGCGCGGGCCGGGTCTGCGGCCAGGGGCGCAACAAACAGGGTCGCCACACGCTCGTCCAGCCGCTGGCGCACGACGCCCAACTCGGCCGGGCTCGTGCGTGCCGTTTGCGACAGCCAGCCGTTGCTGAGCCCGCGTTCCTGCGCGGCTATGCGTGCGGCTTCTGAATACAGGGTGGCGCTGGCCAGGTCCGCGCGCACGGCGGTCAATTGCGCTGATTGCGCGCGCAGTTGCAGATACTGGAGCAGCGCACCCGTCCAAATTGACGCTGTGGCTACGGCACCGAGGATGAGCAACTGGTGGCGAATTGAGAATTTGAGGCTTGGCATAGGGTTTACGAGACTGTTACGCCTTTATACCAGCGCGGCGTTGGAACGTTTTCATTGCAATTAAAGCCGCATTACCGTCCAAGAGATCGATTTGCAACCTATCGTAGTGGGTCCTTGTGGCGATAGCTTCACCATTCTGTAGATGTGTTTTTTGCGTGCCAGGGTGCTGGGGTCGTCATGGCCCCAGCAACACCAGCCGCGCCTCTGCCGCGCCAAACACGCAGCCCACATCGTGCGCGCAGCCCGGTACCACCGTCACCGTGCGCTGCAGGGCTGGTGCCACCTGAGCCCGGTCGTACGCAGCATAGGCCAGCGCGCGCTGCAGCCGGTACGGCCCCTGGGCGTTGGCGGCGCAGGATGTGTCCAGGATGGGGTAGAAGCTGCCGCGGGCCGCACTGCTGTCCAGCGCGCCAGCGAGGTAGTGGATGTCGGCCTGGGCGTAGTGGGCACGTGCCTGGGCTGCGCTGCGGGGCAGGCTGGCGGGCAGATCGTCGGTGCCGTATTTCCAACGGTTTTGCGCGGCGCAGGCCCCATCGGCGAAGGGCCGCCCAGGGTCAAAGTACAGCCAGGTGCCGGGGGAGGCCACCACGTAGCGCAGCGCGACACCCGGCGGCGGCGCAGTTGCGAAACCGATGTAGTGCTGCACCATCTGCGCCCCGGCAGAAAACCCGGCGATGGTGATGGTTTGCAGACTGGGCCACTGCCGGTGCAACTCCACCACTAGCGCGTCCAGCGCGGCGAACGAGGTTAGCCCTGCTTCATTGCGTGCATTGTGCGCCCGGCCACCGGCCATCCACGAGGCGCAGATCCACAGCAGATCCCCGTCTTGCGCCTCGGGCACGCCTGCCGTATGGCATGGGGCGGCATCTGCCGCATCGACCTGGAACACCGGTGCCACTACCATGCTGCGGTCTAATCCGCCACCGTGCTGCACGGCAGCCAGAGCGGCATTAAAGGTTTTGTTGGCATCGCGCGGATGGCCGTGCACGGCGACCAGCGCCGCGGTGGGCGTGCGCGCACCGGGAGCCAGCGAGGCATAAAAATGCATGCGCCCGGCGCCGCCCGCAGGCGTGAAGGCGAAGTAGCAGGCGGTAGATGCGGCGGCCGCGCAGTCTGTGGGTGCATCTGCCAGCACCGGCGATGGGCACAGCAGCCCCAGCAGCAAGCCTGCGCCTAAAAGCCGGGAGCGGGCATGGGAAAATCGTATATCCATGGTGCGGGTATTAATTGTTATATTTTGTGTGGTATGTGTTGATTATGTAAAAATATGGGCCAAATAAAATAATAGTTGATTTAAAAAATAAGCACCGCATATTAATAATAATTAGATACCGTATCCATGAAGCATTCGCGCGCATCCCGTACCCGCACAGCCGTCCGCCATAGCCTGCGCAAGGCCTTTGCCTTTTTACCCCGTCCACTGCGGTTTTCCATTTACCGGTCTTTTGTGGATTGCGACCCAAATCCCGATGCGCGGCTGGTGCTGAAAATCGCCGACACCCAGGACGAGTTGGAAGCCTGTTTCAAGCTGCTGCACGATGCCTATGTGGGCAGTGGTTTCATGCAACCCGACCCATCCGGGTTGCGGGCTACGGTGTACCACGCGCTGCCGACCACCACCACACTGTGCGCCAAGTTTGACGGTGAAGTGGTGGGCACCATTTCACTGATCCGCCAGAGCAGTTTTGGTTTCCCCATGCAGGCGATTTTTGACCTGAACGCGGTCCATGCCGAGCGCGGCAAGATCGCCGAAATATCGGCTCTGGCGGTGCACCCCCGGTTCCGCAAAAGTGGTGGCTCCATCCTGTTCCCGCTGATGAAGTTCATGTACCAGTACAGCACCGCATTTTTCGACACCAGCCACCTGGTGATTGCGGTGAACCCGGACCGGATCGAGATGTACGAGTCGCTGCTGTTTTTCAAGCGGCTACAAAAACACGCAGTGCAAAACTACGACTTTGCCAATGGCGCACCGGCGATTGGGGCCACGCTGAATTTGACCCAGGCCCCCAAACTATTCAAAAAAATATACGGCGGTAAACCGAAACGTAAAAACCTGTATTTTTATTTCATTAAAACCAAGCTTAAAAATATTATCTTGCCGACCCGCCGGTATTTCACTACCAACGATCCGGTAATGACCCCCGAGATGCTGGACTATTTTTTCAACCAGCGGACCCAGGTGTTTGCCCATTTGTCCGAGCGTGAAAAGATGTTGCTGGCCGCCACGTATGGCACGCCCCACATGCCGGACTACCAGGCCGTGCTACCCGCCGTGGCCGCGCCCAGCGCAGGGGGGCAGGGGCTGCGCCAGCACCAGCGTTATTCGTTGAAGTGCCGGGGCAGCTTGGTGGTGGGCGACCAGACCATCGACCTGCAGGTGGTCGAGTTGTCTGACGATGGTTTCCAGGCCCATGCGAAAAGCGACGTGCCCTTGCGCGTCTGGTCGGGGGTACAGATCCAGCTCGGCAGTTCCGAGGTATCGCACATGCAGGTGATGGCGGTACGCGGTGGCTTGCATGGCGACTACCACCACTACGGCTTCCAACTGGGCCAGCCAGACCTGGCCTGGCGCAAGTTTGTGTCGGCGCTGAAGTCTGGCGTTACCGCCAAAGACCTGGACAACGCCACCCTGTTTTTGCACGGCCACCACGACCTGGATGCCATCACCGTGCCACACGGTTTGGAGATGCCGGAGTTGGACGACACCCGGCCCTGATGCGGAGGTAAGGGGTACAGTCGGCCCCTTATGTGGATCGACACGCACTGCCATCTGGATGCCCCAGAATTTAAAGAAAATCATACGCTGGCGCATGATTTACGTGCGCAAGCAGCTATCAAAAATGTAGCGTTATGTGTTTTGCAGGGTGTGCTGGCCGCCAACTTCGACACCGTGCGGCTGCTGGCCCACCAAACGGGCGATGCCTACGCGCTGGGCATCCACCCGCTGTTTGTGGCCCGCGCCCAGGATGGCGACCTGGACCTGCTGGATGCCGCTTTGACCACCCACCGTGGCGATCCGCACCTGGTGGCGGTGGGCGAGATCGGTCTGGACTACTTTGTGCCCGCGTTGCAAGAGCCTGCGCTGCTGGCGCGCCAACAGCACTTTTACCGCGCCCAGCTCAAGCTGGCCAAAAAGCACGGCCTGCCGGTGATCTTGCATGTGCGCCGCAGCGCCGACCATGTGCTGAAACACCTGCGTGCCGTGGCCGGGCCAGGCGGGCGCTGGAGCGGGATTGCGCACGCTTTCAATGGCAGCCCGCAGCAGGCGCAGGCCTGTATCGACATCGGGCTCAAGCTCGGTTTTGGCGGGGCCATGACCTTCGAGGCAGCCAACCAGCTGCGCCGCTTGGCTGCCAGCCTGCCGCTCGACTCCCTGGTGCTGGAAACCGACGCGCCCGATATTCCGCCCCAGTGGCTGTACACCACCGCCGCCCAGCGCGCCGCGGGCCAGCCGCAGGGCATCAACTCACCGTTGGAGTTGCCGCGCATCGGTGCTGTGCTGGCCGGGTTGCGCGGGGTGCCGGTGGCTGAAATCGAAGCCGCCACCACCGCCAACGCACTGGCCGCCTTGCCGCGTTTGAAAGCCCTGTTGCCATGAGTCGATCAATGCGGCTGGTCGGTCTGCCGCCGCTCGTATCCGCCGACACCCGTTTGCTGGTGCTGGGCAGCTTTCCGGGCGCGGCATCGCTGGCGGCGCAGCAGTACTACGGCCACAAGCAAAACCATTTCTGGCGGATTTTGCAAGCCATTTTTGCCTCGGGCGCAGAGAGTATCTACGCTAGCAGCTATGAAAAACGTAGCGAATGGATGCTGTCGCACGGCGTGGGCCTGTGGGACGTGTACGCCAGTTGCGAGCGCCAGGGCAGCCTGGATGCCAAGATTCGCAATGCCGAGGTGAATGACTTCAAAGCCCTGCGTCATCGCTGCCCTCAGCTGCGGGCCGTCGCGCACAATGGGGCCGAGAGTTTTCGCCACACAGGGCAGTTGGAAGATTGGGGCCTGCCCACGGTGCGCCTGCCATCCACCAGTCCGGCCAATGCCAGCTGGAGCTTTGAGCGCAAACTGGCCGCGTGGCGGGATGTATTTGAACAATTTGGATTAATTTGATGGCCCGTAAATCTGTTGCAAGCGCAACCTCCACCCTGCCCGAAGTCAACTTTTGCGACTACGGCGATGTGCGCACCCTGCACCTGGGCACCGAGTGGGTCCAGGGCTCGATGCTGCTCGACACGCCGTACGAGATCGAGCTGGAATACGTGCAGCGCATGATGGCCTGGCTGCTGTTTGTGCCGCCCAGCAGCGTGGCCAAGCGCCACGCCATGCAGCTGGGCCTGGGCGCAGCGGCGCTGACCAAGTTTTGCCGCAAAAAGCTGCGCATGAACACCACCGCCGTGGAGCTGAACCCGCAGGTGGTTTCGGCCTGCCGTTTCTGGTTCAAGCTGCCGCCCGACGACGAGCGCCTGCACATCGTGCTGGGTGACGCGGCCCTGAAAATCCAGAACACCGACTGGGCGGGCACCGTGGACGCGCTGCAGGTGGACCTGTACGACGAAGATGCCGCCGCCCCCGTGCTGGACAGTGCCGACTTCTACGCCGACTGCCGCAAGCTGCTCACCGAGGAAGGCTGCATGACCGTCAACCTGTTCGGCGAATCCAGCAGCTACTCCGCTAGCCTGGAAAAAATCACCGTCGCCTTTGGGGCCGAGTCGGTGTGGGCCTTCAAACCCACGCGCGAAGGCAACACCGTGGTGCTGGCCCAGCGCAACCCCACCCGGCCCAGCCGCGAGGCGATGGTGGAGCGCGCCGATGTGATCCAGACCCGCTGGGGCCTGCCTGCCGCGAAATGGCTCAAAGTTTTTAAACCCGTCATTGCGTGAACGGAACACCCCCAGGCTTGCCCACTGCGTGTGGCAGCGCCAACCCCCTTGCAGGGGGCAATACCAGTGGCCCGGCAAAGCCGGTTCCACGGTATTTCTGGAACGGTGGCGATGACGCTGAGGTGTGATTCGGCGAGCCTTATTGCCTATTTTGGAACTAAATATGAAGACCTTAGAGCCATTGAAAACATCTTCCGCTGATGGCTACCAAGGCCCCGTCACCTGGCGTTTGCTGGTCGGCTGGCTGGCCGAAGACGGCGTGATCGCCCCCAGCGAGCAGCAGCGCACCATCGCCCGCTGCTCCCAGGCCGAAAGCGCCCAGCCCGCCCTGGTACGCCTGGCCAGCGTGGCCATGCTGCGCGAGCGCGACGGCAAACCGCTGGACATGGAGCTGCTGACGCAATGGTTGGCCGGGCGCGCCGGGCTGCAGTATTTGCGCATCGACCCGCTGAAGGTGGAAGTAGGTAAGGTGGCCGACACCATGAGCGCGGTGTACGCCGAGCGCCACAAGGTGCTGCCGGTGCAGGTCACCACCTCCGAGGTGGTGGTGGCCACCAGCGAGCCGTTCATCACCGACTGGGTCGGCGAGGTGGAGCGCCAGGCGCGCCGCACCGTGCGCCGGGTGGTGGCCAGCCCGCTGGAGATCCACAAGTTCACCGCCGAGTTCTACGCCCTGGCCAAGTCGGTCAAGGCGGTGCAGAAGGCCGGTGGCAACGTCGGCGCAGGCAGCTTCGAGCAACTGGTGGAGCTGGGCAAAACCAGCAAGCAGCTGGACGCCAACGACCAGGGCGTCGTGCAGGTGGTGGACTGGCTCTGGCAGTACGCCTTCAACCAGCGCGCCAGCGACATCCACCTGGAGCCGCGCCGCGAGCAGGGCGTGATCCGCTTCCGCATCGACGGCGTGCTGCACCCGGTCTACCAAATGCCCATGACCGTGATGAACGCCATGGTGGCCCGCATCAAGCTGCTGGGCCGCATGGACGTGGTGGAAAAACGCCGCCCGCTGGACGGCCGCATCAAAACCCGCAACCCGCGCGGCGACGAGGTGGAAATGCGCCTGTCCACCCTGCCCACGGCGTTTGGCGAGAAGATGGTGATGCGGATTTTTGACCCCGACACTGCGGTGAAAGACCTGGACGCACTCGGCTTCACCCCGCACGATGCCCAGCGCTGGGAGGCGTTGGTCAAACGCCCGCACGGCATCATCCTGGTCACCGGCCCCACCGGCTCGGGCAAGACGACCACGCTGTATTCCACCCTGAAGCGCGTCGCCACCGAAGAAGTCAACGTCAGCACGGTGGAAGACCCGATCGAAATGATCGAACCCAGCTTCAACCAGACCCAGGTGCAGCCGCAACTCGACTTTGGCTTCACCGAAGGCCTGCGCGCCCTGATGCGGCAAGACCCGGACATCATCATGGTGGGCGAAATCCGTGACCTGGCCACCGCCGAGATGGCTATCCAGGCGGCGCTCACCGGCCACTTGGTGTTCAGCACCCTGCACACCAACGACGCGCCCTCGGCCCTCACCCGGCTGATGGAGCTGGGCGTGCCCGCCTACCTGCTCAACGCCACCGTGCTGGGCGTGTTGGCCCAGCGCCTGGTGCGCACCCTGTGCAAGTCCTGCCGCGCCCCCGACGAGGCCCTGGCCCGCGACACTCTGGCCGCCGCCATCAAGCCCTGGAAGATCAACGCCGGGTACACGCCCTACAAGCCGGTGGGCTGCGTGGACTGCCGAATGACCGGCTTTTTAGGCCGCATGGGCGTGTACGAGCTGCTCACCGTGTCCGAAGCTTTCAAGGGCCTGGTCAACCAGAGCCCCAGCATCGACGCGCTGCGCCGCCAGGCCGTAGCCGACGGCATGCGCCCGCTGCGCCTGGCCGGTGCGCTGCGCGTGGCAGAGGGCTTAACAACACTAGACGAAGTGCTGTCCACCACGCCGCCACTAGAGTAGATAGTTATTCACCCCCAGGCTGCAGTGCTGTGCATCTTTCGCCACCCCCCCCCTCGTATCGGTTTGAAAAACCGATACGACATGCAGGGGGCAACACCAGCAGCCGGGCATTGCCAGTTCTGCGGTGTTTCTGGCGATGGCGGGCCACGCCAAACACGATGCAGGGGTGTTGCCATTGATCCTAAAATAGGCTTCTAACGCATATCCTACCTACACCAGTGGCTACAAAAAATAGAGCATCGGGCTTGTTGCTCGCCCTCATCGGTTCTATCGCCTTCAGCGGCAAAGCCATCATCGTCAAGCTCGCCTACCGCTACGGGGTGGATGCGGTCACCCTCATCATGTACCGCATGCTGTTTGCGTTGCCCATCTTTGCCGCCATGGCCTGGTGGTCCAGCCGTGGCAAACCGCCGCTGACGCGCAAAGACTGGTGGGGCGTGTTGGGCCTGGGCTTTACCGGCTACTACCTGGCCAGCTTCCTGGATTTTGCGGGCTTGGGCTATATCAGCGCCTCGCTGGAGCGGCTCATCCTGTACCTGAACCCCACCATCGTCGTCGCCCTGGGCTGGCTGCTGTACCGCAAGCCGATCACCCGCATCCAGGCCCTAGGCATGGCCGTGTGCTACGGCGGTGTGGTGCTGGTGTTTGGCCACGAGATCAACCTCCAGGGCACGAACGCCGGGCTAGGCGCAGCGCTGGTGTTCGGCAGCGCCATCAGCTACGCCATTTACCTGGTGTACAGCGGCCAGATGGTGCAGCGCCTGGGCTCCATCCGCTTGGTTGGCCTGGCGACCACCGTGGCCTGCCTGCTGTGTTTGTTGCAGTTTGTGCTGCTGCGGCCAATGTCGGCGGCCTTGGTGGCACCCGAAGTCATCTGGCTGTCGGTGCTGAACGCCACTGCCTGCACCGCCGCCCCGGTGTTGATGGTGATGATGGCCATCGAACGCCTGGGCTCCGGACTGGCCGCGCAGGTGGGCATGGTGGGGCCGCTGTCCACCATTCTGATGGGCGTGGTGGTTTTGGGCGAGCCGTTTACCGCCTGGGTGGCGGCCGGCACGGTGCTGGTGGTCGCCGGGATTTATGTGTTTACCCGCAGCGGGCGTTGAATCAAGGAGAAACGAATGGACTTCGGGATAGCAGGCCGCTGGGCCTTGGTGTGCGGGGCCAGCAAAGGCCTGGGGCTGGGTTGCGCGCAGGCGCTGGTGCGCGAGGGGGTGAACGTGCTCATCGTGGCGCGCGGCGCAGCGGTGCTGGAAGCGGTTGCTACGCAATTAATAGCTGATAGTGTAGGCACCACCTGCGCTAGCGTGCTATTTTGTGCTGCAGATGTCACCACGCCAGAAGGCCGGGCGGCCGTGTTCGCCATCCGCTCTGACTTTGACATCGTGGTCACCAACGCGGGCGGTCCGCCCACGGGCGACTTCCGCAGCTGGGACCGCGAGGCCTGGATTAAAGCGGTGGATGCCAACATGCTGACCCCCATCGAGCTGATCAAGGCCACGGTGGACGGCATGGCGGCGCGGGGCTTTGGGCGGATTGTCAACATCACCAGCAGCGCGGTGAAGTCGCCCATCGACGTGCTGGGCCTTAGCAACGGTGCGCGCAGCGGCCTGACGGGCTTTGTGGCCGGTGTGGCGCGCAGTCCGCTGGCGGCGCAGGGCGTGACCATCAACAACCTGCTGCCGGGCGCGTTCGACACCGATCGCCTGCGCGGCAACATGCAGAGCGCAGCCACCAAGACCGGCCAAAGCCTGGAGGCCTTGGCCGATGCGCGCCGCCAGGCCATTCCGGCCCAGCGCTTCGGTACGCCGGAAGAATTTGGGGCTATCTGCGCATTTTTGTGCAGCACGCATGCGGGCTACATCACCGGCCAGAACGTGCTGGCCGATGGAGGTGCCTACCCAGGCACTTTTTAAGCCGCCTGGAGCGCTTCCAAGGCCTGGGTCACCTCGTCCAAGGTGACTCCGTCGGCAGGTTGCAGCGTGCCCAGGGCGGCAATGCCTTCGGTCTGCAACTGGCGGACCGCCGTGCCCGCATCCTTGGGCGCATCAAACCCGGCGCTGAGCATGAGCAAGCGCCCGTGGGCATCGACCAGCTTGAAGTGGAACTTGCCGTCCGCCTCGCGGTACTGCTTGAAGCTGGGTAATGCAGTTTTAGCGGCCTTGGCAGATTTGTGCGTGGCTTGAGCGTTCAGGTCGCGCAGGCCCACGGCGTGGCGCAGCTGGGCGATGAACGGGGTGGCGGTCTGGCGGGCCTTGAGCGCTCCGGCGCGCAGAATGGTTTCCACCTCACCGGGGTTGTCCATGTAGCGCTGGTAGGCCTCGCGCATGGGGGCGACTTCTTGGTCGATGCGCTCGAACAGTACCTGCTTGGCATCGCCCCAGGCAATGCCGTCGGCATAGGCCTGGCGCAGCTGGGCGGTTTCTGCTTCGCTGGCGAAGGCCTGGTAGATCTGGAACAGGGCCGAGCCCTCGGTGTCCTTGGCCTCACCGGGGGCGCGCGAGTCGGTTTTGATTCCCGCAATCAGCCGGCGCAACTCGGCTTTTGGCGCGAACAGCGGAATCGTGTTGTCGTAGCTCTTGCTCATCTTGCGGCCATCCAGGCCGGGCAGGGTGGCTACCGACTCTTCGATCAGCGCCTCGGGCAGCACAAAGTAGTCGCCCTTGTAAGCGTGGTTGAAGCGCTGGGCGATGTCGCGGGCCATCTCGATGTGCTGAACCTGGTCGCGGCCTACCGGTACTTTGTGGGCGTTGAACATCACGATGTCGGCGGCCATCAGTACCGGGTACATGAACAGGCCGGCGTTGATGTCGGCATCCGGGTCGGCCAGGGCAGCGGTGTTTTTGTCCACCGAGGCCTTGTAAGCGTGGGCCCTGTTGAGCAGGCCCTTGGCCGTCATACAGGTCAGCAGCCAGGTGAGTTCGGGGATTTCGGGGATGTCGGACTGGCGGTAGAAGGCCACGCGGCTCGGGTCCAGCCCGGCGGCCAGCCAGCTGGCGGCAATTTCCAAGGTGGAGCGCTGGATGCGCGCCGGATCGTCGATCTTGATCAGCGCGTGGTAGTCGGCCAGGAAGTAGAAGCTCTCGACCCCCGGGGCCAGGCTGGCGCGTACCGAGGGACGGATGGAGCCCACGTAGTTGCCCAGGTGGGGAGTGCCGGAGGTGGTGATGCCGGTGAGGACGCGGGAAGTCGCACGGGAGGTGGTCATAAAAATCAGCGGATCAAAAAGTTCAACGGGCTTAGCAAAATGTCCAGCAGACCAAAGGTCAGGCCCATCACCGGTTGCATCCACAGCGTGCTGACGATGCCGGAAATCACCAGGGCCATCACGATGAAAAACCCCCAGGGCTCAATGCGCGACACCATGGCCGCCTGGCGGTAGGGCAGCAGCCCTACCAGAATGCGGCCTCCGTCCAGCGGCGGCAGCGGGAACAGGTTGAAGGCAAACATCACCACGTTGACCAGCATGCCTGCCTTGCACATCTTCAGGAAGAACGGCTCGGTGGTGCCGGTAGCCACCAGCACATACATCAACACGCCCCACAAAAAGGCCTGGATCAGGTTGGCCCCCGGACCCGCCAGGGCCACCCACACCATGTCGCGTTTGGGGTTGCGCAGCTTGCCAAAGTTGACCGGCACCGGCTTGGCGTAGCCAAACAAAAAAGTGCCGGAGGTGGCGAAGTACAGCATCAGTGGCATCAGAATCGTGCCGATGGGGTCGATGTGCTTCATCGGGTTGAGCGTGATGCGGCCCAGACGGTAGGCTGTGCTGTCGCCAAAGTAATGGGCCACATAGCCGTGTGCGGCTTCGTGCACGGTAATGGCAAACAGCACGGGCAGGGCATAGACCAGGACGGTCTGGATCAGGTTGGCAATATCCACGGGGAGGTGTCTCAGAAAGGTGAAAAATTACAAACCGATGGAAGCCAAGTCGCCCCGGCCCTGGCGTACCAGCACCGGGTCGCCGCCGCTTCCCATCTCGGTCAGATCGATCACGGTGGTGGGCTCCAGCGGGCAGGCTCCGGCATCCAGCACGGCGGCAATCTGGTGCTCGAACATGTCGCGGATGGCGTGCGCGTCGTTCAGCGGCTCGGTTTCGCCCGGCGGAATCAGCGTGGTGGCCAGCAGCGGGCCGCCGTGCAGTTCCAGCAAGGCTTGCAGGGTTTTGTGGTTTGGCACGCGCAGGCCAATGGTCTTGCGCGAGGGGTGGCTCAGGCGGCGCGGAACTTCCTTGCTGGCTTCCAGAATGAAGGTGTACGGGCCGGGCGTGGCGGCCTTTAGCAGGCGGTACTGTTTGTTGTCCACCCGCGCATAGTTGGCCAGCTCGCTGAGGTCGCGGCACAGCAGGGTCAGGTGGTGCTTGTCGTCCACGCCCCGGGTGCGGCGCAGCAGGTCAGCCGCGGCTTTGTCGTCCAGGTGGCACACCAGCGCGTAGCTGGAGTCGGTAGGCACCGCCACCAGTTTGCCCTGGCCCAGCAGGGCCACGGTTTGTTTGAGCAAGCGGACCTGGGGGTTGTCGGGGTGGATTTCGAAATGCTGTGCCATAGAGTTTTGATTTTAAGATTCGGCGGGTTGCACGGTAATGCGGCTTTCCCGCACGGTCAGCCAGGCTCCGGCAGCGCCGCAAATAGCCACCAGGATAATGCCCAGTGTGGCCCACAGGTCGGGTACATGGTCAAACACCAGCCAACCGCCCATCATGGCAAAACCAATCTGCCCGTACAAAAACGGCATCAGCGTGGCCGCCGGGGTGCGGGCGTAGGCCAGGATCAGCAGCAAATGGCCGATGCTGGCTGTCAGGCCCATCACCACCATGCCCAGCCACAAATGCCAGTCGGTGATGGTTTCCCACACGAAAGGCACAGCCAGCGAGGCTACCACGGTGCCAATCCAGCCGGTATAGAAATGCATGGTCAGTGGGTTTTCGGAGCGGGCGAGGCGGCTGGTGAGCACCTGGAACCAGGCGTTGCACACCACCACCGCCAGCGGCAGCAGCATGGCCCAGGCAAAGGTATCGCCGCCGGGCCGGATGATGACCAGCGTTCCCACAAAGCCGCCCGCCACCAGCAGCCAGCGCAGGCCCGACACGCGTTCGCCCAGCACCGCAGCCACCAGGGTGATGACCAGTGGCGTGACCATCACAATCGCAGTGAACTCGCCTACCGGCATGAACCTGAGGCTGAAGAACGCAAACAGGCTGGTCAGCAGCAGCAGTACGCCGCGCAGGCACTGGAATTTAGGATGCGCCGTGCGCAGCAAAGCCCGGCCACGCACTGGCAGCATGGTGGCCGTGGTCACCACGGCCTGGAAGGCGTAGCGGAACCACAATGCCATCAGCAAAGGCACGCTGGCGGTGGTCCATTTGGTGGTGGTGTCCAGTGTGGCAAAGCACGCCACTGCCGCCATCACCAGCGCAATGCCGGTGAGGGCAGAGCCGGGTCGGCTCACTGAATACGGTCCGCCAGCAGTTCCCACACCGGAGTGAGATCTCCGGGCAAGTAGGGTAGGGTGCCCAGATCGGTACGGCTCTCCAGCGGGCTGTGGAAGTCGCTGCCACGCGAAGCGGCCAGGCCAAATTCACGGGCCACATCGGCATATTCCACGTATTCCGCCACGGTATGGCTGCCCGTGACGACCTCGACGCCGCGCCCGCCGTGGGCCTTGAATTCACTGAACAGGGCGTATTCTTCGTTGGCGGTAAATTTATAGCGGCCGGGGTGGGCAATCACGGCGATACCGCCGGTTTGGGTAATCCAGTTAACGGCATCCCTGAGCGAGGCCCAGCGGTGCGGCACGTAGCCGGGTTTGCCTTCGGTCAGGTATTTACGAAACACCTCGTAGGTGTCGGTGCACGCGCCGGACTCGACCAGAAAGCGGGCGAAATGGGTGCGTGAAATCAGTTCTGGGTTGCCCACAAACTTAAGTGCGCCCTCGTAGGCGTTGGGAATACCCACTGCCGCCAGGCCCGCCGCCATTTCCATGGCACGCTGCCCGCGACCGCCTCGGGTGGCTTCAAGGCCTTGGCGCATCAGCGGGCTGTTGGCATCAAAACCCAGGCCGACGATGTGCACGGTTTCATTGGCAAACGTGACTGAAATCTCGGCTCCGGTCAGGTACTTCATGCCGTGTGCTTTGGCGGCCGCCGCAGCACGTTGCTGCCCACCCACCTCGTCGTGGTCGGTCAAGGCCCACAGCTCGACGCCGTTGGCGCTGGCGCGGGCCGCGAGTTGTTCGGGAGTAAGCGTGCCGTCGGATACGACCGAGTGGCAATGGAGGTCGGCGTTGAGTATGGATGTCACGGATTGATTTTAGGCGGTATGGGTTTTCCCTGTCCCCGACAGCAGCAATCGGCAGGCAATGAAAAACCCGCCGGGACACTTGCGTATCGGGCGGGTTTTCGTTGGGTACAAAGACCAGTCTGAATTACTTCAGCTTGATTTCTTTGTAGTCCACATGCTTACGAGCTTTGGGATCAAACTTGCTGATCAACATTTTCTCGGGCATGGTTTTCTTGTTTTTGGTCGTGGTGTAGAAGTGCCCCGTACCCGCTGTAGATTCCAGCTTGATTTTTTCGCGTCCGCCTTTGGTTGCCATGATTCAGCTCCTTATGCTTGGCCACGTGCGCGCAGATCGGCGAGCACAGAGTCGATACCGTTTTTGTCGATCAAACGCAGACCGGCGTTGGAGATGCGCAAGCGGATCCAACGGTTTTCTGTTTCGACCCAGAAGCGGCGGTATTGCAGGTTCGGCAAGAACCGACGTTTGGTTTTGTTGTTGGCGTGGGAGACATTGTTCCCCGTCATCGGGCCTTTGCCCGTTACTTCGCATACGCGTGCCATGAGGACACTCCAATCAGAGCCGGGGCAGCAGACAAGCCATCCTAGCCAATTAACGGCAGATGCCGCACCTCGCCATCCATGAAGGTGGCGGTAAAAGTAATTTACCTCGTCCTGCCAACCCTTGAAGGGACCCGCAAAATTCAGTAAAGCCTATGATTATAGCCTTGTCAGAGAAAAGCTTGTCTGACTTGCTTTCAGGCATGAAAAAGCCCGCTACTTTTAACCGTAGCGGGCTTCTTGGTATGTGGTGCCGGAGAGATGAATCGAACACCCGACCTTCTCATTACGAAGGCCTCCCGGCGGTGCTCCACAAGGGGCCTTGATGTGTATTCCGAATTTTTTGCTGTCACTTGGCAACATCGGAGCTACATATGTTTGGACATTTTTTAAGGCGTAAAGGGGCATCGCACATTGGGGGTATGGGGGCTGTGGCCCCCATGCAGCGAAGCGTCGCGGAAGTCCTTTCCATTGTTAAGCAAGTGGGTCTTTCGACACCAGCCCATGACACTATCGGCTCGGAAGATGCGTTATGAAAAAAAAGGCCACCATCCCACTATCAACCCAAGCAGCGCAACCTTACGTGATGGGTATTGCAGACAAGCTTTCCGACGATCCAATGTTGACCCGCCTGCTTGGTGGGCGCTTCAAAGTCATCGCTACCTACGATCTCCCAGGTAAGCGTGTGACGTACTCTTTTCGGCGACCAGAAGACAACGATCCTGACGATGCAGATGCCAGTCAGGTGTGATTTCACAACACACCCTTGACGTTCATCAAGAGGTTCGCATAGCATCTAGGTTGCAAATAACGGGTCTGGTGTCCCGGTCACAAAAACACCCGGTCTGACATTTGTATCGTGTGGGCGAATAGCCCTGATACCGGACCATTGGTAACCAATGCTTTTGCGAATCCCTTAACCCGGGTTCGCTGCTGCATTGCTGCGAACCCCACATCTGGAGTTCGCATGTTTTACCCAAATTCTCAAGATTCGACAAAAGAGCAAGGCTGCGCGCGCGGCGTGAGGGTCCCGCTCGCGGGGGACTGCGACGACGCGCAGCCGATGCCCCGTGTAGTAACCACGGGGAGAAACGACGATCAGGCAAGACCGTATCCTGTGGATAGCGATACCGGTGAACGGATCGAATTTGTCGCCAGCCGCAGTAATGAAATTTCCATTCTTCGGCACTTGGAGCCTTTGGCTTCTTCGTCGCCTGGCGTGGCATTGATCGATGCGCTTGCCTTTTCGGTAGTACCACCTGACGAGCATTCCTACGTCTGGGTGGTGGAGCAGATGAGCCAATTTATCGAGGTTGGCACTTTGGAGCAACGTCGAGGCTTGTTCGGTTTTCGCCACTCCGCGCAATTTGGCGATGGTGCGGGCATGATTGCTTGGGGCGGTGAGAGCCAGCGTGGGCGCGTCTATTTCAGCTTGATGGGCAAAGGCTGCTCAATGGTTAGTTCCTGGCCGAAATTGTCTGCTTGGCTTGAGGCCAATCGGGCCGTTATCAAACGTGCGGATGCCTGCTATGACGACTTCGACGGCAAGATCGTCAATATCGCTTGGGCAGTGCAACAGTATCGGGATGGCGGATTCACGGCGGGTGGTCGCAAACCATCCAATCAATGCATGGGCGATTGGCTAGATGGTGATGAATCTAGCAAGGGCCGCACCCTTGGCATCGGCAACCGCCAAAGCGGCAAATACGCACGCATCTACGAGAAAGGAAAGCAGCTCGGCGATGCGTCTAGCCCTTGGGCTCGGTTCGAGGTTGAATGGCGGGCACAGGATCGATTGATCCCCTATGACATCTTGACGCGGCCAGGACATTACCTGGCGGGTGCCTATCCCTGTTTAGCCTTCCTCTCGGAAGAGCAGTCGGTCATAAAAACCATTGCTAAGGGGGCACAAATTACGTTCGATGCTGCCGTTGAAAACGCCAAGCAACATTGCGGTAAGTTGGTCAACCTGCTGCTATCGGTAGTTGGTGGTGATTACCATGAGGTCGTGGACCGCTTGATTCGCCCCGGTTACCCCACACGCATCAAGCCCTACAGTTATCACATCAAGGGCGATCCAATGATGTTGGATAGGGACATGCAGGAAGGGTTTGTATGAGCCTCTACAAGCGCCCTAATTCCTCGTTTTGGTGGTTGAAACTGTCGCCGATCAAGGGCGAGCTAAAGCCGCTACAAATTAGCACGGGAACGGCCAATAAGCGGTCCGCACAGCAGTACCACGACAAGCTCCAAGCTGAACGCTGGGAACAGGACAAATTAGGCGTGAAGCCGCGCCACACCTGGGACGATGCTGCGGCTAAATGGCTGCTGGAGACAACCCACAAGAAAACGCAGGCCTGGGATATTTCGATGTTGCGATGGTTCCACCCCCATCTAGGGGGGAAAGCCTTGATCGATATTAATCGGGCGCTGCTCGACCAGGTCAAAGCGTTGCGCGCTAAGGAGGTTGCGCCTGGAACTTGCAATCGCTACATGGCCTTGGTTCGGGCGATTCTTCGGCAGGCATGTATCGAATGGGAGTGGCTTGATCGCGTGCCCAAGGTCGGCATGCTGCGCGATGGCGCTGGACGACTGCGGTCATTGACGCGGGATGAGTACGCCCGGTTGCTGGCTGAGTTGCCCGAGCACCTGGCGGACATGGCCCGAATTTCAGTGGCCACCGGCATGCGCCAGGCAAACGTGAAGCGGCTCCAGTGGAAACAAATCAGCCTGGAGCGTCGTCACCTATGGATTTCAGCAGACCAGCACAAAAACGGTAGAGCACACGCTGTGCCGTTGAATGAAGCAGCTATGGCTGTGCTGCTCAAGCGGAAGGGTGACCATTCGACCTATGTTTTTACATACGACGGTAAGCCGGTCGATCAGGTAAATACGAAGGCTTGGCGCAATGCACTGCAGCGGGCTGGAATTGAGGATTTTCGCTGGCACGACTTACGCCACACGTTCGCCACTTGGCACAGAGAGGCGGGTACTCCAACGCATGAACTGCAACGTTTGGGTGGGTGGAAAACACAATCAATGGTCGAGAGGTATGCCCATGTCGCGCCAGATGGCCTATCTCTTGCAGCATCTCGCCTAGACTCGCTGTTGAGGGAGTCGAGGATTTGAACTTGTGAAAATTAAACCAATGAAAGGTAGGAATGGAGTTTTTTCAAACTAACGCCAAGGAGATAGTTTCACTTTTGGTGCCGTTTATTGCTTGGTTGTTGAATTCCCCCCAACGAGGGAAGCCTAAGTTGATCAAAGCTGTTAGGCATGCGCACACTTTTCATATCAACGAGCCTTTGGTCAATCCCCAAGGGGTGCAAATTTCACCGAATCAACAACTGCAAACGGCTTCAGTCGTGGTTCACAATTTGGGTAATAAAACGGCCAACAACGTTGAAATTGTTCTTAATTTCCCACCAATGTTCATCAACTTTTGGCCGCTTCGGGACAAAACTATAAAGCCGCAAGATGACAACCGCTATGTTGTTATCTACGACACGTTAGCACCAGGGGAGTTTGTTGGAATCGAGATGTGCTCGATTAATGTTGCTTTGCCAGGGTTCGTTCATGCTCGAAGCGACGAAGGGCCAGCGAATGACGTTACGTTGACTCAACATCCGGCTATGTCTCCGCTGAAAAGAAACACTTTCAGGATATTTAATTTTTTGGGGATGGGCGCGGCCGTGTATTTGGCGTTGCTGCTGGTGCAGTTTTTGGTGCTCAAAACGCCATCGACTTTGGGCGGTTAGGTTGTAAGAACCTGTGGGCGAGATAATAATTCTCGCAGGGCTACACATCAGCTACATAAAGAAAGCCCCTGACCATGACAGCCAGGGGCTTTTTAAGAGTGGTGCCGGAGAGATGAATCGAACACCCGACCTTCTCATTACGAATGAGCAGTGTGTACTTTCTATGATCATTCATGCGTGTTGGTATTTTGGTATAAAATCGTTAAAAATCAACAACTTTTTCTTATTTTTGCTGCGGCAAGAATCCATGAATGTTGATCTGTTTTGGTTAAATATCCTTACATCAGCCCTTACATCCTGAGTGACGTAAGGCTTCTAGGGAGCAGCATGGCAAAGATCGCATTTACGGCCAGTAGGGTGGGCTCGTTTAAGTGTCCGGTTGGTAAGACGCAGGCGTTTCTTTGGGATCTATCAACCCCAGGGCTCGGATTGCGTATGACTGTCTCAGGGAAGCCCGCTTATGTATTTCAAGCTGAATACCAGGGGAAGACAGTCCGCCTGACTATTGGTAGTCCTTCCGCATGGAGTATTTCTGATGCGCAAGTTAAGGCTCGCGAGCTACAACGCCAAATTGACGAAGGACGTGATCCGCGTAAAGTGAAGGCTGAAAATATTGCGAGTGATCTTGCAAAGAATGAGGCCGATAAGCGCAGTAGTTTGACGGTTGGAGCCGTCTGGCCTAGGTACTTAAGCGAGGGACGCCCCAAGCGCAGGGATGCCTGGAAGCCTCGCTATCGTGCTGACTTGGATTTGATGGCGGCACCGGGTGGACTAAAGAAGAAACGCGGTCAAGGATTGACCCGGCCCGGTCCTATTTACCCTCTGCTTGCGTTGCGACTGGCAGATGTTAGTGCAGACTCTCTTAAGTACTGGTATGACAGCGAGGAGTTGAAAGGCAAGCATCAGGCCGCCCGAGCTCTGATGATGTTTCGTGGGTTTTTGCGGTGGTGCTCTGCGCGTCCCGAATATCGTGAGTTGACTGATCGTGAAGCTGGTCGAGCGGCAGCCATTGTTGAAGTCTTACCTCAGGTGACTAAACGCACCGACTGCATAGAGGTAGCTCAGTTACCTGGATGGTTTTCCGGAATCGAAAGACTTACCAACCTGACTGTGGGTGTCTATCTAAAAGCGCTGCTCTTAACTGGTGCGCGGCGTGAGGAAATGGCCGCTCTCAAATGGGTGGATGTAGATTTTCGTTGGAAAAAAATGAAGCTCGCGGACAAAGTCGAAACGACTCGCACCATTCCCATAACGAATTACCTTGCAGCGCAATTCAAAAGGTTGCCACGGATTAATCAGTTCGTTTTTGCAAGTAGGTCCGAAAGTGGGCACCTCACTGATCCTCGTGCCAGCCATGCCAAGGTGTTGGGAATCGCTGGAATTGACCGGCTGACCAATCACGGATTGCGGCGTTCATTCTCACTGTTTGGCGAAGCCGCAGGTGCCCCTGCGGGTGCCATTGCCCAAATAATGGGCCATCTTCCAAGTGCGACTGCTGAAGGCTACCGGCCTCGAAGTGTCGACGCTCTGCGTCCATTTCTTTCAAATATTGAAAAATATATTCTTGAAAAAGCTGGAGTGTCATCTATTGGTAGTTCCAGTTTGGGCGAATTGGAGTTAAGCGCTGAAGACGCGAAGGCGGCTGCTGAATAGTTGATCCGAGGCCCGTTGTTGTATATTTATTGCGACTTATTTGCTTTAAATTTGCGGATTTATTGCGGTTTTATTGGTGGTAATTTTAATAAATTTCGTGTTCTTCGTTGTTTTATGTTGTTTGTCATCTGTTTTTCGAGAGATTGAGGCGTTTTGGAAAAATCTGTTGTTTTTAAACTCTCAATACCTATCAAATTTTTGTTATTCTTATGGATGCAGTACGCAGTTATAGCAGGTGCTTTTAGGCCCTAAGCGTAAGAGCAGGGCTAATGAATCTAAGTTGAGAGTTGTTTAGCCAAGGTGTGCATAGGACCAATCACCTTCTTTGCCGCGTCGTGAGCATGATTCCCCAGGTAGTGCCCCCGATTAACCGCCTGGGCGCAAGTCATGTTGCATGTCTGGAACGATTGCTGCGTCATGTGGAAGTGGTAGAACTTTTTTGAACATGCGGTACAAACACGCTCATGAGTGAAAGTCAAATGCGTGTGGCGCAACTTGCCGGCCATAGCCTGAATGCTGCACTGCCTATGGTGAACTTTCGCAATGGTTATCCAATCTTCCTATTTGAGCTATTTTTTATTTCAGATCTGCGTGGCCGCATACTTTTTAAAAAAGCATTGAACTTCAGATATGAGGCTGCTAGTTTAAGACTAAGAGAGGTAAGAATGAATCAAAATATTCAAGATGAAATAATGGAGCACCTATTGCATATCAACGCTCGACTAGACGAAATTGCCGTGAATAATCTGGAAGTAATGGCATCGGCGAATAGGGCGTTGAATGTTGCGGAGACAATAGTTCAGTGCGCTAGAAAAAAGTCAAACCAATAACCGAAACTTATAAATATACCGATTAGCAAGTCATTGAAATCGGAATTCGGCACGTCATGAGAGCGGTAGCCTGGGCACGGCTCTATAAGTACTTCTTACGGCAGACTCGGAAAAACGCCACGAAGGGCTTGGGTGTCCACTTACTGCCCATAGGGGTATGAAGGTCTGAATGGTCACACCACCCAGTCCTCCCCGATCACCTGCATCTGCTGCAAAACCAGCTCCACCGCACTGTCTTGCAGGTCCGGCGGGTACTTGTACTTGCGCAGAATGCGCTTCACCATCAACCGCAGCTTGGCGCGCACGCTCTCGCGCTCGGACCAGTCCACGCTGAGGTTTTGGCGCAGGTTCTCGGTCAGCTCGTGGGCGATCTTCTTCAGGGTCTCGTCGCTGAGTTCGCGCACGGCGGACTCGTTGGCGGCCAGCGCGTCGTAGAAACGTACCTCGTCTTCGGTCAAGCCCAAGGTCTCACCGCGTGAAGACGCTGCACGAAACTCCTTGGCCATCTGCACCAGCTCTTCCATCACCTGCGCGGTCTCGATGGATCGGTTTTGGTAGCGGGTGATCACGTTCGCAAGCATTTCGGAAAACTTGCGGTCTTGCACCACGTTGCTGGCAAAGCGGCTTTTGACTTCGCCCTCCAGCAAGCGCTGCAACAGCTCCACGGCTAGGTTGCGCTCGGGCAGGTTGCGTACCTGGGCCAAGAATGCGTCGTCCAGCAGGCCAATGTTGGGCTTGTCCAGGCCCACGGAATCAAAGATATCGACCACTGCATCAGACACCACCGCCTGGTTGATGATCTGGCGGACAGCCAGGTCACGGGATTCCATGCTGCGCTTCTGCGCGGTGGCATCCTTCTTGGTCAGGATGACCTTCACGCCCTGCATAAAAGCCACTTCTTCGCGCACCAGCTTGGCCTCGTCTAGCGTGCAGCACAGGGTGAAGGCGCGGGCCATGGCCACGGCGTTGTCGGCAAAACGTTTCTTGCCGTCGCGGGTGGGCCCGGTCTGTGAGCCCAGTACATGGTTGGCGGCCCCGGCCAGGGTTTTGTGGCCGCCGGTCAGGAAGCCGCTGTAGTCAAAGCCGTGCAGCAGGCTGCGCAGCACGTCAATCTTCTCCATCAGCACGCTGTACGCTTCAAGCGCGTCCACCGTGGGGCGGCCCCGGCCCTGGGCCTGGGTGTATTCCTTCATGGCGGCTTTCAGCTCGTTGCCGATACCGATGTAGTCCACCACCAGGCCGCCAGGCTTGTCCTTGAACACCCGGTTGACGCGGGCAATCGCCTGCATCAGGTTGTGGCCCTTCATGGGCTTGTCCACGTACAGGGTGTGCACGCAAGGCGCGTCAAAGCCGGTGAGCCACATGTCGCGCACGATGACGATCTGCAGCGGATCGGTGGGGTCTTTGAAGCGCTTTTCCAGCCGCTTCTTTGTTTGCGAGCTGTAGATGTGCGGGCGCAGCAGGGCACGGTCGCTAGCGCTGCCGGTCATCACGATCTTGATCGCACCCGTTTCAGGGTCGGAGTCGTGCCAACCTGGGCGCAGGCGCACGATCTCGTTGTACAGGTGCACGCAGATGTCGCGGCTCATGGCCACCACCATGGCCTTGCCAGGCTGGGCCGCGTTGCGGGTCTCGAAGTGCGCCACCAGGTCTGCCGCCACACTCGCCACGCGGGGCTCCGCGCCCACCACCTTCTCCAGCGCGGCCCATCGGCTTTTAAGGGCGGCTTGCTGGCTGTCTTCTTCGTCCTCGGTTAGCGCGTCGACCTCGTCATCGATCTGCAATAAGTCATCGTCTTTTAGTCGCAGCTTGGCCAAGCGGGCTTCGAAATAGATGGCCACCGTAGCACCGTCTTCCTTGGCCTGCTGCATGTCGTAGACGTGGATGTAGTCGCCAAACACGGCGCGGGTGTCGCGGTCGGTGCTGCTCACGGGCGTGCCGGTGAAGGCCACGAAAGTGGCGTGCGGCAGTGCGTCGCGCAGGTGCTGGGCATAGCCGACCTGGTAGCGCTGGGTGACGAAAGGCGGTGGCTCGAAGGCCGCGTGGTGGGGATTGGGTACGCCGTCGCCTGTTGCTATGACATTCGTAGCTGCTTGCACCCATCCATTCGAAACGGGAGGCACTTTTCGTTCTTTTAATTTAGCCTCAAACCCGTACTGCGTGCGGTGCGCTTCGTCGGCAATCACCACGATGTTGTGGCGGTCGGACAGCACGGGGAAAGTGTCTTCGTCCTCCCCCGGCATGAACTTCTGGATGGTGGCGAACACGATGCCGCCTGACGGGCGATTCCCCAACAGCGCCCGCAGCTCCTGCCGGGTACGCGCCTGCACCGGCTGCTCGCGCAACAAATCCTGCGCCAGGCTGAACACGCCAAACAGCTGCCCGTCCAGATCGTTGCGGTCGGTGATGACCACGATGGTCGGGTTCTGCATGGCGGGCTCTTGCATCACCCTGGCGGCAAAGCAGGTCATGGTGATGCTCTTGCCGCTGCCCTGTGTATGCCACACCACGCCACCCTTTTGGCTGCCGCCCGGTTGGGATGCCGCCACCACCTGCCCAATGGCCGCGCGCACGGCGTGGAACTGGTGGTAGCCCGCAATCTTTTTCACCAGCGTGCCGTCGTCTTCGAACAGCACGAAGTAGCGCAGGTAGTCCAGCAGATAGGCTGGGGCTAGCACGCCGCGGACCAGGGTTTGCAGTTCGTTGAAGGGGCCCAGCGGGTCCAGCGTGGCCCCGTCGATGGTGCGCCAGGCCATGAAACGCTCGGGGTCAGCGCTCAGCGAGCCCAGCAGCGCCTCGGTGCCGTCGGAGATGACCAAAATCTCATTGGTCTTGAACACATCCGGGATCTGCTCCTTGTAGGTCTGGACTTGCTCGTACGCCTTCCACACATCGGCGTTCACATCCGCCGGGTTCTTTAGCTCCAGCAGCACCAGCGGCAGGCCATTGACGAACAAGATGATGTCGGGCCGCCGGGTGTGGCGCGGGCCGCGGATGCTGAACTGGTTGACCGCCAGCCAATCGTTCTGCGCAGGGTTTGCCCAGTCCACCAGCCGCACAAAGTCGCCCCGCGTGTCGCCGTTTAGCTGGTACTGCACTGGCACGCCGGTGACCAGCAGGCGGTGGAAGTGCCGGTTGGCCGCCAGCAGCACCGACAAGCCCAGGTCCAGCACCTGCTGTAATGCGTCTTCCTTGGCACCGGCAGGCACAGCAGGGTTCAGCCGGTCGATCGCCGCCCGTAACCGGCCCACCAGCAGCACCTGGCGGTGGTTGCCGCGCTCGGGCGCGGGGCCGTCGGGGGCGATGTCGGGGCCATATGCATGGGTGTAGCCCACGTCTTGCAGCCAGGCCAGGGTTTCGCGTTCTAGCTGGTCTTCCGTCATGCAAGAGTTTCGTGTTGCGCCATAGCGGGTTGGATGGAAATGTATAGAAAACCCAAATATCCATACATGCTAGCCCGCACATGTATAGAAAATCCGGTTTTCTATACATGTGCGTTGCGCTGCAAGGCATCGTACCGCCTGGAAATTTCCAGAAAAACAAGCTCTTTGTGCTTACTGCACTTGCACCAGCAGCTATACAAAAAGTAGCAATCAGTGATTTAGGTACTGGGGTCCGCTGGTCCCGTGACCCCCTGAACAGCCCGATATGCTTGCTTTTCATGAGTTGGCTTCGTGGGAAAGGCCAGCTCCAGCCTGCCCGACTTGAGCAAATCGTTCAAGTAATGCTGCCGCAACGCATTAGGGTTCCTTGCAACGAGTGCAGCCAGTGCTCCCAACATCAGAAAGCGGTTGCGACACAGAGAAAGTATGACCTCCTGCATCACCTCCAAGCGCAATCTCTTACTGCGTCGGGGAGACTCAGCTAAAACTTCGAGTTCATGGCGCAAGGCAGGCGTCAGCCGATCTAGAAAATCGATCAGGGGCGCGTCAAGGTGTGGGCTCAATAAACAACCATGGACATCCCGGGCCGCGTCTGCACCCGGTAATTGTGCGGAGCTAAAAAGCAAATCTGTGGAGCTCGCGTCCAAATGTGCGGAGCTGAAAACCAAATCTGTGGAGCTCGCATTCAAATGTGCGGAGCTCTTGCCCGGCTGCAAAGGCCCCTCAAAAACCTGCTCAGGTGTCGGCAAACTCTCCCCTGGCAGGAAATAAACCATCCCCCGAGATCGACCATCGGACACCAGAAAGCCATCTTTCACCAGCTTGGACAGCAGTTGGCTCAAATCATGGGGATGCTCTGCACACAGCTCCAGCAAGCGGCTGTGCCGCACCACCCGCTCGACAGCCGCCGTCGCCAGCACCAAGCGCGCAGTTTCGGGCAAGGAGTCAAAACCGGGCCCAAACCGGAGCCGCAAATCCTTCAGGATGGACATCGGCAGCAAATCCATCATTTGCAGCGCCAAAAGGGTCTGGTCCGGTTCGTCTTTTTCCACCAGTGCCGGCGGACGCCAGTGCTGACTCCGCCAGCCACTGTAAATCTTGGGCATACCCGAGCCCGCACGTTCCCCCAGGCCCACCATCAAGAACATCTGGTGCATCAAACGGTTGCGGCAATCACTCTCCCCACCCTGAATCACCTGCTCTAGAGGTAAGCGCAGTCCACCCGGATTGCGAAAACCGAACATATCGGGCCTTTTCACCACCAGTATCGAGATACGCCCGGTGTAGTCGGCATGCACCAGGGTGTTCACCAAAGCCTCACGCAGGGCCTCATGCACAGGAGTATCGTCCTTGCGCTGGCCACCTTGCAGGTCAAAGGGCACCTTCAAATCGGCCACCAGCTTGCGATAGACCCGCCGGTAAAAATCGAAAACATTGCCTGACCAGGTGCCGTCGGGCACCAGTCGGTCGATCCAACGACGCTCCGTACGGGCTTCCGGACGTTCCTGGTAGTCCACAAAATAATGCGGCACCGCCTCCTGGATTGAGACCCAAGCTCCAAACATAAGCAAACCCGCCAGGGTCAGCCCTTCAACACCGCTCTCGCGGTCACGTCTAAAACCGCCAATGCTGCGCAAGAACTCCAGATCCTCCTGCTCCAGGAAAGGATGGCCCGGCTTTTCGTCCTTCAGCATCTGCCGGTATACGCGCAGGCTCTCCGTATCCAGGTCACCCAGCCCGTAGTTCGGCAGAATGCGCCGGTCCCGCTCGTCTTCAACTTGCTCGGCCAGCATGCGCTTGACGGCTTCGTCATCACTATGACGATCACCGTCATTCAATCGCCGATAGGTATTACCGAACGGCTGACCATGCAAAAACACCGGCTTTTGCTTGCGCATCGCCGCTGGAATGCACACCACCAGAATCACCTTGCCATCCAACGACACCTCTTGCACATCGGCATCGGTCAACAGGTTGAAGCTGACCTTGGCACGGTTGTTCAGGTTGTTGAACAAGTCGCCACGCACCTTGGCCGGGTTCTTCAAGCCTGCGATGCTGAACACGCCGTCTTTCTCTCGCACACCCAGGAGCACCACACCGCCGTGGGCGTTTGCCATGGCGGAATAGGTCGGCCAGAAATCCTTCGGCACCTCGCCATGGCCGTCCTGCCCCTGTGCGAGCTTGCATTCAAGCTCGACCGTCTCGCGCAGCAACTGCAAATCGTCCAGGGTACGTACCTCGAACATCAGGCTGTCTCCTCGATCAAGGCATCTACTTGCGGCAACCGCAACTGGCCGGAGATCAGGCGCGGGAGCAGGGTGTCGCGGAGGGTGGCGAGGGTTTGGGCTTGCAAAGCATTAGAAATCCAGCGATCAAGCAACGGCGCGAAATACTCGCCAACCGCCAAAACAACATCATCCGGTGGAGAGACGACTTTTGCCTGACTGAGATGCACCCTTTGAATATGCCCCATCGTTGTCGCCTTGCTTGCTGCTATCTGCCGAAAGTGATCCAGGTGGTATTTCGTCCAAAGAAAATAAAACCATTTCGGATACGTATCGGAAGTGACTTTGAACAGATGCTGATTCAAAGCGCCTTCGCCACCACACCATATATCCACCTCAAGACTGCCGGACCACGAAAATAGTACGTCTCCGTTTTGAACCACGTAAGCGGGCTTTATGTTGCGACCCGCACGGTCCGCGCCAACTGTGTCGCCCTTTCTCAGTTGCGCAATTTTGATCACGGGGAGCCAAGAGTCGTCTGAGGGAGGAAATTTCTGCAACGCCAAACCATTAAGGTATTCGGCGATTTCATCCAAGGAGCGGACACTCCACCCCTTCGGCACCAACCCCAGCTCCGAATCCTCCAATCCATCGGGAAACAGAGCCGCCGTGGCCTCATCCATTCCTTCGGGGGCGCGGCCTTCCATCTTGGCGCGCACCGGGTCGAAATCTACAAACCACGACTTGAACAGCGCCTGGGCGATGCCCTCCAGCGTGTCATTGGTTTCGCGCAGGAGGGTGATGCGGTCGTCGAGGGCTCCCAGCATGGCTGCAATGTCAAGCTGAACATGCAACGGTGGCAAGAAGATAGGAACCGCCGACAAAATGCCGGTGTTCAGGTTCGGCATCGTTGCCCCCACGGCATGGCGAATCAGCCAGTCCTTGGTTTCGGGCAAACGCAAACAATGCGAAATGAATTTGGCATCCGCAACAGCCCCGCTGCCCAACCTTACCTTCAGGCAACCTGTGCCGCAAAACCACCCTACTTCATGCGGGCGGATCAACGCGTTTTTGGTCACATCGCCTCGACGACTAAACACGATGTCATCCAACCGCAGAATGTGCTGCGACAAACGATCTACGTCGGCTTGGGCAATGCGTGCAATGCCATCTTCCACGATGCCACCGTCACCAATGTTGGTTGGCATAACCACCGGAATACCTGTTTCGGTGTAGTCCGACGTGTGCAGTTGGCTGCCAAAAGGGCCGGTCTGAATTGCGCCGCCCTGGGCATCACAAATTTGACCGAGGGTGGTAGTCGTCCAATCAAAACTCATACCCCAGCCCCCCCAGCTTCCTGCGGATCAACTGGTCTAGCTCCGCCCCTTTGGCCATCTGCTCGCCCAGCTTGTCGGTCATCAGCTGCATGTTGGTCGCGAAGTCCGCGTCGTTGTCTTCCACCTCTTCCGCGCCCACGTAGCGGCCCGGGGTGAGCACATGGCCGTGCTGGGCGATTTCGGCCAGCTTCACGCTGCGGCAATAGCCAGGCTTGTCCACGTACACCTCGGCACCGGGTTCACCGCGCCAGGCGGCGACGGTGGCGGCGATGCGGTCGATCACCGCGTCGGTGAACTCGCTCTGCACGCGGCTGATCATGGTGGCGAGCTTGCGGGCGTCGACGAACAGCACTTCGCCCTTGCGCTGTGTCTTCTGCTTCACCAGAAACCATAGGCAGGCGGGGATTTGGGTGTTAAAGAACAGCTGGCCGGGCAAGGCGACCATGACTTCCACCACGTCGGCATCGACCATGGCGGCGCGGATTTCGCCCTCGCTGTTCTGGCTGCTGCTCATGCTGCCGTTGGCCAGCACGATGCCGGCGCGGCCCGTGGGCTTGAGGTGGTACAGCATGTGCTGCAGCCAGGCGTAGTTGGCGTTGCCTGCGGGCGGCTCGCCATAGGCCCAGCGCGGGTCGCCGCCGAGGCTGGCATGCCACCAGTCGCTGATGTTGAAGGGCGGATTCGCCAGGATGAAGTCGGCGCGCAGGTCGCGGTGCTGGTTGCGGGTGAAGCTGTCGTCGGGTGCTTTGCCCAGGTTGAAGTCGATGCCGCGGATGGCCAGGTTCATGGCGGCCAGGCGCCAGGTGGTGGGGTTGGACTCTTGGCCAAAAATGGCCACGTCGCCCATCCTGCCGCCATGAGCTGCTATGAATTTTTCACTTTGCACAAACATGCCGCCCGAGCCGCAGCAGGGGTCGTAGACCTTGCCGGTGTGCGGGTTGAGGATGGCGACCAGGGTTTTGACGATGCTGGCCGGGGTGTAAAACTGGCCACCACGCTTGCCTTCGGCGCTGGCGAACATGCCCAAAAAGTATTCGTACACCTGGCCCAGGGTGTCGCGGGCCACGTCGGGGGTGGCACCGAAGCCGATGGTTGACACCAGATCGACCAGCTCGCCGAGTTTGCCGTCGGGCAGCTGGGCGCGGGCGTAGCGCTTGTCGAGGATGCCTTTGAGGCGGGGGTTCTCGGCCTCGATCAGGGTGAGTGCGTCGTCGATGTGTTTGCCGATTTCGGGCTGCTTGGCGGCGGCTCGCAGGGTTTCCCAGCGGGCCGCTTCGGGCACCCAGAAGATGTTGGCCTCGGTGTAGTAGTCGCGGTCTTCCAGCTCGGCGGCCACGTCTTCGGCACTGGCCTGGCCGTAGAAGTAGGCATCGTCTGGATCCACCAGGCGCAGGGCCAGGCTGGCGTGGTGGGCGGCAAAGGTGTCAGAGATGTATTTGACGAAGATGAGGCCGAGCACCAGGTGCTTGTATTCGGCGGCGTCCATGTTGGCGCGCAGTTTGTCGGCGGTAGCCCAGAGTGTTTTTTTAATGTCGTCGAGCATGCAGTCGCTATGTTCCTGGGTGATGGTTTCGCTTTATCTGTATGGATTATGCGATCCGAATCACGGCCTTCTGCCCCAACGTCGGCTACACGCGGATGAACAAACTGCATTGCCCATGTCTTCGCGCTTTAGGCGGGTCCTCCATCGCGCGTGTACAGCCCAGTTCTAGACGCTTGTGTCGGCCTGTAGCAGCCGTAAAGTTCGGTCGCGGCCTTCTCTATCGTCGTTGCAGATGCTTCCCTGCATCTATGGTTCCCACTGATTTCACTTAACTTTGCCACTGAATATCCGGGTGTCCCTACCTACAATTTCTGTATGGGATGCACACCGCAGACCAGCTTGACTGGGAAAATTCATGGCACATCATCAACCACTAACTACCACCACGGTCATCAATCAAATCGAGGCTCAGCAGGCCGCACTGGGGTTGTCAGACGCAGCATTGTGCGAGGCAGTTGGTTTCGAGCGCGTCAACATACTTGCGCTGATCAAGCAGGGCGCGATAAAGATACCACTGAGTAAGGTACATGCATTTGCAGTGGCGCTTGAACTCGACCCTGCTGCCCTAATGGCGGCCTTGGTTCACGAGTCAGACCCCGTGCTGTGGCAGGTCATCAAAGAGGTGTTGAATCCACTTGGGTTAAATGCGGCAGAAGTGGCGCTGGTCAAGCATCTGCGCAAGCTCGCTGGCAACCGCAAAGTTGCCCCTATCGTTTTTGATGGAAATGGAGTCGTCGCCCTGGTGGCTGCCTGACGCGATCGTTGCCCAGGAGCTGGGTTAACAGCGTAGATCTCGCCACCGCCCCGACCATCCACGCTTGGGTGTGGTCTTCGCCGCTGCTCTCCCTGGTTGGATGTCGATGGCCGGTTTACTGTCTGCCCTCAATGGCTCATTAGCTAAACGCACGAACTCTGATCGCCCACGGTGTGGCATGGAAACTAATTAGCAGGAAAAGGCACACAATGGTCACTGGCCGTCGATCAAGCAACTCAAAGGTGCATTACGTGGTCAGGTACGACGGCGTTGAGCATTTCGGTCCAATTAGCATCTATTGGACAGCAAGGCGCGCGCCGGTAGTGTCGCTGGCAACGTTCTCCACACGATTCAGCCGTCTGGTGGGTGGTAACGCTATTTCTGATGCCAGCATAGATGAAGCCCTCTGGCTAAAACCCGACGAATTCAAACGCAAGTTCGGTGCGCGCCGCACCCTCGTCGAGGTGGACGGCCAATCGATTGACTTACTGGCCTATTACGCATCTCATTCGATAGATGGGTCTATTGACTATCGCGTCTTCTGGCAGCGTATCCGCGCTCTTATTAAGAGTAGCCAACTATCCAGCGACAGCATGGTTCACGCCATGTCCATGCCCACAGCGTCCTGGTGCAGCTTTTATGGCGGTGGCCGTCGCAAGGGCATCGTATATGACGGCATGGAGTATCCCGAATATGCCGGCGCGCATTTCCATAGCGTCGCGGCGCTCCTGCGAACCGTGGGCAGATATACGGATCGCGCACTAATCTGGTCTCGTCTGAAGGCCGGTTGGGGCTTGGACGATGCCCTCGCCATTCCAACTGCATTCGCCAGTCATCGTGCGGGCTTGATCTACCGTATTACTCGTCTGAAGACAAGTGCCGTGTATGTGGGCCTCACCGTTACATCTGTGAAGCAGCGCTGGGCTTTTCACTTACGCAGAGCGGCACAGGGCTCTACTACCAAGATCCATATTGCAATCCAAGAAGACGGACGAGAGGGTTTTGACATTGATGTGCTTGAGAACGGCATTACCGACCCGAACCTACTTCCCGCCCGTGAAGCCTTTTGGGTAGATCGATTGGGGGCCTTGGGGGCGATGGGCCTCAACTCTGCAAAACCCGGCGGCATGGGGAGTCCACGCGGAAAGCCTGTCCAATACGAAGATGAAAGTTTTCGCTCCATCGAGGAAGCGGCAGACGTGTTGGGCAAACGCCTCGGCATCGCACAACATGTTGTTCGGAGCAGGCTTCAGCAAGGAAAGCTGCTGCCAAAGGCAGACAAGATTCGGAGACGGAGCCGCCACCCTGATGCCGGATCAAACCTTTTCAGACGCTGGCTTGCCATGCTCAAACGTCACCCTGGTGTCATCGCCATCGAATGGGTGTCAGACTACGACAAGTTCAAATCCGATGTATCGCCAGTGCCATCTGGCTTAGAACTGGTGCGTAAGGCGTCTGACGAACCCTGGGGGCCTGACAACTTCGAGTGGATCGATACCAAGACCAAGGTTGAGAGAGTTCACGGCACGGCGCTATTGGTCCGTGGAGTGTCGTATCCATCGCTAAAGACGGTCGCTGAGGCATTCGGTATCGGGGTAAGCACGTTGAAGAACCGCATAAACGAACAGGGCATGACTGTCGAGCAAGCGGTAGCAGTGCCGCTTGGGGTTACGTCATACAAGCAAGCTGACCAGTCGATTATGGTTGATGACAAGGTGTTCAGGTCAAAACGACAGGCGATTCTCCATATCGCGACGACCCGTGGGTTTACCGAAAACCAAGCTAAATACCGTTTCAGCACAGGCGCATACTGAGCCCGCCTGTTAGGTTTGAAGGGCAGTTCGACACGAGCTGGCGGTGCTTGGGGCGAACGACCTAGCAGACATTCGTTCAGGCCCTAAGCGAAGACACTTGTCACCGCGCCATAGATTGCAAGTGATACGCCGAATGCCTGCAATTTGAAGCCGCCTACCGCCGCATACTCAACTTTTTTGCTTAGATCAGATACCTTATTGGCAGTGGTGTCGATACGGCCTTCTAGTTCTTCCTTTGTTTTCGACAACTGCTGCTGAGCTAACGTGGCGTTTGCGGCAACTTCTTGCCGCAAAGAGCTAAAACCTTCCTCCAGATGCGCAATTCTCTCTTCAACTGTCTGCGGTTTGGAACCTACGGAAGCGCTGGCAGAACCGGCCGTTCCCGAGACGCAAACTCCGCTGAGCGTAACGGTTGCCGAATTTCGCACGATTGGAAAAGACTTGAACCAATCCATTGTTGCAATCAATAAGGACTGACGCCGAAATAGGCCAAGATTGTCATTAATCGAGAAAAGAATGAGTAGTCCACCGGTTAGCTGCAGAATCATTCCGGCAAACTTATTTACTATGGTAAATGACTCGGCGAATTGTCTGAGTGCGAAAAAATGAATCACAAATAAGGGCAAGAGCGCAAAAATAGGCCACGCACGAAAGAGCCAATGGGGAATCTGGCGCCAGTGAATCATTTGAATGTCTAACTTAATTTAAATTTAACGCAGATGTCCTAGCGGACTAGCCTGATTGGCATGAACGTAAAGCGGGTGATGATCTCGGTCGCTGCGGGCATTGGCGCCACGCTGAACGACCGGTGCAACATATAGGTCGGCTGGTCAGTCGTCGACGGGCTCAATGTCCGCTTGCCGCTGACGCGGCCGTTGTCATCTCAAGACAAATGCCGCAGACCGGCTTGTAGCAGTAGTTTGACGGCGGTAAGTCAATGGCGGCTTTTTGCCGAGTATGGCAGTTTAATCTGAACACATCATTGTCGATACCCAGTCTGCTTCCTTTCGGGCAACATCGACTCCGACGCGTTCAGCACGGTGACCGTCGCAAAAGCTTAGGCTGCAATCAATGGACCTCCAACCCCTCCAGCCGGTCTCCGTCACAAATGCCACCTAGTCCATCGGCCGGATGATGGGCTCCTTCGTAGTATTGGGCAGCACATAAGCCCAGGCCCGTTTGTTGGTTTGGTCATACACCAGCTTGACGAGTCTGGTAGCGGGCTGTTTACACTACCCCACGGCAACGATATCGGTTCGAAGTCCAGTATTACCTGGACCAGTGCCTGGGCATGGTTTACTGTATGAAAAAACAGTGTTTAAATGCCATCCCCAGTCCTCGAAGTCCCTATGCAAGCCCAACCCGAGTGGTTCGATGCCCCCATCGTCCCCCTATCTCCCATCCATCCCGCCCGCCCGCTCCGGGTTGCCGGCGCGCTGCCACCGGCTGTAGCCGCGGCTATCTGGCGCGGCGATGCATTGGGTTCCCCCGTGTCCTCGGTAGTTGCGTCAGGCTGGTCGCTGCTCGACCAAGAGCTCCCCGGTGGTGGCTGGCCTTGCCACTCGCTGTCGGAAATCCTGAGCCCACAGCCGTCAGTCTTGGAATGGCGGCTATTGGGTCCGGCATTGCGCCAGGTAGTGGCCCAGGGCGGCCAGGTGGTCGTGGTCGGCCCGCCCAAACAACCCCATTTGCCGGGTTTGCTGCACGAAGGCTTGGACCAGCGCCAACTGGTGTGGATTCAGACCGATACCCCGGCGGAACGCCTCTGGGTAACCGAGCAGCTCATCAAATCCGGCTCCGCCGGTGCCTTGGTCGCCTGGGTGCCGCAGGCCCGGCAAGAGCAGATTCGCCGCCTGCAGGTCTGTGCGCAGAGTTGCCCTGGACTGGTCTTCTTGTGTCGCCCTGAAGCCGCGCAGCACGAAGCCTCGGCGGCTCCTTTGCGGGTGCATGCGACCTATGGTCTGGACTGGGAACTCCGCGTCCAGCTCTTCAAGCGCCGCGGTGCCGTGCACGATGGCCGGGTCCGCCTGCCGTCGGTACCCGGTGGCTTGGTCTCGGTACTGACGCCGCGGCTGCAGCACCCCAGCCAGTCTCTCCTTCCCAGTGAAAGTGCCAGCCATGTTGTGGGCAGCCTTGCTCCCCGACGCGCCGTCCCCCGACCCGTTACGCACTGACGCTCTGCAGGGGCTGGCGGTATGGTGTTTGCAATTCACCCCCCGTGTAGCCCTGGTGCAAGGTGCTGTGCTGATGGAGGTGGAGGGAAGCGCGCGCTTGTTCGGCGGCAAACGGAAGCTGGCGGCCCGGGTGCGCGAGGAATGCGACGGTATGGGCGTGAACTTCTTGAGCTGGGCTCCGACCAGCCTGGCGGCATTGGCCCTGGCCCGTGCCGGCGTGCGCAACGGTTTCGCCCAACCACTGGAGCAATTGTTGGATGCGCTGCCGCTGGAGGTGCTGACTGCCGTCGCGGCGCACGCCCCAACATTGGCACGCCTGGGCTGCACCAGCCTGGGCCAGGTACGGGCCTTGCCGCGCGGCGGCATCAGCCGACGCTTTGATAAGGAGCTGCTGGCTGCACTGGACGAAGCCTACGGTCTGCGCCCCAGCGGCTACCCCTGGGTTGCGCTGCCGGACACGTTCCACGCGAAGCTGGAGTTGATGTCCCGGGTAGAACATGCTCCGGCCATCCTGTTCGGCGCCCGCCGCCTGTTGCTGCAGCTGTGTGCCTGGTTGGCCGCCCGGCGGTGTGGTGTATCCGCTTTCACCCTGCGCTGGTGCCATGACGCCATGCGCGCAAAGACTGCGGGGGATGGCGGCGAGCTGACCATACGTACGTCTGAACCCACTCGCAGTATCGAACACCTGAGCCGCCTGTTGGCAGAAAACCTGGCCAAGGTAGAACTGCTCGCTCCGGTGGGTGACCTGGAACTGTTGGCCGTCGATGTCCGTGCGTTCGAGGAAAAAACCGCCTCTTTACTGCCCGACAGCCAGGAAGACGGGGAGTCGTTGGCGCTGGTGCTGGAGCGTATTGCGGCCCGTCTGGGCCCCGCGAAAGTGCTGCGCCCGGTGCTGGTCGAAGAGCACCGTATGGAATGGGCTGTGCACTGGCAGGCAGCACCGAACCCGCTGCCACGTCCCAGTCCACGGCGTCCAGGCTTGCCGCAACCCACTTTCATCCTGCCCGAGCCCTTGCGGCTGGCCGCGCGCGCGAATCGGCCCTTGTACCAGGGGACCCTGTATTTACTGTCCGGCCCGCACCGGGTCGAGGGCGGCTGGTGGCACCGCATCCCTGACGCAGCAGGCGACAGCCATGCCCAGACCACGGTCCGCGACTACTGGGTGGCATTGAGCGAACACGCGGGGGTGCTGTGGATTTACCAGACCCGCCTGGCCGATGAAGCCACCGCCTGGTTTCTGCATGGCGTCTTTGCGTGAACAGGCGCGGCCATGTCCTCGTCTTTCGCCGCTTCGCCTGCTCCTGGTTCACTTCCGGGGTCCCCTTCTGGGCCTGGGTCCGAGGGTATTCCGGCGTATGCGGAGTTGTGGTGCCTGAGCAATTTCTCCTTTCTGCGCGGCGCCAGCCAACCCAGCGAGTTGGTGGCCCGGGCCAAGAAGCTCGGCTACACAGCCCTGGCGCTGACCGACGAATGCTCCATGTCCGGCATCGTCCGCGCCCATGTCGCCGCCAAGGAGCAGCAACTGCCGCTGCTGGTGGGTAGCCAGTTTCAGGTGGACGGAGACGCACCGTTTACCTTCATTGTGCTGGCCTGTAACCTGAACGGCTATGGCAATCTGTGCGAGTTCATAACCAGGCTGCGGCGCTCATCGGAAAAGGGCACCTACCACCTGACCCGGGACGGTATCGACCCGCAGGCCCTGGCCGACTGCGTGGTGCTGGCCGCACCCGACCGGGATTCAAATGTTGTGCAGATGGAGACTGTGGCTCGCTGGCTGCTCACCGCCTTCACCGGGCGCTGCTGGCTGGCGCTGCAAATGCTGCGAGTCCTGGGTGATGAAATGTGGCTGTACCAGCTGCGCCGGGTTAGCGAGCTGACGGCCATTCCCCTGGTCGCCGCGGGCGATGTGCACATGCATGTACGGTCCCGAAAACCCTTGCAGGACGTGCTCACCGCGACGCGGATCGGTAAGCCTCTGACCGAATGTGGACTGGCCCTGCAGCCCAATGCCGAGCGGCACCTGCGCAGCCGACTGCGTCTGGTGCAGACCTATCCGGCCGACCTGCTGGCGGAAACGCTGCAGGTGGCAGCCCGCTGCGACTTCTCACTGGAGGAGTTGCGTTACCAGTATCCGGACGAAGTTGTGCCGGCAGGCGAGACCCCGGCCAGTTACCTACGCCGTGTCACGTATGAAGGCGCCGGGCGGCGCTGGCCGCACGGACTCATCGCCAAAGTGCAGAACCAGATTGAGCATGAGCTGGACCTCATCACCGAACTGCACTACGAGCACTACTTTCTCACGGTCTACGACATCGTCCGCTTCGCTCGCAGCCAACATATCCTGTGCCAAGGTCGCGGGTCAGCAGCTAACTCGGTGGTCTGCTACTGCCTGGGGGTGACCGAAGTTGACCCTGCCCGCATGAGCGTGCTGTTCGAGCGCTTTATCTCGAAAGAACGCAACGAGCCACCGGACATTGACATCGATTTCGAGCACGAACGCCGGGAAGAGGTGCTGCAGTACCTGTATGCCAAGTACGGACGGGAGCGGGCGGGCCTGACAGGGGTGGTTATCACCTACCGGCCGAAATCGGCCATCCGGGATGTGGGCAAGGCATTGGGCTTTTCTTTAGAAACAATGGACACCGTTGCCAAAGGCCACCATTGGTGGGACGGCAAGGAAGTGCTGCCGGAACGGCTGTTGGAAGCCGGTTTAAAGCTGGACGACCTGGCAGTCAAGCAACTGCTGGAACTGACTGCGGCATTGCTGGGCTTCCCGCGCCACCTGTCGCAGCACACCGGCGGCTTTGTGCTGACCAAAGGGCTGTTGTCGCGCATGGTCCCAATTGAAAACGCCTCGATGGCCGACCGCACGGTCATCGAGTGGGATAAAGATGACCTGGATGCCCTGGGGCTGCTCAAGGTGGACTGCCTGGCGCTGGGCATGCTGACAGCGATACGTAAGTCCCTGGCCTTCATCAGCGACCGCAAGGGCTATGTATTCGAGATGCAGGACATTCCCCCCGAGTGCTCGGTCACATACGACATGATTTGCAAGGCAGACACCGTGGGGGTGTTCCAGATTGAGAGCCGGGCGCAGATGAGCATGCTGCCCAGGTTGCGGCCCCGCTGTTTCTACGACCTGGTCATCGAGGTGGCCATCGTGCGGCCGGGGCCTATCCAGGGCGGTATGGTCCATCCCTACCTGAACCGGCGGCAAGGCTTTGAGCCGGTGACCTACCCGAGTGCCGACCTGGAGACGGCCCTGGGCCGCACCCTGGGCATCCCGGTGTTCCAGGAACAGGTAATGCAGATATCTATCCTGGCGGCAGGCTTCACGGCCGGAGAGGCCGATGGGTTGCGCCGGGCCATGGCGGCCTGGAAGCGCAAAGGTGGGTTGGAAAAATATTACGACAAAATCGTCCACGGCATGACTTCGCGAGGCTATGAAGAATCCTTTGCGCAGAACATCTTCGAGCAAATCAAGGGCTTCTCGGAATACGGTTTCCCCGAATCCCACGCGGCGTCCTTCGCCTTGCTGGTCTATGCCAGTTGCTGGATAAAGCGCCACCATCCGGCCGAATTCCTGGCAGCCATGCTGAACAGCCAGCCCCTGGGTTTCTACAGTCCATCGCAGCTGGTCCAGGATGCCCAACGCCATGGGGTAGAGGTGCGACCGCCGGACGTGATGCACAGCGATGTCGATTGCACGCTGGAAGGGCTGCCGCACCCGCCCGCGGTGCGGCTGGGACTGCGGCTCATCGACAAGCTGAAAGGGGCCTCTGCCCATCGCATTGTCCAGGCCCGTGCCACAGCGCTGTTTGACAGTGCCGAGGACCTGGCGCGCCGCGCCCACCTGGAGCACCATGAGATGAAGCTGCTGGCCGCGGCCGATGCGCTGATGAGTCTTTCCGGCCATCGACGGCAGCAGGTTTGGGATGCCTCGGCGCTGCGCGCTACGCCCCTGCTATTGCGGGATGCGCCGGTGGAAGAAGACCAGCTGGAGCTGCCTCCGGCCGTGGAGGGTGAGGAAGTGGTCTGGGACTATGCGTCCCTGGGTTTGACGCTGCGCAGCCATCCGCTGGCGCTCCTGCGACCGCAGCTGGCAAAAAAGCGGTTGCTGCGGGCTTCCGACCTGCTGGAGGTGCCGGACGGTCGGATGGTCCGGTACTGCGGCATCGTGACGCTGCGGCAGCAACCGGAGACGGCCAAAGGCACAGTATTCATCAGCCTGGAAGACGAAACCGGTGTCGTGCAGGTTATCTGCTGGAAGAGCGTCCGGGAGACACAGCGCAAGGACCTGTTGAATTCACGGCTGCTGGCCGTGTATGGGAAATGGCAGCGGGAGGGCGACGTTATGAACCTGATTGCCCGGAAGCTGGTGGACCTGACACCCATGCTGGGCAGTCTGACCACCTCGAGTCGAAACTTCAAGTAGCAAAGCCGCAGTTAAAAACCCTTGCACAAAATGCCCACCTAAACTCAGCGCCGCATGAATAAGAAGAAACCTCGTAAATCGCGCAGCCTGCGCCAGAATCTACCATCCGCAATAGTGCGTCGATTTGGTGTTGCGTTGATCGCTGCCACGGTGGTGGCGTTGCAGACCACCAGTTGCGGATTGCAGCCCACCGTCTCGGGGCCACCCGCCGCGCACAACCCTGACACCGCCTCACCACGTTTCACCGCCTGTCCGCAGTTTTTTGCCCATGGGATCTCGCCCCTGGCTCCGGACATCCCCCAGCAACGTGAGCTCTGCTACGAGAGTTTCGCCGTGCTGCACAACGGCAGCACACGAACGCCGGCTTTCGTGGCAGAACGTTTGAATCGGCAACTCCTGCTGCAGGCCCATGTCCAAAAGCGCAGCGACAGGTTTTTTGCGGATGCGCGGCTGCCCCAAGGCGAACGCGCCGAACTCAGCGATTACAAGGGGTCTGGCTATTCCCGAGGGCATATGGCGCCAGCCGCCGATATGCCGAATGCGACGGCCATGGCACAGTCGTTCAGCCTGGCCAACATGGTGCCGCAGAACCCGCAACAGAATGCCGGTGCCTGGGCCAAAATTGAAGCAGACACGCGTGCCTATGTCCTGCGAGCCCAGGGGGATGTGTATGTCATCACTGGCCCGGTGTTCGCCCCGGGAAGTCCAGTGATAGGTGCCAACCAGGTGCGCGTGCCCACGCATTTGTTCAAATTGGTCTACGACGCCACGACACAGAGGGCCTGGGCCCATTGGAAACAAAACGCGGCGGAGGCCCGTCCAGGGCCGCCCATCAGCTATGGCGAGTTGGAGCAACGCACGGGCATGGAATGGTTGCCGGGGGCGTCTATTCGGTAAGGCTCCGGCTTGTTTCTGCCATGGCTATGCTGAAGACACGGCTTCCGTGCGTCAGACGGCACCGCCTTGCTTGCTGTAAAACCAGCGCCACGGCACGACCGTATCGGAGAAACGGTGAAGCATCCAGCTGCGGTCCTATGCGCCGGGGATGTCATCGCCCAGGGGAGAAATCCAGGCAGACACAAGAAGCCATTCACATAAAATACCTGCAGGCAGAGGCAGAAAATGGCGCTACGATGTCTCGATGTGCAACAGATACACCGCGCCAACGGAGTTAGACATCGAACGGACCTGGCACATCGGCGCGCGCAATCCACCGCGGTGGTGGGAGCCGGTACTTGCGCCATTGCGGTTGGGGCCGTACATCAAGCCTGGCGGTACCCTGGAAGTAGGACAGTGGGGAATGATTCCGCCGGACTCAAAAACACATGAGCCGCGCAAGCGCGACGGCACCCGACTGAACACAAACAATGCGCGGGATGACTGCGTGACTAGCGCCTTGACCTACCGCGGCCCGTGGGCGCACAGCCAGCGCTGTCTGATACCGGCGCAGAGCTTCATCGAGCCGTATTGGGGATATCGCAACAAGAACATCTGGTGGAAGTTCGAACGGGCCGACGGCCTGCCCTGGGCGCTGGCCGGGATTTGGAATGAATGGACAGACCCAGCCACTGGCGAGGTTTGGCCTAGCTATTCCATGCTGACCCAGAATTGCGACGCGCACCCGCTGCTACGCCTCATGCACCGTCCTGAGGTCGATCCCAAAACCAAGGAACCGCTGGCGGTGCAGGACAAGCGGGCGGTGGTGCCCATTGAGCAGGAAGAATGGGATGCCTGGCTGTACGGGACCGTCGAGCAGGCTAGAGCGCTGATCCGGTTGCCGGCGCTGGAGCTGTTCGACCATGGCCCAGAAGACCCCGCCACGCAG
Source organism: Rhodoferax sp. RT5P35 (assembly GCF_056521385.1). NCBI lineage: Bacteria > Pseudomonadati > Pseudomonadota > Betaproteobacteria > Burkholderiales > Comamonadaceae > Rhodoferax > Rhodoferax sp. RT5P35. The sequence continues at coordinate 287,798 of NZ_JBWMAX010000006.1, read as the reverse complement.
GTGCAACTGGATCTGACAACTGGGCAGCCCAGCGCAGAAGGTGAGTCTAGGGAACTGTTTTAGATTCGAGAAGGTTTCGAACTGCTAATCCTTGCTCAGTTTTGATAAAGCAGCTCAAAAAGCTATGTGTTTCCACATAGTAAACCGGACGGAATATTAACTGCCGTACTTTTTTGGACGTTACGAAATTCATGTCGGTGGTGAATATATTTTTCCCAGCGGCGGCGCGGAATATCTTGATGACGCGTTGATTTTAGGGACTCCATTGAGCTGTTGGACCCTGCATACCCCGATGATAAAAAGAAAGTGGTTCTGCTCATACGTATGTCAGCCACCACTTGGAAGCAGCGGCGCCCTGTTTGGGAAAGAGCATCTCTGCCGCCCAGACTCTTAGGCCATTTAATTCCACACAAATGTGATGTGGGTGTCATAGGGTGTCCGGCAATTGGAACTTGCCAAATACAGCGAGCGATATCCAACCCACTGAACACACTGAACACACTGAAGTTAAACCAGAATCGGAAAAGGGATTGGAGCCCACCAGTCGGGCGGCCAGAACATGATGGCCCCGCTGTTTAGAGCATTACAACCCATCAAAGTTCAAACCATGGAGCAGGCCCCAGTGGGTTAGTGCCTTTCAGTGGGTTATTTCCGGCATCAGTCTTACGCCAATTTCTTTAGTGATAATCCATGATTGACGCCCATCGCGAAGTGTGCCGCGGTCAATTCGATATCCATAGTGCGGCCGACCACGATTCTTTTCTATCCAGCGCCCCAAAATTCTGGGATTGAGTCTGCCATTTTGGCCGGCGATTTCCTCCAGAGCTTCACGTAGCAGCTCGTCGGAAAGGCTGGCAGTCTGAATGGATTTTGCCACGGTGGTTGGCGAGCTACCAAAGGCGCTGTACCAGGCTGTCATGAAGGCTCCGAGCTTTTGCGTTTCCGGGTCGTTGTCGAATTGACGATTCACGACTGCGAGAGGGTCCGAAAAGTCTGGCAAATCGCTGGCGGTTGCCGCCATGGCTGCAACCCATATTACGGGTTGTCGAACGAGGTCGTCCCACAACTCGAAACTTGCCGTCCTGCCTTTCCCTACTTTGGGTGATCCTGCAGTGATGTACGCGCGGATGATGGTCAGTGCATCGACAACAAGTTGCTGTCGTTGACGAGCAACCACTGCGGCTGGATCGAAGCCAAACTCTCGGGCGAAAGGTTGTTCGGACTGCGGGTCGATGCGGGCCAGCAAGACGCGGCGACATGTGTCACCAAGCAAGCGCAAGTTGTTGCCGGTGCAGATGAACAAAGCGCGATTGGGCAGACTCGCTGTTTCGCTTGCCCCAAGTATGCGGTCGGTATAGGTCGAGGCGGTCAGGAACGAGTCGATTGAAGCACCACCTAAGGGCTCTCGCAGATTGTCCCAGAGAACCACTTTTGCTCCCTCACGTAGCGAGGCAAAAAGTCGCTTGCGCATTTCCTCTTCTTGACCCGAAGGTGATGAAATTGAAGGGTCGCTGCCTGTGGCTAGTATGCCGATAACCTTCGCGAGCAGTGTCTTGCCGCTACCTGCAGAGGGGGCGTCAAAGGCGAATCCTGGTGCTGTGGGTAATGAGCCGCGCAGCACTGCAGTCAACATCGCAGTTAGCGCCACTCCTCGGTCTTCTGGTCCCACGAATGGAAACAGTGCGACTGGCGCCCAAAGTCGCCTTAATGCCTGCAGAGCATCGTCTGGAGTTGGTGCGCTGCGCACCTTCAGGCTTTCGTCACAACACAAATACAGGAGCCCGGAGTGCGTGTCATAGCCTGGTTCGTCAATCACCGAACCGTCACGCCTCAGGGTTGGTGCTGTCACCACTGCATCCAGTCGAGGGAGACTGCGTTCACCATGTTTAGCCATGATCGCGTTCGCTGCGAACGACGGTCCGTCCTGTGTTACCTCGACCATCTCGCCATTGCGCGAAGTCTTTATTTTGTAGAACTGGCAGGTTCGGTCAATGTGGTCCACAAGCCAATCCCTGCTAACTGGTACTGCAGATGATTTGGAAACCCGAGCCATTCCTGCGCCTTCGCCGAAATCGTAGACTTCGCCCCGCTCGCGGATAACCGCCATGATGTTGTCATTGACGCGGGCTCGTTCACCAACTGCCAAAAGAATGCGCTTGCATGGTCGCGTCAATCTATAGCTCATGCCGCCGTGTGCGAACGAGTGAATCATTGGTGTGGTACCCCTCTTGAGATAGGCTCGTGCAACTGTACGGTTACCACCTCCATAGTCGGGTTCGAGTGGGTCGGCAAAGTTTTTGCCATGCCATTTCGCTGGTTGTTCCAGCAGCTCATCAACCGTCACGATTGAAGCGTCTTGTGAGACTAGTTCAAAGTCGCCAGTAAGTACCATGTGGTCTGTTGCTGTCTGTAGAAGATTCTGAGCTGCCTCAACACTGATTCCGCGTCGACCTGCCATTTCTGGTGCGGTAATAGCTATATATGCCGCGCGGGCCACTTTCAATATTGGCTTTGCTTCACTCTTCGCCGTTGCTTGTGCAACATGGGCTTTGCGGGTGATGTCGGCGTCAGCCCTAATGTGTCTCAGGTCAAAAAAACGCATTGCACCGCCAAATATCCGTGCTGCCGGGGGCAGCCGCGACAAGCCTTCACCTAATTCTGGTGGACCGGCAAAATCAAGACGGTTTGCCTGCCAAACTGAATGGTCAAAGAGCGTTCGTTTCAGCGCTTGCCCTGACTTGCCAACCTCGATCCAGCCCAAGCCCGCAGCCCAGAGTCGTTCGATCAGCGCTCTCCCGGCTTCAGGAATCAACGATGCATCTTGCACAGGAATGTAGAGGCGTTGGCCTTTGATCCCGATGAGGGGTTCTCCCGTGGTCGTGTTGAAGATGCAACTGGACGCCGACACCCGCCACAATATTTGAATACCGGCCAGTTCGGGCACTACCTGAACCAGTCGCTCGCGTAAGACCTCCGCGGGGACCGGAATTCCATCGACGGTGCTGTCATGGTCCAGCATCATGATGCCAGGCCCGGAGCTAAATTCAAAATACGATTTGGTTCGTGCGATGTCTCCTGGGCGTAGCTTGTCAGTAGCCCGTATTGTGACGTTCGGATGGCCTGGAGCTACCCCATAGGCCAACGCCTGTGATCCTGATAGGTGATTTAGGTAGTGGTCGAATTCTTCCAGGTCACTACATGTCACCAGCTGCGATTGGCCTTCGCTCATGTCGGCCGACGAAGTCTTAGTCAGCTTGCCGTCTATCAACGAGAAGCATTTTGAAAGTAGCTTGGGCTGAATGCTGGTGAACACCGTGAAGCTCAGTGCTGTATGAGTCATGCGTGTACTCCCTCGCTGCCTACGGTCGATCCACTACGTGAATCGTCTCGACTTTGGCTTGACTTCGAGAGTGGACGGCATCCAAGCATGAGACGCAATTCGCTGACTGGCCATGCTAGCCGACCGTTGATTCGTATGGGGCGAAGTGGCCCGTTCTCGAAGCAGGCCCAGGACCTGAGTGTTTGCGGTCGCCGATTCAAATGGATCGCTGCTTCAGCGGTACTAACTGCGGTTCGGGTCTCTTGATCTAGCGGGATGAAAGAATCTGCAATCTCGGGTTTCATTCTGATTTCCTTTATTGTCAAAGGCTTATCGAAACGAAAAAGCCTTTGACGGTTACGTCAAAGGCCGGTAGCGATTGCTTTCGCTTAGGTGCGTTTTAGTGGGTCAAGGCGTCACAGGGTGCGGACAAGCACTCGCGCGCTCGTTTCCCATTTCATGCATAGGCTTGGCAGGCAATCCCCAGCTATAACTTTATTGATGCTTGTAAGGCCCGGCAAGGCACAGACAAAAGATCAAAAGGAGTTAATCCCTGGACTGCGCTGAAAAGCTGTAATTTTGCGAAATTGTTGTTGTGAGGTTGAGTCACAAACCAAAGTCCTAACTATTTGCTCAGTCAGCGCTGCCTGACTTGGAAAATTATAGTGAGGCAGTTTCCTATTTTGGACACATTTTTCTCATTCTTGGTCTTGGACTACACATGAGCTGCATACAGGTGTCTTACCAAGTGACGCTCCAGTGTGGTGCAGAACAATCCAATGCGCTCGTTTATTGTCCTGGCGCTGGCCAACGTCTATCTCGCTCGGAAATGGCTGATGCTCCGGATTTCGGACAAACTGAGCGCCCATACCGGCATCAAAAGACCAATTTGAGAAAACGCGCCAGCAGGTGTTGACCACAACGGCGACAGTCGCTTAAGACTGATTGCAGAAGTCCACGACATTCGACCGCTGGATCTGCTGAAGTAGCGATTAACAAGTAGTTAATTCAAGTCATGATTTGTGTTCGGGTGGATCGGTGTTGCTGGCGTCCAACGTGGATGCTCTCAGTCCGCTTCGTCGTCGGCAGACCGGCAGGTAACATCGAACAATGCCAGTAGACCGCTCACTCTTCACCGCTTTGTTCAATAAGGATGGTGCGCCCAATTGGCCGTGTACGACATGCCGCGGCGGGCACTTTCGGCTTTATCCTGACTCCCTCAAACACCAAGCGACCGCTGCCTCGAGAGAGGCTCAGAAACACGAGGCGCACGAACCGGAATGGGACAGGCTGAAGGGGATCGCCCTCGTGATCTGCGACAATCCCAAGTGCAAATAATCGGCCACCATCGCGGCCGAAGGCAAGTGGGTTGAGGACCCGGACTATGAACAACAGCAGATGGACTACACGGCCGTCTTCTGGCCGACCCACTTCAACCCATCGCCGCCGCTGATCGCAATCCCCGATGCCTGTCCCGAAGCAGCCAAGGCAGAGATCAAGCTTGCGTTTGTGTCGTCATGGGGCGATCAACCCGCGGCAGCCAATCACATCCGTACAGCGGTCGAGCGCCTCCTGGACGCGCGACGCATTCCTAAGACTCACTCGAAGAGTAAGAAACGAATGGTGCTGCACGACCGCATAGAGCGGATCAAGGATAGTCAGCCCAAAGCCCACGCCGCATTGATGGCGATCAAATGGCTAGGTAACGTCGGCAGCCACACGGACGAACTGAGCCGAGAGGATCTGTTCAACGCCTTTGACATCTTGGAGCTAGCATTGCAAGAGTTGTATGTCGGACACGCAAAGCGGATCGACCGTCTCATAGCCACGATCAACTTACGCAAAGGGCCAACGAAGGCAAGGCGCCACTCATCATCGCGGGACGACTTGTTCTGTTGACGCCACCCAATCTAAGCCGGATTCCACTCAGGCAATACATCGCTTCAGGCTGCCGCCTCGTCATCCAATTGCAGCACATTTTGGTTGCCTGGGTTGAACCACGAATCGTCAAACGCGTCACCGCAGAAGACGCCAAACGGCAGCGCGCGCGCGCCGTAGGTCTTCCGAAGGGTCTGAATCTGGGTAACGCACTTATCGTCGTCGGTCAGGAAGTGGGAGATGCCCGATATCTCGCACTGCGCGAGCAGCTTGACATCATCCTTGACTGTGTTGCGCGGATACCCCTCTGAGCGCGCGGCGACTGCAGCCAGCGAGAGGCTCGCGGCGGCTTTCGCGTCGTCGATATTGAAGGGAAGTACAACAAAGTTGTGAAGGCCCAGATCGTCAACCTGCTGCTTGACCTCAAACTCCGACACCACAATGGTAGACAAGTACATCATCACACCCCGACGGATCAACTCGAAAAAGTACCGCTTGGCAGTGGCGTGGTTCGCACGCGTTGGGTCGCTGAGGCTAATCAGGTAGCTCGTGTCGAGCAAAATACCATTCATTCGTGAGAGCCCCGTAGCTGACGCACCCACTGCGCCGGGTCGTCGACACCTTTCCATGCCTCGGCGCCCTTGCGAATGAGCCGGTCGAAGGCGTCTGCATCAAACTTCGGCGCATAGTTCACGAATTCGATCAGCGTGGGGTCCTTAAGCTCGCCAGTGTCGAGGTTGTACTTTGCCCGAATGCGTAGATGCACAACCCGATAGACCATGTTGTCGGCTTTCGCCCTAATCAGATCTTTGTCGGTGCGCACCGTGAGCGTCTTACCATTGGGCAGCTTGATATGAGCGTTCGATTCCCTGACTCCGCCCAAGTCCATCAGCTCGCCTTGGATGTAGCGTTCCACGTCTACCCACTTCTCGATTTCGACAGTGTGAAAGTTGGTAGTGTGGTCGATCACTATCACGCGATCAAGCGCGTTGGAGGCGATACGAATTGCACGCGAGAGCGAAGCCTTAGCACCGCTCTGCCAGCGTTCCATGATGGATCGCCGCTTGGCATCAATCTTTGACAAGTCGACTGATCCTTGTAGCAGTTGGATATCGTGCAGCAACTGCGGTGCGAAAACCGGAGGAATGGCCACCGCAAACGAGCCCTCCACCACGGCTACGTCCAGATCGGCCGGATCAACCTCTTTCTCGCTGCCGCGAACGAAATCCCTAACGTCGGCGGTGAAGCTGCTCAGAAGCGCCAGCGGCACGCGCCGAGGCGAAATCGCGTAACCACGCGACTCGTCTTCCAAGGCAATTGTGATGCTGACCGATTCCATACAGTCATTCTCCCATGCCGCGTACGAGGGCACCAGCTGACGTATGTCGGCACAGGTGCGCTTATGAAAAAACGAAACGGGCCGGAAGTCACGCTTCACAGGTCGGATGGGCGGTAAGTGGATTGCAGTGGCATTGGTTTCGAACTCATCAGCGAGCTCCCACGCCCCCTGCCGCCATTTGGGGCGCTTGTCCAGCGTTACCTTTGAATCGATCATGCCTATTGGCAATCATCGGCGCCTTTACATGAGGTCTGCATCGGCAACAACGACTTGCGTTCGATCTGGGGAATCGTCTTACATCTGCCCTTACATGCACACCAAAGAAAAAGGGTTCACTACTATTTTCATAGCAATGAACCCTTATCTATTCTGGTGCCGGAGAGATGAATCGAACACCCGACCTTCTCATTACGAATGAGCTGCTCTACCGACTGAGCTACACCGGCACATTAGCCAATGATTATAGCTTGCTGAAATAGGTCTCGGCCTGGGCGACTTCATTTTTGGAGCCCAGCACCACGCTTACGCGCTCGTGGAGCTTTTGCGGAACGATGTCGAGGATGCGCTGGGTGCCGGTGCTGGCGGCACCACCGGCTTGTTCGACCAGCCAGCCCATGGGGTTGGCTTCGTACATCAGGCGCAGCTTGCCGGGCTTGCCGGGTTCGCGCTTGTCCCAGGGGTAGAGGAAGATGCCGCCGCGCGTGAGGATGCGGTGCACGTCGGTGACCATGCTGGCGATCCAGCGCATGTTGAAGTCTTTGCCGCGCGGGCCTTCTGTGCCTTGCAGGCAGTCGTCGATGTAGCGTTTCACCGGCGTGTCCCAGTGGCGCATATTGCTCATGTTGATGGCAAATTCTTGCGTGTCGGGCGGGATCTGGACGTTTTCTTGGGTCAGGAAGAACGAGCCCTGCTCGCGGTCCAGGGTGAACATGGCGACACCGTTGCCCACCGTCAGCACCAGCGTGGTTTGCGGGCCGTAGAGGCAATATCCTGCGGCCACCTGGTTCTTGCCGGGCTGGTAGAAGTCTTGCTCGACCACGGCGGCATCGCCTTGGGGCTTTTTCAGCACGCTGAAGATGGTGCCGATGCTGACGTTCACGTCGATGTTGCTGGAGCCGTCAAGGGGGTCAAACAGCAGCAGGTATTCGCCCTGCGGGTAGCCGTTGGGCACGGCGTAGATTTCTTCCATTTCTTCCGAGGCCATAGCCGCCAAGTGGCCGCCCCATTCGTTGGCTTCGATCAGCACTTCGTTGGCGATGATGTCCAGCTTTTTCTGGATTTCGCCTTGTACATTTTCGGACTCGGCCGAGCCCAGCACGCCGCCGAGCGCGCCCTTGTTCACGGCGTGACTGATGCCTTTGCAGGCGCGGGCCACCACTTCGATCAGCAGGCGCAGTTGCGCCGGAATCAGGCCGTCCACGCGTTGCTGTTCGACCAGGTAGCGGGTGAGTGAGATGTGTTGGGACATGGAGTTCCTTACGTTTAGTCGGCCAGTGCGCGCGAAACCACCTCGCGTACGTCGTTGCTGAGGTCGGTCTTGGCGGCTACGCGGCCCAGCGCTTCGCGGGCGGCGGTGCGGTAGGGCTCGGCCAGGTTTTTCCAGCGGTCCAGGGCGCGCGCCAGGCGGGCGGCCACCTGGGGGTTGATGCCGTCCAGCTCAATGACGCGTTCGCTCCAGAACACATAGCCCGCTGCATCCTTGCGGTGGAAGGCCCCCGGGTTGGCGCTGCAATAGCTGAACACCACGCTGCGGGCGCGGTTCGGGTTGCGCAGGCTGAAGTCGGGGTGCTTGAGCAACTGGCGCACGGCGGGCAGGATGTCGCCGTTGCGGTCGGTGGCACCGGCTTGCAGGGCAAACCATTTGTCCAGCACCAGCGGCTCGTCCTTGAACAGCGCGTGGAAGCGGGGCAGGGCCTGCGCCGCCAGCGGGTGGCCGCTGGAGACCAGGGCGCCCAGCGCGTTGAAGCGGTCGGTCATATTGCCCGCATCCTTGAAGCGCTGCAGCGATTTGCCGGGCCAGACCGTATCGCCACTGGCAAGCGCTGCCAGACAGAGCTGGCTCAGGGCCATGCCAGTCAGGGCACGGCGGCCGCTGGACAGCGGATCGGGCGAGTAGGCCCCGGTATCGCTGTAAGTGGCGTAGACCCAGGCCCAGTCAGCGACCAAAGCCTGCGCGAGCTGGCTGCGCATGGCTTCGCGCACCGCGTGGATGCGCTGCGGATCGACCACCTCCAGCTGCTCGGCCAGGTAGGTTTCCGACGGCAAGGTCAGCACCAGCTCCTTGAAAGCCGCGTCCAGACCGGGGTGGCGTAAGACGCTGCGCATCGCCTCGATATAGGCATCATTTAGGGGCTTGGCGCTGGCAATGTCTGCACTTCCAGCTATTAATGTAATAGCAGAACGTACGGCCAGGCGTTGCCCGGCTTCCCAGCGGTTGAAGGCATCGGTGTCATGCGCCAGCAGGGTCAGCAGCTGGGTGTCGCTGTAGTCGAAGGCCAGTACCACCGGGGCCGAAAAGCCGCGCAGGATGCTGGGCACGGGCTCGGCATCCAGGTTGACGAAGGTCAGCGTTTCTTCGGCTTCCGACACCACGAAGGTGTAGGGCGCGGTGAGTGTGGAGCCGTCGGCGCTGTGCAGGGCGAGCTCGGTGCCGTCTTGCGCCAGCAGGCCCAGGCCGACCGGGATCACGAACGGCTCTTTGGTGGCCTGGCCCAGCGTAGGCGCGCAGCTTTGCGCCAAGGTCAGCGTGTAGCTGCGCGAGGCTGCGTCATACACGCCAGAGGCCTGCACGCGCGGCGTACCGGCCTGGCTGTACCAGCGCTTGAACTGGGGTAGCAGTCGGGCCAGGTCGGACTGCGGGTTGGCATCGGCGATGGCCTGGGCGAAGTCGTCGCAGGTCACGGCCTGGCCGTCGAAGCGCTCGAAGTACAGGGTCATGCCCTTGGCGAAGCCGTCTCTACCGACCAGCGTCTGCATCATGCGGACGACCTCGGCACCTTTTTCGTAGATGGTGACGGTGTAGAAGTTGTTGATCTCGATGTAGCTGTCGGGCCGCACCGGATGCGCCATGGGGCCTGCGTCTTCGGGGAACTGGGCGGTTCGCAGCACGCGTACGTCTTCGATGCGCTTGACGGCCTTGGCCGACGGGTCGCGGCACAGGTCCAGGCTGAATTCCTGGTCGCGGAAGACGGTCAGGCCTTCTTTCAGGCTCAGCTGGAACCAGTCGCGGCAGGTGACGCGGTTGCCGCTCCAGTTGTGGAAATACTCGTGGCCCACCACCGACTCGATGTTGGCGAAATCGGTGTCCGTGGCGGTGGCCTGGTTGGCCAGCACGTACTTGGTGTTAAAGATGTTCAGGCCCTTGTTTTCCATCGCGCCCATGTTGAAGTCGCTGGTGGCGACGATCATGAAGCGTTCCAGGTCCAGCGGCAGGTTGAAGCGGGCTTCGTCCCAGGCGATGGATGCCATCAGCGAGTGCATGGCGTGCTCGGTCTTGTCCAGGTCGCCGGGGCGCACAAACACCTGCAGCAGGTGGTCTTTGCCATTGCGCGCGGTGATGCGCTGCTCACGGCTCACCAGCTGACCTGCCACCAGCGCAAACAGGTAGCAGGGCTTGCGGAACGGGTCTTCCCACTTGGCAAAGTGGCGGCCATCGTCCAGCGGGCCGTGGTCCACCAGGTTGCCGTTGCTCAGCAGCACCGGATACTTGGCTTTGTCGGCGCGCAGGGTCACGGTGTAGGTGGCCATCACGTCCGGGCGGTCCAGGAAGTAGGTGATGCGGCGAAAGCCCTCGGCCTCGCACTGGGTGAAAAAGGTGTCGTTGCTGACGAACAAGCCCATCAGCTTGGTGTTCTTGATGGGCGCGCAGGTGGTGAAAATTTCCAGATCAAACGCGCCGTCGTCCACCCCTTCTCCCGCAGCAGGCAGGTTCTCCAGCACCAGTTGGCTGCCTTCGATTTTGAAAGAGGCCCCCTGGCCGTTGACCAGCACGCGCGCCAGGTTCAGCTCTTCGCCGTCCAGGCGCAGCGCCTGGGCGGGCACGTCAGGGTTGCGGCGCATGCGCATCTTGTTGAGCACGCGGGTTTTGGCAGGGTCTAGGTCAAAGCACAGCTCTACCGTGTCGACCCAGAAAGCAGGCGCGGTGTAGTCGGCCCGGTGGATGGCTGTAGCCTGTCCTTCACGGTACATGGAGGGTCTCCAAAAAATTCGATTGCAAAAGTTCTTCGTAATTGTGCACAGTGGCAATGACGTGCGGCCCGGCCAGCTCTTCAGGTGTGTTGCTGGTGCAGATGGCCACAGCCCGCATCCCGGCCCGGCGTGCAGCTTCTATGCCAAAGGGTGCGTCTTCGAACACGATACAGTGCTCTGGCGCAATGCCAATGCGCTGTGCTGCTGCTAAAAAGATAGCGGGTGTGGGCTTGCCACTCAGGCCCTCGTCGCCGCGCGCAATCGCATCGGGCGGCGGCTCCATCTGCAAATGGCCCAGTGCGAATTCCACATTGTGGATGTCGCCCGCCGTGCCCACGGCCACTTTCAGGCCACGCGCCCGGGTGGCTTTGTGGAAGGCGGTGAAGCCTCTGACCTCTTGGAAGATCGGTCCAAAGATATCGCGGTAGAGCTGCTCTTTCTCGTGCACCAGCGCCCAGGCGTGTGCCTCGTCCATTTCCGGCTGGTCGAGAATCAGGCGCACGCATTCCAGCCCGGTGCGGCCCGTGGTGCGGCGCATGATCTCGTTGATGTCCATGGACACACCGTGCTTCTCGGCAAAGTCCAGCCAGGTGGAGGTGTGGTGCGGCATGGAGTCGATCATGGTGCCGTCCATGTCGAAGAGGATGGCCTTGGTGGGCTGCGACAGAAGAGCTTGCATTACACGCCTTGCTTGAGAGAGGCTTCAATAAAGATATCCAAATCCCCGTCCAACACTTTTTGGGTGGCCGAGACTTCGACGTTGGTGCGCAGGTCTTTGATACGGCTGTTGTCCAGTACATAGCTGCGGATCTGGTGGCCCCAGCCCACGTCGGTCTTGGTGTCTTCCAATTTTTGCTGCGCTTCTTGCTGCTTGCGCAGCTCGAAGTCGTACAGGCGGCTGCGCAGGCGTTTCCAGGCCACGTCGCGGTTGCTGTGCTGGCTACGGCCATCCTGGCACTGGACCACGATGCCGGTGGGAATGTGCGTCAGGCGCACGGCCGAATCGGTCTTGTTGATGTGCTGGCCGCCTGCGCCGGACGCACGGAAGGTGTCGGTGCGCACGTCGCTGGGGTTGATGTCGATCTGGATCGAGTCGTCGATTTCCGGATACACAAACACGCTGGCAAAGCTGGTGTGGCGGCCACCCGAGCTGTCGAACGGGCTCTTGCGCACCAGGCGGTGCACGCCGGTTTCGGTGCGCAGCAGGCCAAAGGCGTATTCGCCCTCGATCTTGATGGTGGCCCCCTTGATACCGGCGGTGTCGCCGTCGGTGATGTCTTCCACCGTGGCGGTGAAGCCCTTGCGTTCGGCGTAGCGCAGGTACTGCCGCAGCAGCATGCTGGCCCAGTCGCAGGCTTCCGTGCCCCCGGCACCGGCCTGGATGTCCAGAAAACAGGGCAGGGGGTCGGCGGGGTTGTTGAACATGCGGCGGAATTCGAGGGTTTCGACCTCGGTGGCCAGCGCGGCGGTGTCCGTTTCGATGGTGAGCAGGCCGTCTTCGTCGCCTTCGTCCTTCGACATTTCGAACAGTTCGGTGTTGTCGGCCAGTTCACGGGTGAGCTTTTCCAGCATCAGCACCACGGCATCGAGCGACTTCTTTTCCTTGCCCAATTCCTGGGCTTTTTTCGGGTCGTTCCAGACGCTGGGGTCTTCTAGCGAGGCATTGACGGTGCGCAGGCGTTCGGCTTTGGCATCGACGTCAAAGATACCTCCGGAGGTCTTCCGTGCGCACGCTCAGGGTGCTGAGTTGGTTGCCAATGGTATTGATACGTTCTGCGTCCATGAGATTCTTCCTTGGGTGGGTGCCGGTGGCTAGCCTGTTATTTTCTCATGCCGCATACGGCTCTCCTGCCTGCACCACTTCAAGCCAAAAGCCGTGTGCCCAGGCCCGCACCCCCCAGCCGGAACACTGACACAGTGTGCACCAGCTCGGACGCCTGGTGTTTCAGGCTGTCGGCGGCGGCAGCGCTTTGCTCGACCAAGGCAGCGTTTTGCTGGGTAGTCTGGTCAATCTGGGTGATGGCTTCGCTGATTTGCTGCACCCCCAGGGTCTGCTCGCGGCTGGCGGCGCTGATGTCGCCCATGATGTCGGTGACGCGGCGGATGGAGGTTTCCACCTCCTGCATGGCGGCGCCACTTTCAATCACCAGCGCTGTGCCCTGGGCCATGCGCTGCACGCTGGTCTGGATCAGTCCCTTGATCTCGCGGGCGGCATCGGCGCTGCGCTGGGCCAGCAGGCGCACCTCGCTGGCCACCACCGCAAAGCCCCGGCCTTGCTCTCCGGCGCGGGCGGCTTCCACCGCGGCATTCAGCGCCAGGATATTGGTCTGGAAGGCAATACCGTCGATCACGCCCACGATATCGGCGATCTTGCTGGAATCCTGGGCAATGCCGGTCATGGTGTCTGCTGCGCGGGTGAACACCTCGGAGCCGCGCACGGCCACGCTGGAGGCCTGTAGGGCCAATTGGTTGGCATGCTGGGCGCCGTCGGTGTTTTGCTGGATGGTGGCGCCCAGCTCTTCCATGCTGGAGGCGGTTTCTTCCAGGGCCGAGGCCTGGGCTTCGGTGCGGGCGCTCAGGTCGTGGTTGCCCATGGCGATTTCCTGGCTGGCGCTAGAGACACTTTCGGCGCTGGCGCGCACGCTGCCGACCACCTGGGCCAGGCTGGTTTGCATGCGGTTCAGGGCGTTGAGCAGGTCGGCCAGCTCGTCTTTGCCCGCCACGGCTTTGGCGGCGGTCAGGTCGCCACTGGCCACCGACTGCGACACGCCCAGCGCATGGCCGATGCGGGTGGTGATGGTGCGGCTGAAGCGCCAGCTTGCCAGCATCACGGCCAAGCAGACCATCAGCATGACGCTCAGGCTGATGGTGGTGGCGCGTTGGCCGGTCTGGGCGGCCATATCGGCTACGGCGCGGCTGTCGGTGCCGATGGCTTTTGCCGCATCGTCCAGTAGTTTGCTGGGGTCCCGGTCCATGCCTTGCACGGCTTTGTCGCCCACAGTGGGGTCAAAGTCGGCGGTTTTGAAAGCTTCTAATCCCTTGCGGTAGGCCGCGCCCATGGTCTGGTGGGCCTGCGCAAAACGCTCGACCAGGCTGCGTGCTTCACCTGGCGGCAGGGCCTGCTGCAGCGCGCTGGTGGCTTGGGCGATGTCGCTTTCTTGGGTTTCAAACGACTTCCAGTAGCGCGCCAATTGCTCGGGGTTTTTGCCGCGCAGCAAGACGTTTTTCCATTCCTGCACCTGCACCTTGAAGTCGTTGAGCAGTTGGGAAATGGCGCGTTCGTTGGCGTGGCTGGACTGCACCGTGGTCTGGTAGGTGTTTAGCGACTGGTTCAGTTGGTAGATGCCAAACAGCGCGGCGCACAGCACCAGCACCATGGCGACAGCAAACGCCAGGGGAAGTTTGAAGCTCAATTTCATGTTTAACCGCTTTGCAGCGCCTGTATAGCCAAAATGCTTACATATTGGCACAAATTGCCGCCAGGCGCCACGGAGTCAATTGCTATTTAATTTATAGCAGTATGCGTAGGTTATATATGCGCCAGAGGCCTAAAAAGCTTATATTATTTGGCCAAAAAATCCTCTACCAACCGGGCCAGGGCTTGCGGCTGGTCGTGGTGCAGCATGTGGCCCGCGTCCTGCATAACGGCCACCGTGGCGTTGGGCACGGACTGCAGGCGCTGGTGGTATTCGGCCAGCGTGTACCCCATGCCCCAGCGGGCCAGGCTGTCGTCGGAGGCTTCGACCGACAGCGTGGGCGCGGTGATGCGCTGGTACACGGCCAGCGCTTCATCGACGCGAAAGAGCTGGGGGTTGCGCAACTTGTGGGCCGGGTCGCCCAGAATTTGCCAGGGCCGGGTGCCATCGGCCTGGACGGTCGGTTGCGCCCAGTGCTGGGCCAGCCAGTCAGCCTTGTCCTGGGGCAGGCGCGGGTTGGTCTTCATGAGGCGCTGGGCCACGCCGCGCAGGTCGGGGTAGGTTTTCAGTCCCATCTCGCCCTGGCGCAGGCTGTGCAGGCCGTCCATCCACTGGGCGAGGCGGCCCGGTGCCTGGGCTGGTGTGGTGGCCGGCATGCCAAAACCTTCCAGGTTCACCAGGCGGCGAATGCGCTCGGGGCGGATGCCCGCAAACAGCATGGCGACGTGGCCGCCCATGCTGTGGCCCACCAGGTCCACCGCCTGGCCGGGGGCGTAGTGGTGGAGCAGAAAGTCCAGGTCGGCCACGTAGTCGGGGAACCAGAAGCTGTCGGCCCCGCCGCTGCCGGTCTGGCCAAAGCCGCGCCAGTCGGGGGCGAGGATGTGGCGGTCCTGGTTCATCGCGTCCACCATGAACTGGTAGCTGGCCGCCACGTCCATCCAGCCGTGCAGCAGCACCAGCGGCGGCTGGCCGGGGCGGGGCTGGCCCCATTGGCGTACGTGGTAGGAAATAGTGCGGATGGGGATGAACTCGCTGCGCGAGGGGCGTTGGACGGCGTACATGCCACGATATTAGCGATAGCCATGTTGTAGGATGGAAAATTCACTTCTGACACCTCTCTGACTACGTACCATCCATGAAAAAAATCCAACTCGGTCAAAGCGACCTGCAAGTCACCGCCGTTTGCCTGGGCACCATGACCTTTGGCGAGCAGGTGGATGAGGCGCACGCCCACGCCATCCTCGACCGCTCGCTGGAGCGCGGCGTGAACTTTTTGGACACGGCCGAGATGTATTCCGTGCCCGCCCGTGCTGAAACCTACGGCGCCACCGAAACCATCCTGGGCCACTGGTTCATGAAAAACCCCGGCGCGCGGCACAAAGTGGTGCTGGCTACCAAGGTGGCGGGCCCGGCGCGCGGCATGGGTTGGATCCGCAACGGCAGCGCCGACCTGACCCGCGCCGAGATCATCGATGCCTGCCACGGCAGCCTGCACCGCCTGCACACCGACGTGATCGACCTCTACCAGATCCACTGGCCGGTGCGCCACGTGCCCGCGTTTGGCAGCGTGTACTTCGACCCCGAGAAAGACCTGCCGGTCTCCAGCATCCACGAGCAGCTGGAAGCCCTGGCCTCGCTGGTCAAGCAGGGCAAGATCAAGGCGATTGGCCTGTCGAACGAAACGCCTTTTGGGGTGCACGAGTTTGTGCACCTGGCCGAGCAGCATGGCCTGCCGCGCGTGGCCACCGTGCAAAACCCGTACTGCCTGATCAACCGCACGCTGGAAAACGGCCTGGACGAAACCATGCACCGCCTGGGCGTGTCGCTGCTGGCCTATTCGCCGCTGGGCTTTGGCCTGTTGACGGGCAAATACGATGCATTCGGCACCACCGGCCCGGATGCACCGGCTGGCCGCATGTCCCAGTTCGAGTCGATGCGCAAACAGCGTTGGGGCCGCCCCGAGTCGCTGGAAGCCGCGCGCCGCTACAACGCCCTGGCCCGCGCCAACGGCATGACCCCCACGCAAATGGCGCTGGCGTTTTGCCACTCCAAATGGCAGGTGGCCAGCACCATCATCGGGGTCACGTCTGTGGCCCAGCTGGACGAATGCCTGGATGCCTGGGGCAAGACCCTGCCCGCCGACCTGCTGACCGCTATCGACAAAATCCGCTGGGAACTGCGTGATCCCGCACAATAATTGGTCTGCTATTATTTAAGTAGCTACTAGCGTAGGTAATATATGCGCTAGAGGCACTTTTTGTATAAATTTTTGAGTATGGCCAAAGCTGCGCATATTTCCGAGACCCCGGCCACCCAGTTTCTCAAAGCGCAGGGCGTGGCTTTCACCGAGCACCCCTACGCCTACGTGGAGCACGGTGGGGCCCAGCACAGCGCCGAGGTGCTGGGGCTGGACCCGTTCACGGTCGTCAAAACCCTGGTGATGGAGGACGAGCACGCCAAGCCTCTGATCGTGCTGATGCACGGCAACCGCGCGGTTTCGCTGAAGAACCTGGCGCGGCAGATCGGCTGCAAATCCGTCACGCCCTGCAAACCCGAAGTGGCGAACCGGCACAGCGGCTACCTGGTGGGCGGCACCTCGCCGTTTGCCACCCGCAAAACCATGCCGGTGTACATCGAGGCCGCCATTTTGGAACTGCCCCGCATTGCCATCAACGGCGGGCGGCGCGGCTACCTGGTGGGGCTGGACCCGCAGGTGTGCGTGCGGCTATTGGATGCAAAGCCGGTGGATTGCGCCATTCCGCTGTGAATCAGAAAAATCGGCTGGCAAAATGCGCCACCGTTTGGAGACAAAGTTTTGACCACGATTTACCCGACCATCTATCCAGTTTTGGCCACCCTGGCCGCCTACCTGCTGGGCTCGCTGTCGTTTGCCGTCATCGTCAGCCGGGTAATGGGCCTGAACGATCCGCGCACCTTTGGCAGCAAAAACCCCGGAGCCACCAACGTGCTGCGCTCGGGCAGCAAGCCCGCCGCCATCGCCACCCTGCTGCTGGACGGTGTGAAGGGCTGGCTGCCGGTGGCGCTGGTGGGCTGGTACGGCGCTCCGTACGGCATGGAAGACGGCACCATCGCTCTGGTCGGGCTGGCGGCGTTTCTGGGCCATTTGTACCCGGTGTTTTTCAAGTTCGTGGGCGGTAAAGGCGTGGCCACCGCACTGGGCGTGCTGCTGGGCATCCACCCGCTGCTGGGCCTGGTGGCCATGCTGACCTGGCTGTTGGTGGCCTTCATCTTCCGATTTTCGTCATTGGCCTCGCTGGTCACTGCAGCCCTGGCACCGGTGGTCTATGTGCTGGGCAGCGGTGGGGCCTGGTACAGCGAAACGGCGGTGCTGGTGTCGATCTGCGTGATGGGCGCGCTGCTGTTTTACCGGCACCGCGAAAACATCGTGCGTTTGCTGGGCGGTAAGGAATCCCGCTTGGGCAAAGGCAAAAAACCGGCTTGAACTAGCGGGCTGCGGCCCGGTCGGCGTAGATGCCCTGGCGCAGCAGGCTCTGGTGGTTCACGCGCACCTTCACCGCGTCCTGGGTCAGCGCGGCCTGGATCAACGGGCTGCTGGTGGCGGTGCGGTGCAGGCGGGGCGGCACAAAAGGCTCGCCCTTGCGGTTCAGCAGCATGGCCACCAGCGGGTGGTTGGCCTTGGCGCTGCGGCGCAACACCACGGCGGTTTCGCCGCTGTCCATGCGCACGTAGGTGCCGGGCGGGCACAGGCCAATGGCCCGCACCAGGGCAAAACCTACTGGGTCGTGCGCGCCCAGGGCGCTGGCCATGATGCTGCGCACCGAATCTGTCACGCTGCGCCCATTGCGTGATTTGCGCGGGCTGACCATGGCGGCATAGCGGTCCACCACGCGCAGGGTGTGGGCCAGCCGGGGCACCAGGCCCAGAGTCTGGATGTCGCTGCGCGGGTCGTGCGCGCTGTGGTGGGTGGCCACCACATCCAGCCAGTCGGTGTCGGCGATGCCTACGTCGGTCAGCACCTCGCGGCTGGTGGCGGCATGATTACGGATCTGCGCCTGCTGGGTGTCGCTGGGTTGGCTGGTTTGCACGGCCAGGCTGTCTTGCAACTGGGTCATGCCGATGTTCATGGTCATGGCGGCAAACACCAGGCTGTCGCGCTCGCTGTCCACCAGGCGCAGCTCATGGGCGGTGATGTGGCACAGCACGGCGCATACCAGGGCGTGCAGGGCGCTGTAGCCTACCGACGCATTGGTGGCCAGCTGGAACAGCAGATACAGGGCGGTGTCGGTGTCTTGCTGCAGAAGGTCTTGCATCCAGCGGTCGTACTGCCGGATCTTGGATTCAAAGTCGGGGATGTTGCGCGGATTGGCCAGCACCATGGCCAGGCCCGATTCCAGGTCGGCCCACAGGCTGAGCAGGTCTTCGTAATCGGCTTCCTGCAGGTGGGGCAGTGGGGTGGTGGGCATGTAGCGGGGAGCAGTCTATGGAGGGTCAAGCCGAATTTATCAGAGACTAGCCTCTAATAGCGCCGTTCCAGCACCATCTGGTCGTTGATGCGGGTCATCTGGAACTGGGTCAAAAAGCTGTTGCCCAGCAGCACGTAAGGCATGGACGCGGGGGTGACCACCGCCTCCACACCGGGCAGCTCCACATCGCCGATGCGCACCGAGGCCAACCGTATGCGCCAGCCGACCACATTGCCGTTGGCCGTGCCCATGCGGATCTGTTCGCCGTTTTTGTAGTTGATCCCCATGCGCTCGGCATCGCTGACCCCCAGGCCCACTGCGGTAGCTCCAGTGTCCACCATGAACTGCATGGCCTGGCCGTTGATCTTGCCGGGGCCGATGAAGTGGCCCTGGCTGTCGGCGGTCAGCATGATCTTGTTGCCCGCCCCCTTGCCCTTGACGCTGACCGGCGACTCGCCCATGTGCAGCGTGGCGCGCTTGCCCGCAATCTCCACCACGGCCTCGTCGTTGGCCGCCGACACCAGCTTCACCCCCAGATAGGTTTCGCCCGGTGCCACGCTCTTGGGGGCGCGGCCATCCACCAGCAGCAAGGCCTTGCCGCCCATCATGCCGCTCAGCGCCACGGTTTGGGCCTGCGCGCCCGCAACCACGGCCGCGCAAAACGCGGTCAGGCCAAGGCGGCGCAGGGTGTGCATCAATCCCTTTGGTTGTTGAAGCTCAGGGGCAGGTCGGTAATCTCTTTGCGGATCAGCGCCATGGCCGATTGCAGATCGTCGCGCTTGGCACCGGTGATGCGCACGGCATCGCCCTGGATGGCGGCGGTGACCTTGAGCTTGCTGTCCTTGATGGCGCGGGTGATTTTTTTCGACACTTCGGTCTCGATGCCGCTGCGCACCGTGATGACTACCTTGACCTTGTCACCGCCCATCTTCTGCACGTCGCCTTTGTCCAAAAACTTCACGTCCACATTGCGCTTAGTGAGCTTGTTGGTCAGCACGTCCATGATCTGGTCGAGCTGGAACTCGGCATCGCCGACCAGGGTGATTTCCTTGTCTTTCAGAGCGATGCTGGCCGAGGTGCCCTTGAAGTCGAAGCGGGTGGTGATTTCTTTGGTGGTGTTGTCCACGGCATTGCGCACTTCGGGCATGTCGGGTTCGCAAACGGTATCGAATGAGGGCATGGTTTTCTCGGAAATAAGGTGGGGGCGAGGGCGAAATAGACCAATGGCCCGCCGCCCGGTGGGACAATCTAGCCATGTTAATCGAGAAAAATGTTCCCCTGCGCGGCTATAACAGCTTTGGCATCCATGCCCGCGCCCACACCCTGGTGCGCATCTGCAGCGAGGCCGATCTGCAAGCGCTGCGCTCCGATGCCACGCTGCATGCGCAGCCCAAGTTCGTGCTGGGCGGTGGCAGCAACATCGTCATCACCGGTGATGTGAAGCCCCTGGTGCTCAAGGTCGAAGTGCCCGGCAAGCGCCTGGTGTCCGAGACCGACAAGGCATGGATTGTGGAAGCCGGAGCCGGAGAAAACTGGCACGAGTTCGTGGCCTGGACGCTGGACCAGGGCTATTGGGGGCTGGAAAACCTGGCCCTGATCCCTGGCACCGTGGGGGCTACTCCGGTGCAAAACATCGGTGCCTACGGCGTGGAGCTGCAAGACCGCTTCGAGGCGCTGGACGCGGTGGATTTGCGAACCGGCAACAGCTTTACCCTGGATGCCGCCCAGTGCGCCTTTGGCTACCGCGATTCGGTCTTCAAGCACCAGGGCGAGGGCGTGAATAGGGGCCTGGAGGGCCGGGCATTGATCACCCGCGTGCGTTTCTATCTGGCGAAAGCCTGGAAACCCGTGCTGGGTTACCTGGATCTGGAAAAGAAAATGGCCGCTACCGGCATCACCGCGCCCAGCGCGCGCCAGATCTTCGACTGGATCTGCGAGATCCGCCGCGCCAAGCTGCCCGACCCGCAGGTGCTGGGCAACGCGGGCAGCTTCTTCAAGAACCCCACCGTCAGCGCCGAGCAGTGCGCCGACATCATCGCCCGCGAGCCCCGTGTGGTCTATTACCAGCTGGCCAACGGCACCGTGAAGCTGGCCGCAGGCTGGTTAATCGACGCGTGTGGCTGGAAGGGCAAATCGGTAGGCAACGCCGCCGTGTACGAGAAGCAGGCGCTGGTGCTGGTGAACCGCGGCGGGGCCGCGCACCCCGCCACCGGCGGCGAGGTCATGACCCTGGCCAAGGCCATCCAGACCAGCGTTTACGAGCGCTTCGGCATCCGCCTGGAGCCCGAGCCGGTGGTGGTTTAGCCCACCCGGTTCATGGGGCGAGAACGGCCTTACCAAGGCATACCGCAGAACCGGCTTTGCCGGGCTGCTGGTATGGCCCCCTGCAAGGGGGGTGGCGAAAGATGCGAAGCACTGTAGCCTGGGGGTGTTCAACCAAAATGGCAAATGTAGTGGTAAGGCGTGCTGACGCGGATCTGGAATGAAGTGTTGCCTGCGACGCTGAATTTTTCGCCTGCGCCCGACTTCAGCCACACGTCGGTGCCCGCCAGCATGTATTCGCATTCGCCGCCCACGCCTTCCATAATCTCTGGCGCACCGGTGTTGAAGGTCAGCGTAGCGGGCAGGATCACGCCCACGCTCTTCTTCGTGCCGTCGGCCAAGGTGATGCCATGGCTGATGCACTTGCCGTCGAAATAGACGCTGGCCTGGGTGGTGACGGTGACGCTAGAGATATGGGTAGTGGTCATGGGCAAAAAGAGGGTTTGCTATGGTTTATATAGCTGTTTGCGAAGGTAAATAGTGCGCTAGAGGCACTTTTTATCTAAATTTTGCAGCTACGCGCACCGGGATTTTAAGCGTGCTCTCCTGGCTTACATGGGGGGCGTGAAGCCGTTGCGGCCCGCCAGAATGCGCTGCGCGGTGGGCTTGCCGTCTACCTCCTGGGCGTTCACCAGTACCTTGGCACCGGGCACCAGCAGGCTGGCATCGGCGGGCTGGAAGGTTACCACCGGCACGTTGGCGGGCACCAGCAGCTTCTTTTCGCCGTCCTTGTACTTCAGTGTCAGCGTGCGACCGTCGCCCGCGGTCACCAGGTCGGCCACGGTGGCGTTGGTCATGGTGCTTTGCGGCTGCAGGTCCCAGGGGTAATGGCCTTCGCCCGCGCCGCGCGCGGCTTCGGGGAACACCAGCACCTCCAACGCCAACTGGCTGCCGTCGGCCTGTGGCATGGCGGCGGTGCCGATGAAGCTACCGGCTTTGATCTCGGACAGGGCGATCGGCAAGACCTCGGACACTGGTGTGGCTGGGGTGATCGCCAGTTGCACCACCTCGCCGCTGCGCTCCTTGAGGGTGATGCTGCCTGCTTCCACCTTCTCGATGGTGCCGCGCAAACGCACGGTAGGGGCGGTGGCTTGGGCGAATACGAGGGCGCTGGCGCTGCCCAGGGCCAGAGTGGCTATGAGGTGTTTGATCATGGTGACTGGTTGGGTTAATGAAAGACCATCCAGTCTAGGGATTAACCGGGAATCTTGTCGGCCCAGGTATCCGGGCTAAAGCCCACTGTAAGGATATCGCCACCCCATTCCACCACGGGGCGCTTGACTGTGCTGGCATGCGCCAGCATCATCGCCTGGGCGCTTGCCGCATCGACCACCGAAGCCTGGGTAGCCGCATCCAGCTTGCGCCAGGTAGTGCCCTGGCGGTTCAGCACTTTCTCCCAACCCAAAGCCTGGGTCCAGAGGATGAGCCGCTCGGCGGGCACACCGGCCTTTTTGAAGTCGTGGAAGCGGTAGGGCAAGGCATGGCTGTCGAGCCAGGCGCGGGCCTTTTTGACCGTGTCGCAATTGGGAATGCCGTAGAGGGTAATCATGGACAGATTATCGTTTGCGACAATAGAGGTTATGGACACTTTGAACGACTGGCTGGCGCACTGCGAGCGGCTCCACCCCACCACCATCGAACTCGGCCTGGACCGGGTCCGCACCGTGGCCCAGCGCATGGGCCTGGCGCTGACCTGCCCCGTCATCACCGTGGCGGGCACCAACGGCAAGGGCTCGACCTGCGCGATGCTGGAGGCTATTTTGTTGCAATCGGGCTACCGCACGGGGGTTTACACCTCGCCGCACCTGGTGCATTTTGAAGAGCGCTGCCGGATTGGTGGCGAGATTGCAGATGCTGCTGATTTTGTAGCGCACTTTGCAGATGTGGAAAGCGCTAGAGGCGATATTTCCTTAAGCTATTTCGAGTTCACGACCTTGGCGATTTTGGCGCTGATGGCGCAGGCAAAGCTGGACGTGGCGATTCTGGAGGTCGGCCTGGGTGGTCGGCTGGATGCCGTCAACATCATCGACACCGACTGCGCCATCATCACCAGCATCGACCTGGACCACATGGAGTTTCTGGGCACCACCCGCGAAGCCATAGGCTTCGAGAAGGCCGGCATTATGCGCGCGGGTAAGCCGGTGGTGGTCAGCGACCCTATGCCGCCGCAAAGCGTGCTGGACCATGCCCAGGCCATCGGTGCCGACCTGTGGCGTTTTGGCGAGGACTTTAATTTTTCGGGCGACAAGCAGCAGTGGGGCTGGGCCGGGCGCGGGCGCAGATACGCGGGCCTGGGCTACCCCGGGCTGCGCGGGGCCAACCAACTGATGAACGCCTCGGGCGTGCTGGCGGCGCTGACCGCGATGCGCGAGCAGTTGCCCATCACCGCCCAGGCGGTACGCACGGGTTTGTCCATGGTTGAACTGCCGGGCCGCTTCCAGATCGTGCCTGGCCAGCCCACCCTGGTGCTGGATGTGGCGCACAACCCACACGCCGTGGCGGCGCTGGCGGCGAACCTGGACGCGATGGGCTTTTACCCCACCACCCACGCCGTGTTCGGGGCCATGGCCGACAAAGACTTGCTGCCCATGCTGGCCCGCATCGGCCCACTGATCGACCGCTGGTATTTCACCGACATGCCCACCCCCCGTGCGGCCACGGCGGCGCACTTGCAAACCCAGTGGCTGGCCCAAAATACCCGCAAAGATGCCGCGAGCACGGTGCATGCCGACCCTATGCAAGCGCTGCAGGCGGCCATCGCTGCCGCAGACCCCGCTGATAGAATCGTGGTCTTTGGTTCGTTTTATACCGTTGGCGGGGTGCTGGAGGGCGGCATTCCCCGGCTGACCGCCAAACACCTCGGCTCCTGACACTCCGCATGGCTTTTTTCAAGTTTCGTTCCCAGGGCGATGAACCGTCGTCAGGCCCCGCTGAAACCATCGACGGCATGCGCCGTCGCGCCCGGCACCGCCTGATTGGCGCGGCCTTGCTGGTGCTGGTGGGCGTGGTCGGTTTCCCGCTGTTGTTTGACACCCAGCCGCGTCCGGTGGCGTCCGATATCCCGATCGACATTCCCGACAGAGCCAAGGTCAAGCCACTCAGTGTGGGCACGGTCAAGGTTGAAAAAGCCGTGGAAACCGAAGCGCCCGTGGTCGCCACCGCCCAGGAACCCAAGGTCTCGACCGAATCCAGCCTGGATGCCAAAGAAGAAGTGGTGGCACCCCGGCCCGTGGCCAAGGCCGAAAAACCTGCCAAACCTGAGCCCAAGCCAGAACCCAAACCCGAATCCAAGCCTGAACCCAAAGCGGAACCCAAGCCCGTCCACAAGCCCGATGACGACGCGGCCAAAGCCCGCGCGCTGTTGGATGGCAAAGCCGTTGCCGACGCCGGTGATGGCCGATTCATCGTCCAGGTGGGGGCTTTTGCCGATGCCGACAAGGCCCGCGAAGCCCGTCTGAAACTGGAGCATGCAGGCTTGAAAACCTACACCCAGGTCGTAGATACCAAGGACGGCCCGCGCACCCGGGTACGGGTAGGCCCGTTCACCAGCAAGACCGAGGCTGAAAAAGCCGCTAACAAGATCAAGGGCCTGGCTTTGTCCGCCTCGATCTTGTCCTTGTAAGTGCTGGCTTACGTGGCACTGCTGGACTGGGCAGTGTTGGCCATTTTGCTGATGTCCCTGGTGCTGGGCGCGGTCCGTGGCCTGGTGTTCGAGGTGTTGTCGGTGCTGGGCTGGATAGCGGCGTTTGTGGCGGCCCAGTGGTTTGCCGCCGACGTGGCCGCCAAGTTGCCCATGGGCACGGCATCGGCCACGCTGCGGTTTGCGACCGGGTTTGTGCTGGTATTTGTAGCGGCTGCGTTTGCCGCGGGGCTGATCGCCCGTTTGATCAAAACGCTGGTGCAGGCCGTGGGCCTGCGACCGGTAGACCGCGTGCTGGGGGCTGTGTTTGGCCTGCTGCGCGGTGCCATTTTGGTGTTGATTGGCGGTGTCGTCGTCCACCTGACCGGCATGCACCAGGGTGCATGGTGGCAAGAATCGCGCAGCGCCGGTGTGGTCACCGAGGTGCTGCACACCGCCCGGCCCTTGTTGCCGGAGGCTTTTTCTAAATTTTTACCGTGACGCGAGTCACTCGCTAGGGAATAAACCATGTGTGGAATCGTTGGAGTTGTCAGCAACGCCCCTGTGAACCAGTTGATCTATGACGCCTTGTTGCTGCTGCAGCACCGGGGCCAGGATGCAGCCGGTATCGCCACCCAGCTGGACCGCAAGTTCTTCATGCACAAGGCCAAGGGCATGGTGCGCGACGCGTTCCGTACCCGCGACATGCGCGGCCTGCCGGGCAATTGCGGCCTGGGCCAGGTGCGCTACCCCACGGCGGGCAATGCTTACAGCGAAGAAGAGGCCCAGCCCTTCTACGTTAACGCGCCCTTTGGCATCGTGCTGGTGCACAACGGCAACCTGACCAACGCCCACGCACTGAAGGCCGAGCTGTTCACCACCGACCACCGCCATATCAACACCGAGAGCGACTCCGAAGTGCTGCTCAACGTGCTGGCGCACGAGATCGAAAAATCCACCCGTGGTTTGCCACTGTCGCCGATGGACGTGTTTGCCGCCGTGCGCAATGTGCACCGCCGGGTGCGGGGCTCGTACGCCGTGATCGCCTCCATCGCGGGCCACGGCCTGCTGGCGTTCCGCGACCCATACGGCATCCGCCCTATGTGCATGGGCCGCGCGCCCGGCTCGGTGATGTTTGCCAGCGAATCCGTGGCCCTGGAAGGCACCATGCACACCCTGGAGCGCAATCTGGCCCCGGGTGAAGCCGTGTTCATCGACCTGGAGGGCAATGTGCATGCCCAGCAGTGTGCCGAGGCACCCACGCTGAACCCCTGCATCTTCGAGTACGTCTACCTGGCCCGGCCGGATTCGGTGATGGACGGTATCTCGGTCTACCAGGCGCGCCTGAACCTGGGCGAAACCCTGGCCAAGCGGGTGATTTCTACCGTACCGCCGCAAGATATTGACGTGGTGATCCCCATTCCTGAGTCCAGCCGCCCCAGCGCCATGCAGTTGGCGCAGTTGCTGGGCCTGCCGTACCGCGAAGGTTTTGTAAAAAACCGCTACGTGGGCCGCACTTTCATCATGCCCGGCCACGAAGTACGCAAGAAGTCGGTACGCCAAAAGCTCAACGCCATCGCCAGCGAATTCAAGGGCCGCAACGTGCTGCTGGTGGACGACTCCATCGTGCGCGGCACCACATCTAAAGAAATTGTGCAGATGGCCCGCGATGCCGGTGCCCGCAAGGTCTACATGGCCAGCGCCGCGCCGCCAGTGCGCTTCCCCAATGTCTACGGCATCGACATGCCGACCAAGGACGAACTGGTGGCGCATGGCCGCACCGTGGAGCAGATCCGCGAGCTGATCGGCTGCGACGCGCTGATTTACCAGGACGTGGACGGCATGAAGCGCGCCATCTGGGCCGCCACCGACACCGCTACGGGTTCGCCCAACATGCCGATCAGCGGCTTCGATGCCTCCTGCTTTGACGGCGTGTATGTCACTGGCGACATCACCACCGACGACATCCAGCGCATGCGCGACAACCGCCCGGTGGAGCAAGAGTCGGGTGGCGACAACTCCCGACTGGCCCTGCCGAATGCCGAACCCGCCTAATTTTCGAGAACGTTATGAAGACCCGTACCCGTTTCGCCCCGTCGCCCACCGGCTTTATCCACCTGGGCAACATCCGTTCCGCCCTGTACCCCTGGGCCTTTGCCCGCGCCACCGGCGGTGATTTCATCCTGCGCATCGAGGACACCGATGTCGAGCGTTCCACCCAGGTCGCGGTGGATGTGATCATCGAAGGCATGCAGTGGCTGGGCCTGGACTACGACGAAGGCCCGTTTTACCAGATGCAACGCATGGACCGTTACAAAGCCGTGCTGGCCGACATGGTGGCGGCCGGGCATGTGTACCCCTGCTATATGTCGGTGGCCGAGCTGGATGCCCTGCGCGACGCGCAGATGGAAGCCAAGGAAAAGCCCCGCTACGACGGCACTTGGCGGCCCGCAGACGGCAAAACCCTGCCGGCCATTCCCGCAGGCGTGCAGCCCGTGCTGCGATTCAAAAATCCGCAGGGCGGCTCGGTGGTGTGGGAAGACAAGGTCAAGGGCCGCATCGAGATCAGCAACGACGAGCTGGACGACCTGGTGATTGCCCGCCCCGACGGCACGCCCACTTACAACTTCTGCGTGGTGGTGGACGACCTGGACATGGACATCACCCACGTCATCCGGGGCGACGACCATGTCAACAACACGCCGCGCCAGATCAACATCTTCCGCGCCCTGGGCAAAGAGCCGCCGGTGTACGCCCATTTGCCTACGGTGCTCAATGAGCTGGGCGAGAAAATGTCCAAGCGCAATGGTGCCAAGCCGGTGACGCAGTACGCGGTGGAAGGTTACCTGCCCGATGCCATGGTCAATTACCTGGCCCGTCTGGGCTGGAGCCATGGCGACGACGAAATCTTCAGCCGCGAACAGTTCCTGCAGTGGTTCAACCTGGACCACCTGGGCAAGAGCGCCGCGCAATTCGACGAAGCCAAGCTGCGCTGGGTCAACGCCCAACATTTGAAGGGCATGGCCGACGACGCACTGGCGGCGCTGGTGGCGGTGTACCTGCAGGCCAAAGGCATCGCCGCTGACGAGCGCTTGCCTGCCATCTGCGGTCTGTTCAAAGACCGTTGCGACACCACCGTGGTGCTGGCCGATTGGGCCGCTGCGTTTTACGCCGATGTCACGCCCAAAGCCGAAGAGCTGGCCCAGCACGTCACACTGGCCATCCAACCCGCGCTGGCCTTGCTGCGCGAGAAGCTGGCCGTCTGCACTTGGGACAAGCTCAGCATTGCGGCGGCCATCAAGGAAGTGCTGGCGGCGCAGGGCCTGAAGATGCCCCAACTGGCCATGCCGGTGCGCGTGCTGGTGATGGGCACGGCCCAGACGCCCTCGCTGGACGCGGTGCTTTTTTTAAGTTCTCGCGAAAAAGTTTCGAAACGCTTGCAAACCACGTAATTCTCGCGCTATAATTTGAGGCTTGGAAGGTTAACGACAAAGCAGGGCTTACAAAGCACAAGCAGAGTTGGAAACAAAGTTGGGGGGTATAGCTCAGCTGGGAGAGCGCTTGCATGGCATGCAAGAGGTCAGCAGTTCGATCCTGCTTACCTCCACCACTTCTTTCAAGTGTGGAAGTTATTTCTGATAACGTTGTTCCAAGGTTTTGACCCTATCGTCTAGAGGCCTAGGACACTACCCTTTCACGGTAGGTACCGGGGTTCGAATCCCCGTAGGGTCGCCAAGTTGTAGCGCTTGGGTATGTTGCTCGCAAGAGTTGTGTGCCGAAAGCTATCTACCAGGAGTGGTAGTTCAGTTGGTTAGAATACCGGCCTGTCACGCCGGGGGTCGCGGGTTCGAGTCCCGTCCACTCCGCCACAATGAAAAAAGCCTTCTAGGTCGCAAGAACTAGAAGGCTTTTTGCTTGGTGAAATTATTTTGAGATCCCCCAGGGACACCTGCATGACCGACACCACGGAAACCACGCTTCTCGATATGCCCCCCAACGGGCCAAATTACCCTGCAGACAGCTTGCTGGTCGAATCGCTCGACATCGAAGCCCAGGGCGTAGCCCACAAACCCGACGGCAAAGTCGTGTTCATCAAGGGTGCGCTGCCGTTTGAGGTGGTCACGGCCAACATCAACCGCAAAAAAGCCAGTTTCGAGCAGGCCACTGTCGGGGCCATCCACCGCGAGTCGTCCCAGCGTGTGCGGCCCGGCTGCCCGCACTTTGGTTTGCACGAAGGCGCGTGCGGCGGCTGCAAGATGCAGCATTTGCACGTCGGTGCGCAGGTGGCCATCAAGCAACGGGTGCTGGAAGACAACCTTTGGCACCTGGGCAAGCTCAAGGCCGACAGTATTTTGCGTCCTATCGAAGGCCCGGCCTGGGCCTACCGCTACCGGGCGCGGCTGTCGGTGCGCTATGTGCGCAAAAAAGGCGAAGTGCTGGTGGGTTTCCACGAACGCAAGAGCGGCTACGTGGCTGATATGAAGGTCTGCCCGGTGCTGCCGCCGCATGTCAGCGCCTTGCTGCTGCCGCTGCGGGCCCTGATTGGCGGCATGGACGCGCGTGAAACCCTGCCGCAGATCGAACTGGCCTGCGGCGACACGGTCACGGCGATGGTCTTGCGCCATATGGAGGCGCTGAGCGCGGGCGATCTGGCGCAACTGCGGGCGTTTGGTACTTTGCACAAGGTGCAGTGGTGGTTGCAGCCCAAGGGGCCGGACACCATCCATTTGCTGGAGGAGGGCGGCGACCCACTCAGTTACGCGCTGCCGGAATTCGGCATCACCATGCCCTTCAAGCCCACCGATTTCACCCAGGTGAACCCGCAGATCAACCGCGTGCTGGTGGTCCGGGCGCTGCGTTTGCTGGAAGTGCAAAAGACCGAGCGCGTGATCGACTGGTTCTGCGGCCTGGGCAATTTCACCTTGCCGCTGGCCACCCTGGCGGGCGAGGTGCTGGGCATTGAGGGCAGCGAGGCCCTGGTGGCCCGCTCGCGTGAAAATTACAAGCTAAATCAGTCTCTAGCGCATGAATCGGCTGCACTAGCAGCTACGAAGTTTGTAGCACGCAACCTGTTCGAGATGACCCCCGAGGTGTTGATGGCTGACGGCAGTGCCAACAAATGGCTGATCGATCCACCGCGCGAAGGTGCTTTTGCGCTGGTGCAGGCCTTGGCCGCGTTGCACCAGGACCCCACGCTGCGCCAGGACTGGACACCGCCGACACGCATCGTGTACGTGAGCTGCAACCCGGCCACGCTGGCCCGCGATGCCGACGTGCTGGTGCACCAGGCGGGTTACCGCTGCGTGTCGGCCGGGATGGTGAATATGTTTCCGCACACCGCCCACGTGGAGAGCATGGCGGTATTTGAACTAGAAGCTTAAGACGCTTTGGCCTTGCCGCTGCGGGGCTCTTTGGCCTTGGGGGCCGCTTCTTCCTTGGTGGCGGCCACGGCTTCTTCGGCCGGGGCCACGCCTTCGACCGGGACTTTGACCACCGAAGCCACGCCCTCGATCTTGTTCTCGCGCATGTAGGTGTCCATTTCCTTCCAGCCAGCGAACACCGCGGCCTTGGAGGCTTTGGGATTCAGCGTGTAGCAGTCTTCGATTCCGCGCAGCGCGTGGCGGCAGGCACCGCCCGTGGCTTTGGCATCGGCCTCGCGCGCCAGCACCTTGGGGTCGGGGTAGACACCCGGGATCTCGCAGCCTGCCAGGAGCAGGACGGCGCAAGAGACGAGGAGGTGGCGGGTGGACATGGGCATATGTAACGGGCAGTAGTTGAATTATCGGCTTCTGGCCCCCAAGATTGAACTTTACTTCGACCACCGCCAAAGAAAAAGGCCCCGAAGGACCTTGGTAGGGAGCTGACCGTGTGGTCAGTCGCGTTCGCCGCCCATGATGCCCAGCAGGGACAACAGGCTCTGGAAGATGTTGAACAGGTCCAGGTACAGGGCCAGAGTGGCGGTGATGTAGTTGGTTTCGCCGCCGTCGATGATTTGCTTCAGGTCGTACAGCATGTAGGCGCTGAAGATGCCGATAGCAGCCACCGAAATAGCCATCATGCCCGCAGTGGAGCCGACAAAGATGTTGACGATGCTGCCGACCATCAGCACCAGCACGCCGACAAAGAGCCATTTGCCCATGCCGGATATGTCGCGTTTGATGACGGTGGCCACGCTGGCCATCACGAAGAACACGCCCGCCGTGCCCGCGAAGGCGGTCATGACCAGGTCGGGCCCGTTTTTAAAGCCCAGCACTTGGGCGATCATGCGCGACAGCATCAGGCCCATGAAAAAGGTAAAGCCCAGCAATACCGGCACACCGGCAGCCGAGTTCTTGGTTTTTTCGATCGCGTACATGAAGCCGAACGCGCCGCCCATGAAGACCACCAACCCCAAGCCGCCGTGCAGTGCCTGGGTGATGCCTGTGGCCACGCCCAGCCACGCGCCCAGCACCGTAGGTAACAGACTCAAGGCCAGCAGCCAGTAAGTGTTGCGCATGACGCGGTTGCGCTGCTCTTGCAAGACGCCGGTGTCGGGGCTGATGCCGAAGCCTGCGCTGGTGTAACGGTCGTTCATAGAGATTTGTCCTTCAAATTCTGCAATGCAGATGGGGAAATTCTAGGGCGATTCAAGGGCAAAGCAAAAATATTGCCGCAAGCGAGACCTATTTTTCATGGGGGTACTGGACAAACCCCAGTCCGAAAGGGCTGATTTTCATGCTGCAATGCGGCAAAAATTGGATGCTGCCGTTATGCTTCTGGCTTTAACCACCCACTGGGAATCTGCCTTGAAAACCAAATCCGTACTCGAATTTGCCGACGTGAAAACCATTGCCGCCGCGGCCGAAGCCGAAGCGCTGAAGAACCAATGGGCAGTGACCATCGCCATTGTGGATGACGGCGGCCATCTGCTGCATTTGCAGCGCCTGGACGGTGCAGCTGCGCTGTCGTCGCACATTGCGCCCGCCAAGGCCCATACCGCTGCGCTGGCCCGCCGCGAATCCAAGGTGTACGAGGACATCATCAACGGCGGCCGCACTGCGTTCCTGACCGCTCCCTTCATCGAAGGCATGCTCGAAGGTGGCGTGCCCATCATCAAAGATGGCCAGTGCATCGGCGCGGTGGGTGTGAGCGGCGTGAAGTCGCCCGAAGACGCGCAAATCGCCAAGGCCGGTATCGCCGCCATCGGTTTGTAATAGCTACTATTTTTATAGCTATTGACGTAGACGATATATGCGCTAGAGGCCTTTTTTATCTAAAAATGGGCTGTGCAGCAAAGCCTGTTCGCATTCGCCCACAATCCACTGCCTGAAGCGTTGCACTGGCTCGGGCGTACGCTGTGCATTGGGCTCCAGCAAAAAGTAGCCGTGGGCCGTGGTGGTGGGCTGGGCACAGGCGGCCACCAGTTGGCCGTTGCGCACCAGCTCGTCCACCAGCGGGGTCCAGCCCAGGGCCAAGCCTTGCCCGGCAATCGCGGCCTGGATCACCAGCGGGTAGTTGTTCAGCGTCAGGTCGTGGCTCTCGCCGCTGGCCGCCACGCCGTGCAGCGCCCACCAGTTTTGCCAGCCCAGCCAACGCAGCGGCTCGGCGCTTTCCAGATGCAGCAGGGGCAGCTTGGCCAGATCGGCGGCCTGGCCGGTCAGGCCGTGGGTGGCCCAGAAGCCGGGGCTGCACACCGGCACCACGATCTCGGGAAAAAGCGCCACTGCAGTGCAGCCCGGCCACTGGCCCGCGCCGAAGGCAATGGCGATGTCCACCGGCTCGCCGCGGATGTCGAACGGGTCCTGGGTGGTGAGGATGCGCACGTCCAGGTTCGGCACCAACGCCCGCAGCGCCGCCAGCCGAGGCATCAGCCAGTAGGCGGCAAAGCCGAAATCGGTGGCCACGGTGAGCACTTGGCGGGCACGGCGGGCGCGGATGTGGGCGGAGGCCTCGCCAATACTGGCCAAGCTGTCGCGCACCGCGTTGAAAAGCTGCAGGCCGTCAGCGGTGAGAGACACGCCCCGATGCCCGCGCTTGAACAGCGGCACGCCCAGGTCTTCTTCCAGCAGGCCGATGCGCTGGCTTACGGCGGGCTGGCTGGTGCCCAGCTCCAGGGCCGCGGCGGTAAAGCTCAGGTGGCGTACCGCGGCCTCAAAAAAGACCAGGCTTTGCAGGGGTGGAAGTCGGCGCGGTGTTGCCATAACGAATGTTTATGGATATATAAGAAATGAAAGTCTTCACGCGCAGGTTGCACCTGCGTAGACTGCATTCGTTACATAAATCTCCATTATGTTTGGAATAAGAAAAACATGGCACAACCCAATATCTTGATCCTGATGGCCGACCAGCTCACGCCCTCGGCGCTGGCGGCGTACGGCAACACCGTCAGCAAAACTCCGCACATCGACGCACTGGCCGCCGCTGGCGTGGTGTTTGAATCGGCTTATACCAATAGCCCCCTGTGCGCCCCGTCGCGCTATGTGTTCATGGCGGGCAAATTGCCCTCGGCCATTGGCGCGTATGACAATGCCGCCGAGATGCCATCCGAGGTGCTGACCTTTGGCCACTACCTGCGCCACGCGGGCTACCGCACGATTCTGTCGGGCAAGATGCATTTTTGCGGGGCCGACCAGTTGCACGGCTTTGAGGAGCGCCTGACCACCGACATCTACCCGGCCGACTTCGGCTGGACCCCCGACTGGGACCAGCCCGAGGTGCGCCCCAGCTGGTACCACAACATGGGTTCCGTCACCGACGCAGGTACCTGCATCCGCAGCAACCAGCTCGATTTCGACGAAGAAGTGGTGTTTCTGGCGCAGCAAAAGCTGTTTGATATCGTGCGCGACGACGATGCGCGGCCCTTTTGCATGGTGGTGTCGATGACGCACCCGCACGACCCGTACGCCATTCCGCAGCAGTACTGGGATCTGTACCGCGATGAAGATATCGACATGCCACGCGTGCCGCCGATTGACCCGGCGCAGATGGACCCGCACTCCCAGCGCCTGCGCCATGTGAGCGACATGGACAACACACCCATCAGCGCCGCGCAGACCCGCCACGCCCGCCACGCCTACTACGGCGCGGTGTCGTACGTGGACGAGCAGATCGGCAAAATCCGCCGCACGCTGGAGCAGACCGGCCTGGCCGACAACACCATCGTCATCCTGCTGTCCGACCACGGCGACATGCTGGGCGAGCGCGGGCTTTGGTACAAGATGAATTTCTTTGAAAACGCCTGCCGTGTGCCGTTTATCGTGCACGCGCCCAGCCGCTTCCAGCCGCACCGCGTGGCCGCATCGGTGTCGCTGGTGGATATCTTGCCCACACTGGTGGACATGGCGTTTGAAGGTGCGGCCCCGGCTGCCCCCGAGGCACTGGATGGCCGCAGCGTCTGGCCGCACCTGCTGGGCAAGGGTGGACACGACGAAGTGGTGGGCGAGTATTTGGGCGAGGGGGCCGTGGCACCGCTCATCATGCTGAGGCGCGGCGTGCACAAGTTTGTGCATTCCCCGGGCGACCCGGACCAGTTGTTCGACCTGCAGGCCGACCCGAATGAGTTGAAGAATTTGGCCACCGATCCGGCGGCTGCGGACCTGTTGCAGACCTTCCGCGCCGAGGTGGCTGCGCGCTGGAACATGCCGCAGTTACGTGCCGAGGTGGTGGCCAGCCAGCGCCGCCGCCGCTTCCATTACGCGGCGCAAAACCGGGGCGTGCCCCAGTACTGGGACCACCAGCCCTTCCAGGCGGCCAGCCAGCGCTACATGCGCAACCACATTGATCTGGATACGCTGGAGGCACGTGCCCGGTATCCCGTAGTGAAGGCTTGAATCAGGAGAGCGGGAGAGTGGGGAAAAAAAGCATGGCTAGTCGGCGCGGGGCCTAAACCCCTTGCCGTTGGCTAGCAAAAACGATCCTCTCAGACTTCAAGGTGCAAGTCTGCGGATCGCCCCACGATGAAACCTATATGTAATAACTCACCCCCAGGCTGCAGCGCAAGCGCTTTACGCCACCCCCTCGCAGGGGGGCAACACCAGCAGCCTGGCAAAGCCAGCTCTG
The DNA here is from genome assembly GCF_056521385.1 of Rhodoferax sp. RT5P35. NCBI lineage: Bacteria > Pseudomonadati > Pseudomonadota > Betaproteobacteria > Burkholderiales > Comamonadaceae > Rhodoferax > Rhodoferax sp. RT5P35. Next base: position 253,234 of record NZ_JBWMAX010000006.1, on the reverse strand, counting down.
CGGTGTTTCTGGACGGCATGCGTTCTGGCTCGTAGCGGGTGGTCAGTATTTGCTTACTTAGTCAATATGAGCTTGCCTAGCTTGGTGTTCTGCAGGCGGTAAATAGAGCCGTTGTGCATGATCTCCACGGCCTTTTGGCCTTTGAGCAGGTCACGGCTTTCTACGGCGGAGGCCAGTTTGGGGGCCGACTTGCCCATGTCCATGCCTTCGAGCACGCTGTTGGCGTTCTCGCCCGAGGTGGGGTTGAACTGGGGGCGGACTGAGAGGGTTGCGTACATGGTGAATTCCTTGTTGAAGGGTGTGTGCGATGAAGTTAATGATAACCATTCTCAATTAAATCGCAACACCTTTCGTGAAATATTTTGTAAGTCCGCTTTTCAGCGGGCTTCACAAGGTTTACGGAGTTTTGGGCTCGGTGATGAAACCGATCTTTTTCACCCCCGCCTGCTGGGCAGCGGCCATCACCTGGGCTACGCGCTCGTAGCGCACGTCCTTGTCGCCACGGATGTGCAGCTCGGGCTGCGGTTCCTTGGCGGCTTCGGCTTGCAGCATAGGGACCAGAGCGGCTTCGGCCACCTGGTTCTCGTTCCACCAGTAGGCACCCTGGGCATCCACGCTGAGGCGGATGGTTTCGGGCTTGACCTCTTGCACCTGGTTAGTGGCGCGGGGCAGGTCGATGTTGACGGCGTGCTTCATCACCGGGATGGTGATGATGAAGATGATCAGCAGCACCAACATCACGTCCACCAGGGGTGTCATGTTGATCTCGTTCATTACTTCATCGGGTTCGTCTTGGGTTCCGAAAGCCATGGTTTAGCTCCCCTTTTTCATGGGCACCACGTTGGCCGCGCTGCCGGTGGCTACGCGCGCACCGGTGACGAAGAAGGCGTGCAGGTCGTGGGCGAAGCTGCCCAGCTTGATCAGGATGGACTTGTTGCCGCGCACCAGAGCGTTGTAGCCCAGCACGGCAGGAATCGCCACGGCCAGGCCCAGCGCGGTCATGATCAGCGCCTCGCCGATGGGGCCGGCCACCTTGTCGATAGTCGATTGGCCCGACAGGCCGATGCTCAGCAGCGCGTGGTAAATGCCCCAGACCGTGCCAAACAGGCCGATGAAGGGGGCTGTGGAGCCCACCGATGCCAGAATGGCCAGGCCAGATTGCAGCCGGGCGGTGAACTCGTCCATGCTGTTGCGCAAGCAGCGTGTGATCCAGTCGCTCACGTCCAGGCTGTCGTGCAAATGGGCCTTGGTGTTGCGGTGGTGGGCGGTGGCTTCGCGGCCTTCCAGGGCCAACTGCTGGAACGGGTTGCTCGGGTCATCCCCCAGCTTTTTCAGGCCGGTGGCGAAGTCTTCGCTGTGCCAGAAGTCGGCTGCGCTGCCCGCCAGCTTCTTGAACTTGAAGACATCCAGCGCCTTGATGATGATGACGATCCACGAGGCCAGAGACATGGCAAGCAGGATGACGGCCACGGATTTGGTGACAAAGTCGCCTTGTGTCCAGACGTTGGCGATACCGAATTGCGATTCCATTAAAAACTCCAAAAGTAAAAATTATTCGAGAACGTAGTTGACCGGCGCCTCGTACCACATGGGCTGGGGCACACCATTCACCTTGCCTGCGACGAAGCGGCATTTCAGGATGTATTCCAGCGCCGATTTGTCTAGCCGCTCGTAGCCGCTGCTACGCTTTAACTCGGCTTTGTCGGGGATGCCGTCGATACCAATAAACACCCGTACCAGCACTTTGCCCTGCTCGCCCAGGCGTTTGCTCATGGCCGGGTAGCTGGGTTTGGGGTTGTTCAGGTAGTCCGCATCGCTGGAAGGCAGCACGATTTTGGGTGGCGCAGGGGGGGCTGCGGGCGGGGCGGCTGGTGCCACGGCTACGGGTTCGGCGATAGGCGGCGCGGGTGGTTGCGGCGTGGTCACACCGGTGGGCGCGTTGGGTGTGGGTGTTGGGTCGGCAATCGCCATGGGGCGGGGTGCGGGCGGGGGCGTGGGGGCTTTGGTTTTGACCACTTGCTGTTTCACCGGTACGGGTGGTGCGGGCGGCGGTGGCTTGGGTTTGGGCGGCTCCACCATCTGGGCCAGCATTTCGACCGGCACAATGATTTCGATGGCCTGGCGCACCAACCCGCTTTGCAGGGCCCACAGCGCAGCGCCGTGGAACGCGAGCACGCTGCCCACGATGACGGCGTTGCGGCTAAAGCGGGGCGGGGGAGCGAAGGGTGGGGGTGGGGGCAAGGTGCTATTCATACGGAGTGGGCCACAGACAACCGCCGCCGTTCCTGCAAACGGACGTACAGCGCTGGGCGCAACTAAAAGTTATTTACGAAAGATCCACCAGGCCGAGCCTACGACCAGGATCAGGCTGCCGCCAAATGCGTAGAGGGTTGCGCCGAGGAGTTCCATGCCCTGCTTTCCAAAATGCTGCTGGCGAGCTGGATGGCCGCAACGGGGTGCGACGCGTTGCACTGCGCCACGATGTCGCGCGCGCAGCCTTCGCAGCGTCCGCACTGGGTGGCCACACCCAATTCGAGCTGAATGTCGTCAAACCCGAAACCGGCACGCGCGTGGCGGGCAATTTCGCGGTCAGATACGCGTTGGCAAACACAAACAATCATGGCGGCAAGCACATTGGCTGGCGGAAGTAATTGGCTCACCCCCAGGCTGCGCTGCGCTTCGCCAACCCCCTTGCAGGGGACGATACCAGTAGCCCGGCAAAGCCGGTTCCACGGTATCTCTGGATGCGAGCGTTCTTGCTGAACCTGGGAGCTGCTTCGTTACCTTGGTTAAAAGATAGCCAATTATAAATACGAATCCATCGCATTTGCAATACCTGTCGTGGATTTCCCTTCAAACAACAAGGCCGGGCTGGCCTGGGCCAGGGTTTTGCAGCCACACAAAGCCATGGCGATCTCCATCTCGTCGCGCAACAGGCGCAGCACATGGGCCACGCCTACCGCGCCTGCGTTGGCCAAACCATAGACGTAAGGTCGTCCGACCAGCACGGCATGGGCCCCCAAGGCCATGGCTTTGAGCACGTCGGTGCCGCGGCGGACGCCGCCATCCACCAGCACCGGCAGGTTGCCCACGGCATCTTTGATGCGCGGCAGCACGGCGGCGGTAGCAGGCGTGGTGTCCAGCGTGCGCCCGCCGTGGTTGGAGACGATGATGCCTGCCAACCCCAGCGCCGCGGCCTGGCGTGCGTCGGCGGGGTGCAGGATACCTTTGAGCAGCACTGGCAGCTGGGTCTGGGTTTGCAGCCAGGCCACGTCGTCCCAGGTGGGGGCGTGGGCCAGCAGGCCGTCGAACAGGGCGCTTTGGCCTGGCTGCAGCGCCACGCCAGGTGCGGGTGCCAGCCCGGCCAGATGCACCGCCGATACGCCCGGCGGCAGTTTGAAACCCGCACGGCGCTCGCGGTCACGGGCACCGTGGGTGGGCGCATCCACCGTCAGCACCAGGGCTTCACATCCGGATTGCTCGGCGCGCTTTACCAGATCGCGGGTGAAGTCCCGGTCGTGCTGCCAATACAGTTGGAACCAAAATGGGCCTCTAGCGCTTTCACTTACTACGGCTGAAGCTATTGTTTCAATAGCAATGCTGGATTGTGTGCTCAGCACCATGCCTGCGCCCAGCGCCGCCGCTGCGTAAGCGCTAGCCAGCTCTCCGTCCGGGTGCGCCATGCGTTGAAAGGCGACCGGGGCCAGCAGAATCGGATGCGCCAGCGTGCGGCCCAGCAGCTCCACGCGGGTGTGGCCACCGGCCAGGGGCTGCAGCACCCGGGGATGGAGCTGCCGCGTGTCCCAGGCGCTGCGGTTGGCGCGCAGGGTGATCTCGTCGCCCGCACCGCCGCTGAAATAGGCCCAGGCATTTGCATCCAGCACCGTTTGGGCGTGGCGGGCGTGGTCGTCCAGGGTGACGATGCCGGGGGGGATTTGGGCGACAGTGGGAGCATTCATGTGTCAGCCCACATGCGCAGGAGGTTGTGGTAGGTGCCGGTCAGGCCGGTGGTCTCCGCAGTTTCGCCGTGCTGCTGGCGCAGGCGCAGCAGGTGCATGTCCAGGTCGAACAGCAACTGGCGCTGCTCCTGGCTGCGCACCATGCTTTCGATCCAGAAAAAGCAGGCCTGCCGCGCGCCGCGGGTGACCGGCTCGACCTGGTGCACGCTAGTGCCCGCGTACAGAACCAGGCTGCCTGCGGGCAGCTTGACGCGCTGCGGGCCTGCGCTGTCCTGCACCACCAGTTCGCCACCGTCGTAGTCGGCGGGGTCGGTCAAAAACAAGGTGCAGGAGATGTCGGTACGCACGCGTTGGCCGGTGTCGGGGGCAAAGCGCACAGCGTTGTCTACGTGGTTGCCGTAGAAGTTGCTGGCACCGCTGTAGCGGTTCACGCGCGGAGTGAACACGCGCTTGGGCAGGGCGGCGGAAAAGAAAGTCGGGTTGCGGTCCAACCCGCGCAGCAGCAGGGCGCGGATCTGGGTGGCGGCCTCGCAGTCGTGCGGCAGTTGCTCGTTGTTTTTTACCGCCTGTGCCTGGCTGCCCGCGCTGGCGCGGCCATCGCCCCAGGGTGCGTTGGCCAGCAGGCCCTGGGCGTGTTGGACTTCGTCGGGGCTCAGGATGTGGGGGATGTGCAGCAACATGGAGCGATTGTCGTATGTCGTGAAAAAGCCGCCCTCACCATGGTGGCAAGGGCGGCTTGTGTGTTTCGGTAAAGGTGACAACCCGTCTTCAGCCACAGCGGCCGCCCGCCAGAAACACCGCAGAACTGGCTCCGCCAGGCTGCTGGTGTTGCCCCCTGCAAGGGGGTTGGCGAAAGATGCGCAGCACTGCAGCCTGGGGGTGTGCCTATTTAGAACTTGGCGGTCAGCATGGTTTGGAAGATGCGGCCTGCGCCGGGCACGTAATGGCCACGGTACAGCGCATCGGCGTACAGCTTGTTGGTCACATTGCTCAGGTTGGCCTTGACGCTGAAGCGGTCGTTGATGGTGTATTCGGCCATCAGGTCGGCGGTGGCATAGCTAGGCGCTTCCCAGGCGGGGGCGGTCACGTCGGCAGGGGCTTGCGCGCTGCGGAAGTTGACACCAACACCCGCGCGGAACGCGGGGGTGAACTGGTAGGTGTTCCACACTGTACCGCTGTGTTTGGGGCTCAGGCCGGGGCGGTCGCCTGCGCGGTTACCCACGGTGCTTTGCGTGCAGTTGCCGGTGGTGGGGCAAGGCGCGGCCGCATCGACGCGGGCCACCGGCATCCACATGTACGAACCGTAGATTTCCCATTCGTTGGTCAGGCGACCGGTGATGTCCAGTTCGAAACCGGCCGTGTGGCGCTTACCCGAAAGCAAGGCGCGGCTCGCAGCGGTGTCGGGGTCGGTGTTGCGTTCGTTCTTTTTGGTGGAGTGGAACAGCGCCAGTCGGGTGGTGAAGCGCTTATCAGCCGAATCCAGTTTGGCGCCAAATTCGATATTGGCGCTTTCTTCTGGATCGGTGTTGGCGCTTTGTGCGCTGTACGAATAGGTGTCGCCAGAGGTGTTGAATGAGGTGCCGTACGAGAAGTGGTACGAATCCAGTGCATTGGGTTGGAACAGCACGCCGAAACGCTTGCTGATGTTGGAGACCTTTTGCTGGTAAGTGGTGGTGGTGACCGGGCCGGCTGCGGCAGTGGGAATGCTGTACGCCTCGTACTTGCCGTCCATGTTGTCGTAGCGCAGGCCGCCCAGAATCTTCCAGGCAGGCGCGATTTGCACCAGGTCCTGGGCGTAAATGCCGTAGGTGTCGTTGACGAAACCGCTGGTGTCGCGCAGCACCCGCACGGACTCATTCACCGATGCGCCGTCATCGGGGCGGCCTGCCAGGGTATTGGGTTTGGCGGGCACCACGCCGCCTTGGAGTGCGGTGCGAGCGCCTTGCACGACTTTTTCTTCGCGGGCGTAGTCCACACCTGCCAATACCGAGTGGCCCACGCCTAGCGCGTCAAACTTGGTGCTGAAGTCGCTTTGCAGGTTCAGGGTTTCCAGGTTCTGGATTTTGAGCTGGTTTTGACGCAAGAACACTGTGTTGGGGCCAAAGTTGCCCAGGTCCTGGGCCTGAGCGCCGGGTTGCAAGGCTGTTGCGGCAAAGCGAATGGCGCTGGCCCGTTGGTCGCGGGTGAAGCGGCCTTTGCGGAAAGAGGTCTTCAACTCGCTGTCGGGGCTGAAGCGGTGGGTGTGCGAAAGGGTGCCGATATTGGCGCTACCGTTGTTGCCGTCGCTGTCCAGGCCGTAGTAGGCGCTGGGGTCCAGGCTGCTGATGATGGTGTTGGCGGCGCTGGTGTCGGTGGCTTTGGGCCTGATCCATGGGATGCCATAGTTCATGCCGTTGCGGTTGTCTAGGGCATACAGGCTGGCCGAGAACTCGTTGCTGGAGCCAATGCCAAAGCGGTAGTTGGCGGCTAGGCCATTTTTGTCGATGCTGCTGCCGGCGCCGTTGTTGTCGGCGTTGGTGTACATGGCGTTGATGCGCAAGGCCGCATCGTCCGCCGTTTTGATGTTGAAGTCACCCGTCAGGCGGCGGAAGTTGTGGTTGCCCAGGGTGGTGGCGATTTCGGACTCATTTTTCAACAAACCTTGCTTGCTGACCTGGTTGACGGCACCGCCCGTGGAGCCCCGGCCAAACAGCATGGAAGCCGAGCCGCGCAGCAGCTCAATGCGGTCGTTGTTGAAGGTGTCGCGGTCGTAGAAAGCCGGGTCGCGGATGCCGTCCAGAAAGATGTCGCCGGTGGTGGCCAGCGAGAAACCGCGCAAACGGATGTCTTCTTCGCCGCCTTCGGCTGCCTGGAAAGTCACGCCAGCGGTGCTGTGCAGCACTTCCTTCAGGGTGTCGAGATTGCGGTCGTTGATCAGCTTTTCGGTCACCACGGTGATCGACTGGGGGATGTCGCGCAGCTCTTGCTTGCCCTTGCCGATGGTGGTGGTGGTGGCGCGCAGGGTGTCTTTGCCCTCGGCTTGCTCTTTCACCGTGACAGGGGCCAGGGTTTTGGCCTTGGCTTCGGCAGCGGTGTTGGCATCGGTTTGCGCCATCGCACCCATAGAGCCTGCCAACAGCATGGCACCGAGGGGCAGTACTGCGTAAGGTGCTGCGGTTTTGATAGCTAATGGCGTATATTGAATATGCGCTAGAGCTGGTTTTTGCTTGAAATTTTTGCGTCGGGACATGGAGGTCAGCCTGGGAGGTTTTGCAATGGACGGCTGGCTAACGCACGGAACGCTGAAGAGGTCCGGAATGCTTGGCTGGCTAGGTTGAGAAATACCGCACTATTGTAAATTAATGCGAATCATTCTTGTTACAGCCTGGCTGCAAAACCCGTAACCGGCCAGAAAAATCCAAAACCCAGAACATTTTGTTGCATGTGCACAACGGGGACTGTGTGGTTGTACCTGTTTTGGTGTGCGCATGGCCCCCTGCACCCAGGCAGGTAACTGGAAATAAAATTTAGAAGAAAGAAGGCTTTAGCGCATGCGGTGTATGCGCTATGTGCTCTGCTTTTAATAGCATTTCTTGGCTAAACTAGCCATTTTCCGTGGTTGTCCCAGTGCACGTTGGCCAGTTGCCGGTCCAGGCTCTGGGCGGCCACTTCGCCGCGCACGCCGCCTTGGGCACCGCTGGCCAACCAGTCGGAGCCGCGGGCGGCCAGCGCACCGACTTCGGGCAGTGCAAGCTGGCGCGGATCGCCGCCTTGGGCCGACCACCAGGCCAGTTGCCCGGCGCGGGTGGCACTGACCACAAAGCGGTCGTCAGCCGGGCTGTGGCGGCCGGGTACATAAGCCACATCGCCGCCGTATCCGCCCAGCGCCAAAGGTTCGGGTAAGGCAATGGTGCGCAGGCCGTTGGCATCCAGCAGCGCCAGCAGCGGGGCGCTGCGGCGCGCGGCGGCATCGGCGTGTTCGGCCTGCATGGCGATGGCCACGGTGCCGTTGGGCGCGCGGGCCAGGTGGCGCAGACTCAAATACGGGTCGCTGGCACGGCAGGCCTGGCGCAGTGTGCCGGTGGTGGCATCCAGGCGAACGACAGACGAATCCATCTGCTGCAGGTTCAGCTTGGTGCGGCCGGTTTCGGGCAGGTTGAGCAGGCCGCCATTGGCCACCAGCAGCGTGCCGTCGGGCTCCACCAGCACCATGTGCGGGTCCAGGCCGCCGCTGGAGAATTCGCGGATTTTTTCCAGGCTGACCGGGTCGCGCACGGCGATGAACCCGGCCCCGGTGTCGGTGCTGGTCTCGGTGGTGTACAGGGCGCTGCCGTCCAGCGCATAGCTGGCATGGCCGCAGAGCACGCGGTCGTCTTCGATGTCATGCCACAGCACGGCGCGGGCAGTACGGGTGTCAAAGCGCAGCAGGTATTCGCCGGGGCGGCGGGCCACTGCCAGCGCCTGGCCGGGCAGGCCCAGCGCCGGGTGCAGCATTTGCACTTCGTGGGCGCGCTTGGGCAGGGCCACACCCCGCGGTGCGCTGCCGAGGTGCCAGACACCGGCCCAGGCCTGGTCGTCGATGACCCAAGAGGTCAGCAGGCCCGGAGCGGATGCGGCGTTGGCGGGAAGTGCGATGCTGGCAGCGAAGGCTGTGCTGAAGGCCAGCCAATCGCGGCGGTGCAGTGTGGGATTAATCACCATCGGACTCCGAGAAGCCGACCATGGTTTTCAGCTCGGGGGCGACTTTGTCTTCGAGCAGCTTCTTGGCCTGGGCTAGGGCCTGCATCGCGGCGGTGACGCCGGCGGGGCGGGCCGGGTCAGCCGCGAGTATGCGGGTGTGCAGCAATGCCATGGCGGCTTCCAGCTGGGCTGACAGGGCGAGCTGGTTTTCACCCGCCAGGTAGCCGTTCAGGCTGCCTTGCTCTTGGCTGCGGCCGGTGCCGACCAGGAAGTTTTGCAGGCTGGCCTCACTGGCCTGCCATGCCGCCCGGGTGCTGTCGCTGGTGGCGCGCGGCCAGTCGCTGGCGCGGCCACTGCGGGCGGGTTTGCCCATCTTCTTCCAGCGCAGTTGCTCCAACCCCCCTACGGCCTGGCTAAACCATTCGTTGAAGGCGGCGAGTGCGGTGTCGGGGGTCCAGGCGCGGGCCGCCAGGGTTTGGAAGTCGGCCAGCAGGGCTTGGCCTTCGGCCGCACAGCCCTGGGCCAGCGCGGCTGCATAGGCGCATTGCGCGGCATCGGTGGTGGGCTGCCACAGCAACCATTCCAGGGCGGGCAGGCCTTTGGCGGGGGCTCCCAGGTCGTCTAGCGCGGCTGCGGTGAGCGGCGGGTTAGGCACGGCGGCGCTGACCATGGCCGGGCGGGTGGGCCAGAAGTCGATGCTGCGGGCGCTGCGGCGCTCCAGCAAAGGGCCAACGGAGACGGCGCTGAGGCGTTCCCAGTCGAGCATGGCCGCACGCCACGCTGGGCGGGCAGTGGCCGGGCTGCAGCCCGCTGCCAGCACGCCGTGCAGGGCGGTGCTGGATTGGGCAAAGGCTTGCGCCGCGGGCACAAAGTGCAGCCGCAGGGCGTTGCGCACCCAGTCGGTCTGTGTGATGGCGGGGCTGGCAATGCGCTGTGGCAGGGGTGCGGCCCCGGCGGCGCTGCACAGGGTGCCCAGGCCCAGTGCCATCCACTGGCGGCGGTCGATCAAAAGGGTCACGGCAGGTGTCCTGTCAGAGGGAATTCACAAATTTCACCAGCGCATCACGGTCGGCTTTGGGCATTTTCAGCACCTGCTGGCGGGCCGCATCGGCTTCGCCACCGTGCCACAAAATGGCTTCCAGCGTATTGCGGGCGCGGCCATCGTGCAGCAAAAAGCTGTGGTCGTTTACGTCGGGGATCAGGCCGATGCCCCATAGCGGCGGGGTGCGCCACTGCTGGCCGTTGGCCAGGCCGTCCGGGCGGCCATCGGCCAGGCCCTTGCCCATGTTGTGCAGCAGCAGATCGGTGTAGGGGGTGATCTTTTGCTCGCGCAGTGACGGAAACGGCGAGGCGCCGGTGGTGTAACTGGGGCGGTGGCAGACGGCGCACTGGGCCTGGGCAAACAGGGCCTGGCCGCGGCGTACGTCCACGTTGTCATAGTTGCGCCGGGCCGGCACAGCCAGCGTGGCCTGGTACTGGATGACCTTGGTGAGGGTGGCGTTGTCGATTTCGGGCCCGCCCTTTTCTCCGCCTCTTGGTGCGGCGGCGCAGTCTTTTTGCTTGGGCGTGCAGTCTTCGCGCGGAAACCTCTCGGAGGTGATGCCGATGTCGCCGTTGAAGGCTGCGGCCGACTGGTGCGCCAGGCTGCCGGTGTTGGCCTTCCAGCCAAAGCGGCCCACCACTTCCTTGCCCGCAAACGGGTCGAAAACGCGGTTGACCATGCCTTGGATGCCGTCGCTGCGGCTGGCTTGCTGCTGCACATTGGCCAGGATGTCGGCCTCGGTGATCGCGTCGATCAGGCCCACGCCGGGCATTTGCGGCGCTATTCGCGGGCTGACCAGGATGCCGGGCTGCATGGGACCGTAGCCCAGGTCGGTAAAGCGGTAGTGCGGCTGGCGCAGGCTGTAGCGAGTGCCGTCGGCAAACTGGCCGGGCAGCTCGGTGTAGCGGATGCGGACCTTGCCCTCGGCGCGCACGCCTTGTGTGGCGGAGTTGGTGAACTGTTCGCCGTAGGTAGGCTCATGCTGCGGTGTGCCCTGCGCATCCAGCACGGACAGGCGAAACAGCAGGCCGATCGGTTGCTCGGCAGTGATGCCGTTTTTAAAGGTGTTGGGCGGTGCACCGCGCCCGTCCTGGGTGTGGCAGCCGCCGCAGGAACGGGCGATGAAGTGCGGCCCTAGGCCGTCGCGCGCCGAGGTGGAGGAAGGGGCTTCGACCCAGTTGCGCCGAAAGAACGAATTGCCGATGGCGAAGTTGGTGCGGCCTTCTTCGTCCAGGTTGGCGGCAGGGAAAGAGAAGGCGTTCAGCCCTTCTTCGAACACGGTGGTGTCGCCGCCGGGTTTTTCTTCCGAGGTGTCGATGGTGGGGGGGGCTGCCAGGGCCAACCACGCCACCGCCACCCCGGCCGAGGCCAGGGCGGTGGTGGTGAGGGTGCGCCAGCGGTTTTTTTGCAGGTTCGGCTGACGCATCGGCTTATTCTTTGGCGGGATCTACCAAGGTGAGTTTGGTAATGCCCACGGCCTTGGCAGCATCCAGGAAGTCCTTGCTTTGCAGCTTGAGCGCATCGGCCACGGCCTGCACGCGCTTGCGGCCTTCGGTATCCACAATCTCGCGGTCAAACGGGGCGTGGATGCCCTCGGCAGCTTTCACACTGGCGGCAATGTGGCCGCTGGTGCGCTCGGCGGTGGTGGCATCTTTCAACGCTACCAAGTCGCGCAGCGAAGCACCTTGCAGCAGGCTGCCGTCGGCACGTTTGAAGCGGCCCAGCCAGACGTTTTCAATGCCGGTGGCGTTGGCCACGATGTCGCGGTGGGTGTTGTCGGAGAAGCAGGAATGCTCGTCTTCCTGGTTCCTGGAGGCCAGGGCGACTTCGATGCGTTCACCGGCCAGTTCACCGCGCGACAAGGAGCCCACGCCGACCAGCATGTTGCGCACCGCGCTGGTGCCGGATTTTTCAAACTTGGCGCGGTAGTTCTTGGCATCGGGGGCCCAGGCTTTGGTCAGGCTGGCCAGATCGCTAATGAGCAAATCGGACACCACTTTCAGGTATTCGCGGCGGCGGTTGGCATTGGGGGTCTTGCCATCCACAAAGTCTTCAAACGAACGGTCGCCGGGGCCGGTTTCGCTCAGATCCTGGCCCCAGAGCAAAAACTCGATGGCGTGCCAGCCGGTGGCGATGTTTTCTTCGCCGCCGCGCTCGTTCAGGGCCGAGAGGGCTTTGGCGGTGATTTTTACCTTGGGGTTGTTGATGATGCCGGACTTGGGTTTGCCCACGACGTAGTCCACATAGGCTTCGTCCATCGGCCAGGCGTTGATGCGGCCTTCGGGGCCGTTTTTGTCGTCAATGGGACCGGCATAGAAACGGAAGGCTTCGGTTTGGCCATAAAACTCGCGGGCAGCTAGCCAGGCGGTACGGGCCTTGGATAGGCCTTCGGCGCTGGGGGCGGCATTGAATGCGGTAATCGCGGCCTGGAGTGTCTGGGCCGTAGTCAGCGTGTCTTCGTAGCTGGCGTAGACCAGCTTGCTGTAGTCGACGGCGACCGCAGCGGCGGTGACGGGGGCAGTGGTTTGGGCGGTGGCGGCAAAAGCCGTCAACAGGGCAGCACTCAGCAGAAGAGATTTCACGGCGCAGGTCCTTGGTGTTCCTACCCGCGAATCGCAAGAATTTTGCAGTTGACGCGGGCAGGGCAAAAACCTATTGTAATGAGATTGATTCTCGATACCGTTTGTGCAGATTGCTTTATCCGTCCAGGTTGATCTGGGTGATGAGCTTTTGCAGCACCGTGGCGGCCTGGTCGTTTTCTACCTGGCAGGTGCCCGCAGCATGGTGGCCGCCCCCGCCGTAGGCCAGCATCAGTTCGCCCACATTGGTTGTGCTGCTGCGGTCCAGAATTGACTTGCCGGTAGCCAGCACGGTGTTTTGCTTTTGCACGCCCCACATTACGTGGATGGAGATGTTGCACTGCGGAAAAAGCGCATACACCATGAACCGGTTGGTGGCCCAGATGGTTTCTTCTTCACGCAGGTCCAGCACCACTAGATTGCCGTGTACCGTGGCACAGCGTTCGATCTGCGCCTTGGCTTTGACGGCGTGTTCCTGGTAGATGTCGATGCGCTCTTTGACATCCGGCAGCGACAAGATGTCTTCAATGCCATGGTCGCGGCAGTACTGGATCAAATCCATCATCAGAGCGTAGTTGCTGATGCGGAATTCGCGGAAGCGGCCCAGGCCGGTGCGCGCGTCCATCAGGTAGTTCAGCAGCACCCAGCCTTCGGGCTGCATGATTTCTTCGCGCACGTACTGGGCGGAATCGGCCTTGTCCACTGCGTCCATCATGTCCACGGTGATGTTGGGAAAGGCTTTTTCGCCCCCGTAGTAGTCAAACACCACGCGCGCCGCCGACGGGGCTGTGGCATCTATCACATGATTTTTGAGCCCGCTCTGGTTGCGAATGGTTTCGGACGCATGGTGGTCAAACGCGATATGGGCACCTGGCACGTAGGGCAGGTTGGTGGTGATGTCGCGGTCGGTGATGGTGATCTTGCCGTCTTGCATGTCCTTGGGATGGACGAACTTGATCTCGTCAATCATGTCCAGCTCATTGAGCAGCACCGCACACACCAGCCCGTCGAAATCACTGCGGGTGACCAAGCGAAATTTTTCTGTGCCCATAGGGTCCATCCTTTTTGCCGTGTTGGCGGTTACAAAATGTGTAACGATTATGCCGCTATGGGCAAAGATGCGCAGTTAAAACGTCCCTGGCAACAGAATGCTTTTGTCCACGGTGGCAATCTGGGTGTGGCCGCAAAAAGCCATGGTCACATCCAGCTCTTTGTGCAGGATCTCTAGGCATTTGGTGACCCCGGCTTCGCCCATCGCACCCAGGCCGTACAAAAAGCTGCGCCCAATCATGGTGCCGCGGGCACCCAGGGCCCAGGCTTTCAAAACGTCCTGGCCGGAGCGGATACCGCTGTCCATCCACACCTCGATCTGTGAGCCTACTGCGTCCACAATCGCGGGCAGTGCTTCGATAGCGCTGGGAGCACCGTCGAGCTGGCGGCCACCGTGGTTGGACACGACCATTGCATCTGCGCCGCTATTTGCCGCAAGACGGGCATCCTCTGCGTCCATGATGCCTTTAAGGATCAGCTTGCCGCCCCAGCGCTTCTTGATCCACTCCACGTCGTTCCAGTCGAGTTGGGGGTCGAATTGCTCTTTGGTCCAGGCGCTGAGCGACGACATGTCGCTGACGTTCTTGGCGTGGCCCACCAGGTTGCCAAAAGTGTGGCGGCGTGTGCCCGCCATGCCCAGGCACCAGCGCGGCTTGGTCATCAGGTTCAGGATGTTGGCCAGCGTGGGTTTGGGCGGTGCGGTCATGCCGTTTTTCAGATCCTTGTGGCGCTGGCCCAGCACCTGCAGGTCCAGCGTCAGCACCAGTGCCGAGCAGCCAGCGGCTTTGGCGCGGTCCATCAGCGCCTCCATGAAGGGGCGGTCGCGCATCCAGTAGAGCTGGAACCAAAATGGTGCCTTGGTGTGGGCAGCGATGTCTTCCAGCGAGCAGATGCTCATGGTGGACAGGGTGAACGGGATGCCAAACTTCTCGGCTGCACGCGCCGCCAGAATTTCCCCATCGGCATGCTGCATGCCAGTCAAGCCGGTGGGCGCAATCGCCACCGGCATGGCGGCATCCTGCCCAACCATCTTCACCCGGGTGCTGCGGTTGGCCATGTTCACGGCCACCCGCTGGCGCAGCTTGATTTTTTGGAAGTCGGCCGAGTTGGCGCGGTAGGTGCCTTCGGTCCAAGAACCCGAGTCGGCGTAGTCGTAAAACATGCGCGGTACGCGTTTTTTCGCGAGTACACGCAGGTCTTCGATGTTGGTAATGACGTGGGGCAAAAGTATCTCCTGAATGCCCTAGATGCTAGCGGGCTTGGGCAGTGCCTGGGCTGAAGAAATTTTGGTGCACACCGCATTTTTCTCAAACCGCTTTACTGCAGGCTAAAATCCATTGTAGAATCGTAAGATTAGCGGCTGTAGCTCAGTTGGATAGAGTACTTGGCTACGAACCAAGGGGTCGTGGGTTCAATTCCTGCCAGCCGCACCAGATGTAGAAGCCCGTTACCGCAAGGTAAGGGGCTTTTTACCTGAACTTATACGAAACGGATTAGAGCCCGTTGTAAAATCAATTGCTTAGCGGCTGTAGCTCAGTTGGATAGAGTACTTGGCTACGAACCAAGGGGTCGTGGGTTCAATTCCTGCCAGCCGCACCAAATGTAAAAGCCCGTTATCGCAAGATGACGGGCTTTTTACTTTTTGCACCCACTTCACGTTAAGGTACGCGGCTTATGAGCAAAGCTTTTACCCGTGAAACCGATGCTGACCAGGACGACGACGGCGATGCCCCGGCACCCGCGCCCTTGCCCTTGCCTGCGGGCAGCAAAAACTATATGACACCCCAGGGCTACGCCCGCCTACGGGCTGAATTCACCGAGCTGATGGAGGTGGAGCGCCCCAAGATCGTGGACGTGATCTACTGGGCGGCCAGCAATGGCGACCGCTCTGAGAACGGCGATTACATTTATGGCAAAAAGCGCCTGCGCGAGATCGACCGGCGCATCCGCTTTTTGACCAAGCGCCTGGAAATCGCCGAGGTGGTGGACCCCAGCGTGCACTTCGGCAACGACCAAATTTTTTTCGGTGCCACCGTGGCGTATGAAGACGCCACGGGCCAGGAGCGCACCATCACCATTTACGGGATTGACGAGGCCGACACCGCACAGGGGCAGGTCAGCTGGGTGTCGCCGATCGCCCGCGCCCTGCTCAAAGGCCGGGTGGGCGACGTGGTGCGCATGCAGTCCCCCGTAGGGGTGCAAGAGATTGAAGTGCTGCGTGTGGACTACCCTGCCCCGCAGCCGGTTTAAGTTGCCGGCTTGGCCCGCACCGCCCGCAACACCGAGGGCGTGCGTTTGAGTTGGCGCAGGGCCACTTCCAGGTGGGCGTGGTCGCGCACCGACACCAAAAACCGCATGTCGGTGGCTTCCTGTTCGCCCTCTTGCCCCATATCGACATGGGTAATGTCCACCTCGGCCGCAGACAGTGCGGCTGCGGCCTTGGCCAGCACACCCTTGCTATTTTTAACGGTGACAACCACCCCCGTCTCGAAGGACCGTACCGGCTCATCCGCCCAGTCCACGGCGATGAAGCGCTCGCTGTCTTTGTACTGCAGGCGTTTGGCCACTGCGCAATCGTCGGTGTGCACCACCAACCCTTCGCCGCGGCCCAGGTAGCCCACGATCGCATCGCCCGGAATCGGGCGACAACAGCGGGCGAACTGAACAGAGGTGTTTTCGCTACCGTCCAGTACCACGGCACCCTGGGACAGGCGCTCGTGCGCTGTGTAGCGCTCGCGGGTCAGCAGCAAGGCATCGGGCTTTTCGCCGGCTTCGGTCAGCAACGCCACCAGCCGCTTGGCGACGATACTGGCCACGCGCTTGCCCATGCTGATGTCGGTGAGCAATTCGATCCGCGTGCGGTTGCCGGTAAAGCGCAGCAGCTTGTCCCAAATCGGCTGGCCTTCTGCAGTTGCCTCAGGCAATCGCTCCAGCCCTTCGGCACGCAAAGCCTGGGTCAGCAGCTTTTCGCCCATGCTTTCGGATTCGGTTTGCGCCATGCTTTTCAGGTGGTGGCGAATCTTGGAGCGCGCCCGGCCGGTGCGTACAAAACCCAGCCAGGCGGGGTTCGGGGCCGACACCGGCGCGGTAATCACTTCAATGATGTCGCCGTTGCGCAGTTCGGTGCGCAGGGGCACCTGTTCGCCGTTGATTTTGGCGGCTACGGTGCGGTCGCCCACATTGCTGTGGATGGCGTAAGCGAAGTCCACCACCGTGGCACCGCGCGGCATGGCCATGATCTGGCTTTTGGGGGTGAACACATAGACCGCATCGGGGAACAGATCGACCTTGACGTGGTCCCAGAACTCGGCGGCATCGCGGGTTTCGTCCTGGATGTCGAGCAGCGATTGCAGCCATTTGGTGCCCAGGCGCTCGGCGGTGGCGCTGTCGGTTTCGTTGTTCTTGTACAGCCAGTGCGCCGCCACGCCGGATTCGGCCACCAGGTGCATGGCCTCGGTGCGCATCTGGAATTCAACGTTCACGCTGGACGGCCCGACCAGTGTGGTGTGCAGCGACTGGTAGCCGTTGAGCTTGGCAATCGCAATGTGGTCCTTGAACTTGCCGGGTACCGGTTTGTAGAGCTGGTGCAGTATGCCCAGGGCGGTGTAGCAGTCGGTCACGTTCTGCACAATGACCCGAAAGCCGTAAATATCGGTCACCTGGGCGAAGGTCAGGTGCTTGTCGTCCATCTTTTGGTAGATGGAATACATGGTCTTTTCGCGTCCGGCAATACGCACCGAAATGGCTGTTTGCGCAAACGCTGCCTCGACTTCTTGCTGCACTTTTTGCACTAAGTCGCGCCGTCGGTTGCGGGCTTTGGCCACGGCTTTGGCCAAAATCGCGTAGCGCCAGGGCCGCAGATGGCGAAACGACAGGTCTTGCAGTTCGCGGTAGGTTTGGTTCAGTCCGAGGCGGTGGGCGATGGGCGCGTAGATGTCCAGGGTTTCCGAGGCAATGCGGGCCCACTTGGAGCGCGGCATGTCACCCATGGTGCGCATATTGTGGGTGCGGTCGGCCAGCTTGATCAAGATCACCCGCACGTCGCGGGCCATGGCCAGCAGCATTTTGCGAAACGACTCGGCCTGGTTTTCTTCGCGGGTGTTGAACTGAAGTTTGTCGAGTTTGGTCAGACCATCCACTAGTTCGGCCACCGGTGCGCCAAAGCGTTCAATCAGCTCTGGCTTAGTTACACCGCAGTCTTCCATGGCGTCGTGCAGCAGGGCGGCCATCAGCGCCTGCGCATCCAGCTTCCAGGCAGCGCACTGGGCGGCGACGGCAATCGGGTGGGTGATGTAGGGCTCGCCGCTGTTGCGCAACTGGCCCAGGTGGGCCTCATCGGCAAACCGGTAGGCTTGGCGGACCTGCTCCACGCTGGCGGCATCCAGGTAGTGCAGGTTGGCCATGAGTGCGGCAAAGCTGGCGGCAGCGGCGTTGGCTGCTGCGGGGCTGGGCGTATGCCCGCCTTTTTTATGTGGAGGTTTGGGGTGCGAACCGTCGGCAGGGAAATGCTTGTCACTCATGGCTTGAATATAGCTTGCGCCTTGTGTCTGCCTTGCGCGCAACAAAAAAGGCACCGCAATGCGGTGCCTTTTAAAGCGGGTTTGGGCCCGATGCAATCAGTTGGGTACTTTTTTGAGCATCTCGATGCCGACTTTGCCCGCGGCGATTTCACGCAAGGCGGTGACCACCGGCTTGTTCTTGCTTTCGATCTTGGGCGCGTGGCCTTGGCTCAGCATGCGGGCGCGGTAGGTTGCGGCCAGCACCAGCTGGAAACGGTTAGGGATTTGCACCAGGCAATCTTCGACGGTGATACGGGCCATGAATTTCTCCAGAAAACTATTGCAACACGACTTGCACCGCAGTGCGAGTCCTAAAAGATACCCAGGGATTTGAAGGTGTCGGCTCGGGCACGGCGTTGGGCCGTAAATTTGAGCCGCTGGGCATGAACAATGGTTTTCAGGTCGAAAACTGCCCGGTCAAATAGCTCATTGATTATAACGAAGTCGAATTTATGGGCTTGTGCCATCTCAATCGCGGCGTTGGCCAAGCGCAATTCGATCACATCGGGGGCATCTTCGCCGCGTCGCTCCAGCCGCGAGCGCAACTCTTCCCAACTGGGCGGCAGGATGAAAATCAGCACCGCGTTGGCGAAAATTTCCTTGATCTGCACTGCACCCTGGAAGTCGATTTCAAGAATCACGTCCGAGCCCAAGGCCATGCGTTCTTCAATGGCTTTTTTGGAGGTGCCATAGCGGTTGCCATGCACTTCCGCCCATTCCACGAACGCATCGGCCGCCACCATGGCATCAAATTCCGACTGCGAGGCGAAGAAGTATTCACGCCCGTGTTTTTCCTGGCCGCGTGGGTCGCGGGTGGTGTGCGAGACCGAGGGCTGTACTTTGGCATCCAGCTCCATCAAGGCCTTGACCAGGCTGGACTTACCGGCACCGCTGGGGGCGGCCACGACGATCAAATTTCCGGGGTAGTCCATGCTGTGTTCACCATTAAGGTGGTCAAAAAATGGCACATTCTATATTTGCCCCATCTCCTAAGGCTGGGGGTCGGCTTGTGCAATCGCTCACAATACGGCCTATGAATTGGCTAAATGATGTGAAATGGGACGCCCAAGGGCTGGTCCCGGTGATTGCGCAAGAGGCGGGCAGCGGCGACGTGCTGATGTTCGCCTGGATGAACCGTGAGGCGCTGGAGCAAACCGCCGCCCTGGGGCGTGCGGTGTATTTCAGCCGCTCGCGCAACCGGCTGTGGTTCAAGGGCGAAGAGTCGGGCCATGTGCAAACCGTGCACGAAATCCGCCTCGATTGCGACAACGATGTGGTCCTGCTCAAGGTGACGCAACTTGGCCACACCCCCGGCATTGCCTGCCACACGGGCCGCCACAGCTGCTTTTTCAGCCTGCTGGACACCGATGCCGCAGGCGGCAAGGCCTGGAAAGCCACCGAACCGGTCTTGAAAGACCCGGAATCCATCTACAAGTAATGGCTATGACCTCTAACGATTCCCTGGCCCGGCTGGCCGCAACCATCGAAAGCCGCAAACCAGCCTTTGGTGGCGACCCCAGCGCCAGCTACGTGGCCCGCCTGCTGCACAAGGGGCCGGATGCTTTTCTGAAAAAAATCGGCGAAGAAGCCACAGAGGCCGTGATGGCCGCCAAGGATGCCGAATACGGTGGCAACACCCCCGAGCTGCAGGCCAAGCTGGTGGGCGAGGTGGCCGATTTGTGGTTCCACTCCATGGTGGCGCTGGCGCACTTTGGCCTTAGCCCCGCCGACGTGCTGGCCGAACTGGAGCGCCGCGAAGGCACCAGCGGCATCGAAGAAAAGGCCTTGCGCAAAGTTTTAACCCGAGAGGCGGAATCCCCATGAACGACATCATTGACGTGCGCGCTATCGACAGCGAAAAGGCCCAAGACCTGAAAACCGTGGGCTGGGTCAGCTATGTGCTGCACCTTATCGTGGCCGTGGGCGCAGTGGTGCCAGGCGCGCAGCCGGGCGCATTGCTGCTGATCGTGGCGCTGGTGATCGATCTGGTGAAAAAGAACGAAGCCGTAGGCACCTGGCAGGCCAGCCATTTCAGTTGGCGCATCCGCTCTGTGCTGTGGGCCGGAGTGCTGTATGTGGTCACGGCACCACTGTGGTTTCTGTTCATCTTGCCGGGCTGGATTGCCTGGGGCCTGATTTCGCTGTGGTTCTTGTACCGCATCGTGCGCGGCATGGTGGCCATGAACGCCAGCCAGGCAGTAGGAGATGCGGTATGACCGTGGTTGCACATGACCCGAATTGCCTGTTTTGCAAAATCATTGCAGGCCAGATTCCCTCTAAAAAAGTCTATGAAGATGCCGAACTTTTGGCCTTCCACGACATCCATCCTTGGGCGCCGGTGCATTTCTTGCTGATCCCCAAGCTGCATATCCCGTCGATGGCGCAGTTGCAGCCCGAGCACGCGGCCCTGTTGGGGCGCATGATGGTGCTGGCCCCCCAGCTGGCAGCCCAAGAGGGCTGCAGACCTTACCCGCAGGGTGGTTTTCGGGTGATGGTGAATACGGGGGATGATGGCGGGCAGGAAGTGCACCATCTGCACCTGCATGTCATTGGTGGGCCGCGCCCCTGGCTCAAGGGTTAGTGACAGCGCAAGGGCATCGCAGGCTACGGTGTAGACCGTCATCTGCGCCGTCTAAAATCAGAAATACTTTGTTAGGAGTTATTCCATGGGTTCTTTTTCTATTTGGCATTGGTTGATCGTGCTGTTGATCGTGGTGATGGTGTTTGGCACCAAGAAACTGAAGAACATGGGCAGCGACCTGGGTGGCGCGGTCAAGGGCTTTAAAGACGGCATGAAGGACGGTGCTGCATCGGTGGACGACGAAAAGCCCACCGCCCAGGTGTCTGCCAGCGCAGCTGCAGCGGCGCAAAAGAACACCATCGATGTCGAAGCCAAGACCAAGTCCTGATCTGGCGCGCACTCCGTGATTGATCTCGGCATTTCCAAAATGGCGCTGATTGGCGCGGTGGCGTTGATCGTCATCGGGCCGGAAAAGCTGCCACGTGTGGCCCGCACCGTCGGCACGTTGCTGGGCAAGGCCCAGCGCTACGTGTCTGATGTGAAAGCCGAAGTCAGCCGCTCCATGGACCTGGACGAGCTCAAGAAGATGAAGGAAACCATGGAAGGTGCGGCGCGCGACGTGCACCAGTCCATCCAAACCAACGCCAGCGACTTCGAGAAGCAATGGTCAGAAACCGATGCCACCCCTGCCGTGGCCGACGATGCCTACACCAGCTACCCCGAATACAAGCTCCCGCACAAGCGCTGGCGCACCAAGCTGGGTGCCACGCCGCAGTGGTACAAGGCCCGCGCCGGGGTGCGTACCAAGGCGTTGTCGGGTGCAGCCCGTGTGGCCCGATTCCGGCCCAAGCCAAGCTCTCACATTATTTAAAAATCAACAACCTGGGGCCTTTTGGCCTCGGTGTCATTCTGGGCCTGGCCCTGTTTAAAGCCCCATGTCCGATCCCCACAAAAGCACAGATGACGAACTAGCCGGAACCGAGCAGCCCTTTGTGCAGCACCTGGTGGAGCTGCGCGACCGCCTGGTCAAGGCGCTGATTGCCGTGATGGTGGCCGCCGGTGGCCTGGCGCTGTACCCTGGACCGGCCCGGCTCTATGACATGCTGGCGGCGCCTCTGGTGGCGACTATGCCTGCAGGCAGTACCTTGATCGCCACTTCTGTGATCTCGCCGTTTCTGGTGCCGCTGCAGGTGATGTTCATGGTGGCGCTGATGCTGGCCTTGCCGGTGGTGCTGTGGCAGGTGTGGGCCTTTGTGGCTCCGGGCTTGTACACGCATGAAAAAAAGCTGGTGCTGCCCCTGGTGGTGTCCAGCACTTTGTTGTTCTTCATCGGCGTGGCGTTTTGCTACTTTTTCGTGTTTGGCCAGGTGTTCAAATTCATCCAGAACTTTGCGCCGCAAAGCATCAAGGCCACGCCCGACATCGAGGCCTACCTGAGCTTTGTGCTGACCATGTTCCTGGCCTTCGGCATGGCTTTTGAGGTGCCGATCGTGGTGGTGGTGCTGGCCCGCATGGGCCTGGTCAGCATCGACAAGCTGAAGAGCTTTCGCGGCTACTTTGTGGTGTTGGCGTTTATCGTCGCCGCCATCGTGACCCCGCCAGACGTAGTGTCGCAACTGGCGCTGGCTATTCCCATGTGCATCTTGTACGAGGTGGGCATCTGGGCTGCGCAGATTTTCATCAAGCACACCCAGGCCCCAGACGAAGAAGCCGTTTCACCAAAATCTTAGCCAAATCGGCCTCCAGCGCATGTTCTACCTGCGCTGGTAGCTATTAAATGTGTAGTGGTTAGCGTTCTACCCGTGCCGCGGGTTTGGGACGCAAGCCCGGGGTCACCTCCAGCGCGAGCTGCTTGTCCTGGCGCAGCACGCTGAAAGGCGATGCCTTGCCGGGCTGCAGCATGGCGACGCTGGTCAACAGCTCGGACACGTTGTTTACCGTTTTGCTGCCTACCTGCACAATCACGTCGCCGGGCCGGATGCCGGCATGCGCCGCGGGGCCGTTTTGCAGCACGCCGGTGATGATCACGCCGTGGTCGGCCTTGACACCAAAGGTTTCGGCCAGCTCGGGCGACAGGTCGCTGGGCTCTACGCCGATCCAGCCGCGTTTGACCTGGCCATCGGCAACGATTCCTTCCAACACCAGCTTGGCGGTAGACACGGGAATGGCAAAGCCAATGCCCATGCTGCCGCCGGAGCGCGAGTAGATGGCGGTGTTGATGCCCATCAGGTTGCCGTTCACGTCTACCAGCGCGCCGCCCGAGTTGCCGGGGTTGATGGCCGCGTCGGTCTGGATGAAATTCTCGAAGGTGTTGATACCCAGCTGGTTGCGGCCCAGCGCGCTGACGATGCCGCTGGTGACCGTCTGGCCAACGCCAAACGGGTTGCCGATGGCCAGCACCTGGTCGCCCACCAGCAGCGCGTCCGAGCTGCCCAGCACCATCACCGGCAGCTTGTCGAGCTTGATCTTCAGTACGGCCAGGTCGGAATCGGGGTCGGTACCGATCACCTGGGCCTGGACGTGGCGGCTGTCGTTGAGCGTAACTTCGATGGCGTCTGCGCCTTCGACCACGTGGTTGTTGGTGAGGATGTAGCCGTCCGGGCTGACGATCACGCCGCTGCCCAGGCCCACCTGGGCTTGCGCGCCGCGCTCGCCAAAGAAGAATTTGAACCACGGGTCATCACTGCGCGGGTCGCGATCGGCCATTTTGCTGGTGTTGATGCTGACAACGGCGGGCGAGGCTTTTTTGGCGGCCGCGCTGAAACTACCGCTGGCGGGAAAGCTGGAGGTATTGGCCGGAGCTTCGATCAGTGAAATGCTGGAGCCGCTGAAAGGCCGCTTGCCCATCCATTCGGGCTTGAGCGTGCCCACAACAAAATAGGCTGCCAGCAAAATGGTGGCGGTTTGGGCGAACAGGAGCCAGAGGCGCTTCATGGTGGTGGGGTGTGGGGTGGTGGAATGCAGCCGAATCAGGCGCGACAAGGCCACATTGTCTCCCATGCCAGAGAGAATTTAGAGGGCCCTGGCCTGCGTACACCAGGGCCGGCCCTTAGAATGCCGTCTTCGTCTGTGCCAGCACCGCTGTTCCTGGCGGCCCTGCTGAACCCGCTGCGCCGCCCGCCCAGCCCGCACCCTGGGCTGCCTTGAACCCTTGCCTGCAAGCCACCGCGGGCCTGCACTCCCCGCCCGCAGCAGTTTCCTCTATTGCCCAAAGAACCCATGCCTTCTTCCCTTCCCTTGCCCGTAGGCGCACCCCTGCCGTCTTCTTCCACCGGCCTGTCGCGCAAAGACGTGAACACCCTGGGCCTGTCCGCCCTGGGCGGCACGCTGGAGTTTTATGACTTTGTGATTTACGTGTTTTTTGCCGCCGTGCTGGGCAAGCAGTTCTTCCCGGTGG
The DNA here is from genome assembly GCF_056521385.1 of Rhodoferax sp. RT5P35. NCBI lineage: Bacteria > Pseudomonadati > Pseudomonadota > Betaproteobacteria > Burkholderiales > Comamonadaceae > Rhodoferax > Rhodoferax sp. RT5P35. Next base: position 229,468 of record NZ_JBWMAX010000006.1, on the reverse strand, counting down.
ACATGCCCGACTGGCTGCGCCAACTGCAGACCTTTGGCATCTTTGCGGCCGGCTACCTGTCGCGGCCTTTGGGCGGCATCATCATTGCGCATTTTGGCGATCTGCTCGGGCGCAAACGCATGTTCACCCTGAGCATTTTCATGATGGCCGTGCCCACTTTGGTGATTGGTCTGTTGCCCAACTACGCCAGCATCGGCGTGGCTGCGCCTCTGCTGCTGCTGGCCATGCGCGTGCTGCAAGGCGCGGCAATTGGCGGCGAAATGCCTGGTGCCTGGGTATTTGTGGCCGAACATGTGCCCGCCAGCCGCTACGGCCTGGGCGTGGGCACGCTCACGGCGGGTATCACCGGCGGCATCTTGCTGGGTTCGCTGGTGGCCGTCGGTATCAACACCCACTACAGCCCGGCCGAAGTGGCCGATTTCGCCTGGCGCATGCCCTTCATTTTGGGTGGCGTGTTTGGCCTGATGTCGGTGTATTTGCGCCGGTTTTTGCACGAAACCCCGGTGTTCCAGGAGCTGGCAAAGCGCCGCACCGTGGCGCGTGAGTTGCCGCTGAAGACCATCCTGCGCGAACACCGCGCCGCCTGCGTTCTGGTCGGTCTGCTGACCTGGGTGCTGTCGGCCGCCATCGTGGTGGTGGTGTTGATCACCCCCAACTACCTGCAAAAAATGCACGGCATCGCTCCCGCGCTGGCGCTGCAAGCCAATGCGCTTGCCACGCTGACCTTGACCATCGGCTGTATCGTGATGGGCTGGGCCACCGACCGCGTCGGCACCCGGCCGGTGATGCTGCTGGGCTTTGGGGGGCTGCTGGTGACTACCGTCTGGTTCTACACCGGGTTGCCGGGCACGCCAGCCTCGCTGGTCTGGAGCTATGGCCTGGTCGGCTTCTTCGTCGGCTCGATCGCGCTGGTACCCATCGTCGGCGTGCGCGCCTTCCCGGCGGCGGTGCGCTTCTCGGGGCTTTCGTTTGCCTACAACATGGCTTACGCGATCTTCGGCGGCATGACACCCATCATCATCACGTTGTGGCTGCAAAAAGACCCGCTGGCCCCCGCCTACTACGTGGGCGGCCTGGCCGTGCTGGGCATGCTGCTGGCGCTGGTGCCGATGTCGGGCCGCGGCTACGTGGAACGCAAAGCTTGAGAGAATGCGGGATGACCACTTCCCGCTTGGAACTGCTGCAGGCCTTTGACGACCTGTTGCAACCCGCCCGCTTCAAAGATTACGGGCCGAACGGCCTGCAGGTCGAGGGCAAGACCGATATCCGCCGCGTTGTATCGGGGGTCACCGCCAGCCTGGCCCTGATCGAAGCCGCCGTAGCCGCGCAGGCCGACGCGATTTTTGTGCACCACGGCCTGTTCTGGCGCGGCCAGAGCGGCACGGTGACTGGCTGGATGAAGCAGCGCCTGGCCCTGCTGCTGCGCCACGACATCAACCTCTACGCCTACCACCTGCCGCTGGACGCGCACCCCACGCTGGGCAACAACGCGCAGCTGGGCGTGCAACTGGGGCTGGAGGGTGTGGGTAGCTTCGGTGACAACAACCTGGGCTTTCTGGGGCAGCGCAGCGACGGCGGCGCATTCGCTTCCGCCCAGGCATTGGCTGCACACATAGAAAAACAGTTAAATCGGCCTCCCGTGTATATATCACCTACACCTAAAGCTATTAAAAATATAGCATGGTGCACGGGCGGCGCACAGGACTACTTTGAAGCCGCCATCGCTGCCGGGGCCGATGCGTTCGTCACCGGTGAAATCTCCGAACCGCAAGCCCACTATGCCCGCGAATGCGGCGTGGCCTTCATCGCCTGCGGCCACCACGCCAGCGAGCGCTACGGGGCTCCGGCGGTGGCGGCCTTTGTTGCCGCCCAGCTCGGGCTGGAACACACTTTCATTGACATCGACAACCCCGCCTGATGAAACCCATTGCCATCACCTTGGGCGACCCCGCGGGGATCGGCCCCGAAACCATCGCCAAAGCCTTCCGCGACGCGCCGGATGCCACGCGGGGCTGCTTCGTGGCGGGCGATGTGGGCACCCTGCGCCGCGCCAGCGTCCTGGTCAGCGGCCCCGGCCAGCCCGCGCTGCCGGTGGCGCTGATCGCATCGCCCGCAGAGCTGGGAAGCGTGCCACCGCGCTGCATACCCGTGCTCCAAATAACCGAGCTACTCGCGCATATCCCGTATGGTCTGGTGAGTGCTTTGGCCGGTAAAGTGGCCGCCGATTGCGTGCTCTGGGCCAGCCGCGCCGCGCTGCGCGGTGAGTTGGCCGCATTGGTCACCGCGCCGCTGCACAAAGAGGCGCTGGCAGCGGCCGGCCTGCCGTATCCCGGCCACACCGAGCTGCTGCAGTTCGAGGCTGCAGCCTACTTGAGCCAACCGCTGCAGGACGTGCCGGTGCGCATGATGCTGGCCAATGACGAGTTGCGCACCGTGCTGGTCAGCATCCATATGTCACTGCGCCAGGCCATCGAGGCCGTGACGTTCGACAACGTGTTGCAAACCCTGCGCATCACCCACCGCTCGGTCGGCGCGGCGCTGGGGCGGGCACCGCGGATAGGCGTGGCCGGGCTGAACCCGCACGCGGGGGAGGGTGGTTTGTTTGGCCGTGAAGAAATCGACACCATCCTTCCTGCCGTCCAGGCCGCCCGCGCCGAAGGGTTGGATGTGCACGGCCCGTATGCGCCCGACACGGTGTTCATGCGCGCCCGGGCCAAACACGGCCAAGCGGGGGAGTTCGATGTGGTGGTGGCCATGTACCACGACCAGGGGCTGATCCCGGTGAAATACCTGGGCGTGGAGCAGGGCGTGAACGTCACCCTGGGCCTGCCCCTGGTGCGCACCAGCCCGGACCATGGCACGGCGTTTGACATTGCGGGCACGGGTGTAGCCGATGCGTCGAGCCTGATCGCCGCGCTGCGCATGGCACGCAAGCTGAGTGGGTTTCAGGCGTAAAAAAGCCCTCTGGCGTGACAGCAGAGGGCGTGAGCAGCTACCAAAAATGTAGTGCTTAAAGCGGTCTTACTTTTGCAGGCTGTCGCGGATTTGGCGCAGCAGTAGCACGTCTTCTGGAGTAGCGGGTGCGGCGACCGGAGCGGCGGGCTCCGCTTTCTTCATGCGGTTGATCTGCTTGACCATCATGAAGATGATGAAGGCCAGAATCGCAAAGTTCACCGCCACGGTGAGGAAATTGCCGTAAGCAAACACCGGTACACCGGCTTTTTTCAGATCGGCCAGCGCCATGCCCGTGCCTTCGGGGACCTTGCCCAGCACGATGAACAGGCTGGAAAAATCGATCTTGCCAAACACCATGCCGACCACGGGCATGATCAGATCGGCCACCACCGAGTCCACAATTTTGCCGAAAGCACCACCGATGATCACACCTACGGCGAGATCGATCACATTGCCCTTGACTGCAAACTCCTTGAATTCGGCCATCATGCCCATAAAAGTCCCCTTGTTAGTTAATTGACCGCCGTATTGTCCACAAAATGCCCTCGACACCCGGCATAAAGTGTTGCAGGCAGGTGAAGTCGCCGAGGACCGCTCCGCTACAATCCGTCGTTGACCCAAACGAGCGATGATTTTGAGGACCCCCATGAGTGACACCCCAGTCGACACCAGCAAGCGGACGTGGTTGATCGCATCCGGTTGTGCCGGTGCAGTGGGTGGCGTAGCTACCGCCATCCCTTTTGTGAGTACATTCCAGCCCTCAGAGCGCGCCAAAGCCGCCGGAGCTGCCGTTGAAGCCGATATTTCAACCCTCAAACCCGGCGAGAAGATGACCGTGGAGTGGCGCGGCAAACCCGTTTGGATCTTGCGCCGAACGCCCGAGCAAGTTGCCGAGTTGCCCAAGCTGGACGGTCAACTGGCCGACCCTAAATCGCTGCGCAACCCTTCCGAGTTCACGCCGGAGTACGCCCGTAACGAAGGCCGCTCCATCAAGCCTGAATTTCTGGTGGTGGTGGGCATCTGTACGCACTTGGGTTGCTCGCCATCGGATAAGTTCACTCCGGGTCCCCAGGCTTCTCTGCCCAACGACTGGGAGGGCGGCTTCCTGTGCCCCTGCCACGGCTCCACGTTCGACATGGCGGGCCGCGTGTTCAAGAACAAACCCGCTCCCGACAACCTCCCGGTGCCGCCGCACATGTATCTCTCCGATACCCGGCTGCTGATTGGCGAAGACAAGAAGGCTTGAGGGATATATGGCAACTTTCAAAGAAATCTCCCCCAACGCCAGCGCGCCTGAAAAGCTGATGAACTGGGTGGACAACCGCTTCCCGGCCAGCAAGCTCTACAAAGAGCACATGTCCGAGTACTACGCGCCGAAGAACTTCAACTTCTGGTACGTGTTTGGCTCGCTGTCGCTGCTGGTGCTGGTGCTGCAGATTGTCACCGGCATCTTCCTGGTGATGCACTACAAGCCCGATTCGACCCTGGCCTTTGCCTCGGTCGAATACATCATGCGCGATGTGCCCTGGGGCTGGCTGATCCGTTACATGCACTCCACCGGGGCCTCGGCCTTCTTTGTGGTGGTGTATTTGCACATGTTCCGTGGGCTTTTGTACGGTTCGTACCGCAAACCACGCGAACTGGTGTGGGTGTTTGGCTGCGCGATTTTCCTGTGCCTGATGGCCGAGGCTTTCATGGGCTACCTGCTGCCTTGGGGCCAGATGAGCTACTGGGGTGCCCAGGTGATCGTCAATTTGTTCTCTGCCATTCCATTTGTTGGTCCTGATCTGGCCTTGCTGATCCGCGGCGACTACGTGGTGGGCGATGCCACCCTGAACCGCTTCTTCAGCTTCCACGTGATTGCCGTGCCGCTGGTGCTGCTGGGCTTGGTGGCGGCGCACATCATTGCGCTGCACGAAGTGGGCTCCAACAACCCCGACGGCGTGGAAATCAAGGGCCCTAACGCCCCCAAAGATGCCGAAGGCCATCCGCTGGACGGCATTCCGTTTCACCCGTACTACTCGGTGCACGACATTTTTGCGGTCAGCGTGTTTTTGATGGTGTTCACTGCCATCATCTTTTTTGCTCCCGAATTTGGCGGCTACTTCCTGGAATACAACAACTTCATTCCTGCCGATTCGCTGAAGACACCGTTGCACATTGCGCCGGTCTGGTACTTCACGCCGTTCTATTCGATGCTGCGGGCCATCACCAGTGAAATGATGTACGCGCTGATCGCCTGTGTGGTGGGCGGCGGGCTGCTGGCGGTGGTCAAGTTCAAGATACCCGCGTTGTTCAAGGCGATCATTGTGGTTGTGGCTGCCGGTGTGGTGGCGATGATGCTGAACATTGATGCCAAGTTCTGGGGCGTGGTGGCCATGGGCGGCGCGGTGGTGATTCTGTTCTTCCTGCCCTGGCTGGACAACAGCCCGGTGAAGTCGATCCGTTACCGTCCCAGCTGGCACAAATACGTGTACGCAGTGTTTGTCGTTAACTTTCTGGTTTTGGGTTACCTGGGTGTGCAACCTCCTTCCGATATCGGTGGACGTGTTTCCCAGGTGGGTACCTTGTTCTATTTCGGGTTCTTCTTGTTGATGCCGTGGTGGAGCCGTTTGGGTACACCCAAGCCCGTGCCCAGTCGCATTACTTTCACTGCGCACTAAGCCGGAGACTCTGACTATGAAAAAACTGATTCTCGGCATCTTCGCAGCCCTGACCTTGTCTTTCGCGGCGACTTCGGCGGTACATGCTTCTGAAGGCAATGAACTGGCCTGGGACAAAGCGCCGAACAAAACCAACGACCTGGCCGCGCTGCAAAACGGTGCCAAGCTGTTCGTCAACTACTGCCTGAGCTGCCATTCGGCGGCCTTCATGCGCTACAACCGCCTGCGCGACATCGGCTTGACCGAGCAGCAGATCAAGGACAACCTGCTGTTTGCCACCGACAAGGTGGGCGACACGATGAAGGCGTCGATTGACCCCAAGCAGGCCAAGGAATGGTTTGGCGCCAATCCACCCGACCTGACTTTGATCACGCGTTCGCGTTCGGGCCACGGCGGTACCGGTGCCGATTACCTCTACACCTATCTGCGCAGCTACTATCCCGACCCTTCCAAGCCCACCGGCTGGAACAATCTGGCCTTCCCCAATGTGGGCATGCCACACGTGTTGTGGGAGCTGCAAGGCAACCGCAAGCCGGTGTATGAAGAGGTCGAGCAGCACGGCCACGAGGTCCAGGTGTTCAAGGGCTGGGAGCAAGTGTCTCCCGGTACCATGACCCCGCTGCAATACGAACAAGCCGTGGGCGATCTGGTCAGCTACCTGCAATGGATGGCTGAGCCCGCCCAAAACACCCGCGTGCGGGTGGGCGTGTGGGTGCTGTTGTTCTTGCTGGTGTTTACCTTCTTTGCCTGGCGATTGAATGCCGCGTTCTGGAAAGACGTGAAGTAGACCCCATCTACCCCAACGAGGTCCGGACACTCTGTTTGGGCCACACGGAGTGGGCTGCATTGGCATCCCACTCTTTTTGATTTTTAGGAGCCCCCATCATGATGGTGTTGTACTCAGGCACGACCTGCCCTTTTTCCCACCGCTGCCGTTTTGTCTTGTTTGAAAAAGGCATGGACTTTGAGATCCGCGACGTGGACCTCTACAACAAGCCCGAAGACATCAGCGTAATGAATCCGTACGGCCAGGTGCCGATTCTGGTGGAACGCGACCTGATTTTGTACGAGTCGAACATCATCAACGAGTACATCGATGAGCGCTTTCCGCATCCCCAGTTGATGCCCGGCGACCCGGTGGACCGTGCCCGTGTGCGCCTGTTCCTGCTCAATTTCGAGAAGGAACTGTTTGTGCATGTAGGCCTGCTGGAGTCCCGTGCTTCCAAGGGTAACGAAAAAGCCCTGGAAAAAGCCCGCGCCCACATCCGTGACCGCCTGACCCAATTGGCTCCCGTGTTCCTGAAGAATAAGTACATGCTGGGCGAGAATTTCTCGATGCTGGACGTAGCGATTGCACCGCTGCTATGGCGTTTGGACTTCTACGGCATCGACCTGAGCAAGAACGCGGCACCGTTGCTGAAGTATGCCGAGCGCATTTTCTCGCGCCCAGCGTACATCGAAGCGCTGACACCGTCTGAAAAAGTGATGCGCAAGTAATTCGGAGCCGCTGTTGTCCATCATGCAAGCCCTGGATTCGACCTCCACCCGTCCCTACCTGATCCGCGCGCTCTACGAGTGGTGTACCGACAACGGTCTGACACCGTACGTGGCGGTGCTGGTAGACGACTCGGTTCAGGTGCCGCGTGAATATGTGAAAGACGGTGAGATCGTTCTTAACATTAGCTTTGATGCGACCAGCTCACTCAAGCTGGGGAACGATTTCATTGAATTCAAAGCACGGTTCGCTGGCACACCCCGCGAGATTCTGGTGCCGATTGGCCAGGTAATTGCCATTTATGCGCGTGAAAACGGGCAGGGCATGGCCTTCCCGTCGCCGGTTGCCAGCGCATCCACGGACGAGCCCGCGAAGCCTTTTGCGCTGGCAGGGGTACCCGATGCTTCGTCGAAAGTGGTCCCGTTGTCGCCGGTGGAATCCAGCGACGACGAGCCACCCGAGCCGCCGCGGCCCGCTTCCGGGCCCCGCCCGGCGCTCAAACGCATCAAGTAAAAAATCTTACGGTCACCAAAATGACCCATTCGGTTCTGTAAAATAAGAGATTCGCCGATTTAGCTCAGTTGGTAGAGCACCCGCCTTGTAAGCGGAAGGTCGTCAGTTCGACTCCGACAATCGGCACCATATTGAGAATGGTTATGTAAAAGGTTCTGTCCAGAAATGGCCAGAACCTTTTTTTATGGGCCGCGCAGCACAGCGGCACGCATTTGCACCTTGATGCGCAGGTCCGTCACATCCCAGCCCTTGGAGCGCAAATGCGCCAACAGTGCCGGGCTCAGCTGCCGCAGCTTGGCCGATGCGGCATTGCTGTTCACCAGCAGGCACCAACTGGCACCGTCAATCGGCCCAGGCTGGATGGCCGACCACAGGGTTTCGGGGATCAAGGTCTTGATAGCTTTGAGCCGGTCACTGGAGTCTTGCGCTAAAGCTGACAAGCGGGCCAAGGTGGGCGAGTCGGCTGCGGCTTGCAGCAGCGTGAAGGAACGGTTGCTTTGGCGCATAGTGGGCTTGATTATCACCGTGGCACTGGTTTCTGGCCTGTGCTGGCAGATAGTAAAATCCCAAGGCTGTGGATTGCAAACTGGCCCTTGTGGCTTGACTTTTGCTGTCAAAGCCTCATCTGACTCCAAGATTACATTTAGGAATTTCGATCGCTTCCCCCCGGCTTCTGTGGCGGTGGCGGTCTCGCATCCATGACCACCAACTTTCTGACCAAAATTTTCGGCAGCCGTAACCAGCGTTTGTTGAAACAGTACCGCAAGACGCTCGAAGGTATCAATGCCTTGGAGCCGCAGTATGAAAAGCTGTCCGACGAGGCGCTGCGTGAGAAAACGCTGTCCTTCAAGCAGCGGGTGGCGGCGGGTGAAACACTGGATGCCATCTTGCCTGAGGCCTTTGCCCTGGTGCGCGAAGGTTCCAAGCGCGTGATGAAGATGCGCCATTTTGATGTGCAGATGCTGGGGGGCATGTCGTTGCACAACGGCAAGATTTCAGAAATGCGCACCGGGGAAGGCAAGACCCTGACCGCTACGCTGCCGGTTTACCTGAATGCGCTGTCCGGCAAGGGCGTGCACGTGGTCACGGTCAATGACTACCTGGCAAACCGCGACGCGCGCTGGATGGAACGCCTCTACAACTTCCTGGGCCTGACCGTCGGTGTCAACCTGCCCAATATGCCGCGGGAAGAAAAGCAGGCCGCCTACGCCGCCGACATCACCTACGGCACCAACAACGAATACGGCTTTGATTACCTGCGCGACAACATGGTCTACGAGGTACGCGACCGCGTGCAGCGCGGCCTGAACTACGCCATCGTGGACGAGGTGGATTCGATCCTGATTGACGAGGCACGCACGCCGCTGATCATCAGCGGCCAGGCAGAAGACCACACCGCCACCTACGTTGCGATCAACAAGATCATCCCCTTCCTGACCCGCCAGGAAGGCGAGGCCGATCCACGCACTGGCGAGGGCGTCACCAAGCCCGGCGACTTCACCCTGGACGAAAAGTCGCACCAGGTGTTCCTGACCGAAGACGGCCATGAAAACGCCGAGCGCATTCTGGTCGAGCACGGCCTGCTGCCCGAAGGCGCGTCGCTGTACGATCCGGCCAACATCACCCTGATGCACCATCTGTACGCCGCGCTGCGTGCCAACCACCTGTACCACCGCGACCAACACTACGTGGTGCAAGACGGCGAAATTGTCATCGTCGATGAATTCACTGGCCGCCTGATGTCGGGCCGCCGCTGGAGCGAAGGTCTGCACCAGTCGGTGGAAGCCAAAGAGGGTGTGGAAATCCAGGCCGAGAACCAGACGCTGGCCTCCATCACCTTCCAGAACTACTTCCGCCTGTATGGCCGTTTGTCGGGCATGACCGGCACGGCCGATACCGAAGCCTACGAGTTTCAGGAAATTTACGGTTTAGAGACCGTGGTGATTCCACCCAACCGCGTCAGCCGCCGCGAAGACCAGCTCGACCGCGTCTACAAAACCACACGCGAGAAGTACGAAGCCGCCATCAAAGACATCCGCGAATGCTATGAGCGCGGCCAGCCCGTGCTGGTGGGCACCACCTCGATTGAGAACTCGGAAATCATCGACCGCCTGCTCAACGACGCCAAGCTGCCGCACCAGGTGCTGAACGCCAAGCAGCACGCCCGTGAAGCCGATATCGTGGCCCAGGCTGGTCGGCCCAAGATGATCACCATCGCCACCAACATGGCCGGGCGCGGTACCGACATCGTGCTGGGCGGCAACCTGGAAATGGCGATCAAAGCGGTAGAGGCCAACCCGGCGCTCGACGATGCCGCCAAGGCGTTAGAGGTGGAGCGGGTACGTGCGCAATGGGCCATCGACCACGAAGCGGTGAAGGCCCTCGGCGGCCTGCGCATCATTGCCACCGAGCGCCACGAATCCCGCCGTATCGACAATCAGCTGCGGGGCCGTTCTGGCCGCCAGGGCGACCCTGGTTCTTCGCGCTTCTACCTGAGCCTGGACGATCCGCTGATGCGCATCTTTGCCGGTGACCGCGTCAAGTCCATCATGGACCGCCTGAAGATGCCCGATGGCGAAGCCATCGAAGCTGGTATCGTCACCCGCAGTATCGAAAGTGCCCAGCGCAAGGTCGAAGCCCGCAACTTCGATGTGCGCAAGCAACTGCTGGAATACGACGACGTGTCCAACGACCAGCGCAAAGTGATTTACCAGCAGCGCAACGAGATTCTGGATGCGCAGGACCTGACCGCCCAGATCGCCTCCTTGCGCGAAGGGTGTGTAGACGATGTGGTGCGCCAGTTTGTGCCGCCCGAGACGGTGGAAGAGCAGTGGGACATTGCCGGCCTGGAAAAAACCATGCAGGACGAATGGCAACTGATCCTGCCTTTGCGTGCGCAGGTGGAGTCCGCCAGTGCCATCACCGACGAAGACATTCTGGAAACCGTGCTGACAGCGGCCAATGCCGCGTTCCACGCCAAGGTGGAGCAAGTGGGTGGTGATAACTTCACCCAGTTCGAACGCATGGTGTTGCTGCAAAGCATCGACACCCACTGGCGCGAACACCTGAGCTCACTGGACTACCTGCGCCAGGGCATCCATTTGCGCGGCTATGCGCAAAAGCAGCCCAAGCAGGAATACAAGCGCGAAGCCTTCGAGTTGTTCGGCCAGTTGTTGGACGCGGTGAAAAACGACGTGACCAAGGTGCTGATGACGGTCAAAGTGCAGTCCAACGAGCAGCTCGGCGAAGCCGCCGAGGCTATGGAAAACCGGGGCGAAAGCATCGCCAACGTGACTTACACCGCGCCCACCGAAACCGGCGAAGTCGAGGTGCGCACCGATGCCGCACCGCGCGGCCAGCAGACCGCAGCCGACTTGCCCCGTGTTGGCCGTAACGACCCCTGCCCCTGCGGCAGTGGCAACAAATACAAGCTGTGCCATGGCAAGCTAGCTTAAGCGCCACTCTGGTTTTGCAACGGGCTTCGGCCCGTTTTTCACATGTTCATGCCATTTTGAAAGCCCACCATGCCCGTTAACCTGTCTGCTCCCGATCCCGCTGGCCTGCACCCTGTTCCCGGCGTACTGCTGGGCATCGCCGAGGCGGGCATCCGCAAGGTGAACCGCAAGGACTTGACCGTGGTGCTGCTGGAAGAGGGCGCTTCGGTGGCGGGCGTGTTCACCCAAAACCGCTTCTGCGCCGCCCCGGTGCAGATCTGCCGCGAGCACCTGGCACTGGGTGTGGGCATCCGAGCCATCTTGGTCAACACCGGCAATGCCAATGCGGGCACCGGCCATGACGGCCTGATGCGCGCCAAATCCACCTGCATTGCGCTGGCCCAGCACCTGGACCTGGCCCCCGAGCAAATTTTGCCCTTCTCCACCGGCGTGATCATGGAAACCCTGCCGCACGAGCGCATCAACGCCGGACTGCCCGCCGCCCTGGCCGATGCCCGCGCCGACCACTGGGGCCGCGCGGCCGAGGCCATCATGACTACCGACACCATCGCCAAAGCCTTCAGTACCCAGGTGCAGATCGGTGGCAAGACGGTCACCGTTACCGGCATCAGCAAGGGCGCGGGCATGATCCGCCCCAACATGGCCACCATGCTGGGCTTTATGGCTACCGATGCCTGTGTGGACCAGGCGCTGCTGGGGCAACTGGCCAAAGACCTGGCCGATGCGTCGTTCAACCGCATCACCATCGACGGCGACACCTCCACTAACGACTCGTTCGTGGTGATTGCCACGAACAAGGCCGCCCACGCGCCCATCACCTCCATGGACAGCGCCGATGGCCGCGCGCTGAAGGCGGCCATGCAGCAAGTCGCCCAGCAACTGGCCCAAGCCATTGTGCGCGACGGCGAGGGTGCCACCAAGTTCATCACCGTGCGCGTGGAAGGTGGCAAGACTGCTGAGGAGTGCCGCCTGGCCGCTTACGCCATCGCCCACTCGCCGCTGGTCAAAACCGCCTTCTTCGCCAGCGACCCCAACCTGGGCCGTATCTTGGCTGCCGTGGGTTACGCAGGCATCACCGACCTGGACCAAACCCAGATCGACCTGTTTCTCGACGACGTACACGTGGTGGTCAACGGCGGACGCAACCCCAGCTACCGCGAAGAAGATGGCCAGCGCGTGATGAAGCAAAGCGAAATCACCGTGCGCGTGGGCCTGGGCCGTGGCACCGCGTTCGACACGGTATGGACTTGCGACTTCAGCCACGAGTACGTCACCATCAATGCAGATTACCGGTCATGAACGCCGCATTTGAACGCCTGATGGATCGCGCCGAACAGCTGATGCAGCGCATCGAAGCGGCCTTGCCCCAGCCGGTCTCCGCCCCCGACTGGGATGCCGCCATCGCCTACCGCTATCGCCGCCGGGGAAACGGCCACGGCGTGCTGGAGCCGGTGCGCCACATCGGCCACATGGCCCTGGGCGACCTGAAAGAAATCGACATTCAAAAGGACAAGATCCAGCGCAACACCTTGCAGTTTGTCGAGGGCAAACCGGCCAACAATGTGCTGCTGACGGGCGCGCGCGGCACCGGCAAGTCCTCGCTCATCAAAGCCTGCCTGAACACCTACGCGCCCCAGGGTCTGCGCCTGATTGAAGTGGACAAGGCCGACCTGGTGGATCTGCCCGATATCGTGGATGTGGTGGCCGACCGGCCCGAGAAGTTCATCGTCTACTGTGACGACCTGAGCTTTGAAGACGGCGAGCCTGGCTACAAGGCGCTGAAGTCCATCCTGGACGGCTCGGTGGCCGCCTCCACGCCGAATGTGCTGGTCTACGCCACCAGCAACCGCCGCCACCTGCTGCCTGAGTACATGAAGGAAAACCTCACCTACACCCACACGGACGATGGCGAAGTCCATCCCGGCGAGGTGGTAGAAGAGAAGATTTCCCTGTCCGAGCGCTTTGGCCTGTGGGTTAGCTTCTATCCCTTCACCCAGGACGAGTACCTGGCCATCGTGGCCCAATGGTTGCAGTCGTTTGGCGTGGACGCAGCAGCGATTGCCGCGGCCCGGGGTGCGTCGCTGGTCTGGGCGCTGGAGCGCGGTTCGCGCAGTGGCCGCGTGGCTTACCAGTTTGCGCGTGATTACGCGGGCAGAACATGAGCCCCCACGCTTGTCACTGCGTGTACTGCGCTGCCCCCCGAGGGGGAGCGGCTTTGCTTGGGGCGGCCCGGCGCGGCGGCCATGGTTGATGCCATGACCGCCCAGCCGCTGGTTGCCGATGCCGACCGCCCCCGCGAAGGCGGGCCTGACCGTGCCATCGTGGACGTGGCCGTGGGCGTGCTGGTGCAGCCCAATGGCGATTTTTTGGTGACTTCGCGGCCCGAAGGCAAGGTCTATGCGGGCTACTGGGAATTCCCGGGCGGCAAGCTGGAACAGGGCGAAACTGTGGAGCAAGCCCTGCGCCGCGAGTTGGAGGAAGAACTCGGCATTACCATCGGTCCCGCCCAGCCGTGGAAGGTGGAACTGGTGGACTATCCGCACTCTTTGGTGCGGCTGCATTTCTGCAAGGTGTTTACTTGGAGCGGCGCGCTGGAGATGCGCGAAGGCCAGACCTCGGCGTGGCAGTCTTTGCCGCTGCAAGTCGGCCCGGTACTGCCGGGAACCGTGCCGGTGCTGGGTTGGCTGGCTGCAGAGCGCAATTTCGCGGGTGCTACATATTAAGTAGCTACTAGTGAAGGCGCTACCTACGCTAGAGCCTGTTTTTATATAAACCTATTGCAGGCGTGCATCACCAAATACCTGGTCATCTGGCGGCGCGTCGGCGGGCAGGCTGAAACTGGCACTGGCCCAGGCGCCGAAGTCGATGTTTTTGCAGCGTTCACTACAAAACGGGCGGAAGGCGTTGCTCGGGGCAAACAGGCTTTTGCCTTTACAAGTGGGGCAGGCGACCCATTTTTGCGGTGTGTCTGCCATGTTCATGCACAGAGTGTGAGTTCAAAAGAAGCATCCTCGCTGCAAGCATGCAGGCGGTCGTCGGCCCCGTGGCGCATCATGCGCACCGACACCATCAGGCGGTTGCCGCTGATCTCGGGAATCAAGTCCAGGTCCGGGTCGATGCGCAGGCGCAGCAGCTGATAGGTACGACCTTGCGGCAGGTTTTGCTGGAACTGGCCACCGGGGGCGATGACCTTTTGCGGCGCGCCTGAGTCGCGCAGCATCTTCAGCAGGTGGTGGATGGATTCGGCCAGCGGGGCCAGGGTGGAAGCCCATTGCTCAACCGCGTGGCGGCGCACTTCGGCGGGTTTGTGCTGCCAGGCGGCGTAGGCGGGCAGGTCAAAGCCGCAGGTGCCGCCAGGGATGCCCACGCGGCTGCGCAGGCCCATCAGCCAGTCGTTTTCGGTCAGCGCGTGGCCGGCCTTGCCAGGTTGCTCGTGCAGGGCGGTGTAGCAGCGGTCGAGCTGGGCGATGACATCGTTCAGCACCTCTTCGGCAATCGACGGGTTGCCCCGGTAGCCGTTGAGGACCACTTTTTGCTTCTCCAGGTCGCGCATTACATCGGATTTGAGGTCGGCGCGGGCCGCCACGTCCATCACTTCAAAGATGGTGGTTAGCGCGTAATGGTGGTCCAGCGGATGGCTGCGGGGCACAAGTTCCCCCAAGCGCCGAAACAGGTGCTCCAGCCGCAAATAGGTGCGGATACGTTCGTTAAAGGGGTATTCGTAGAGGATCACGCGGTTTTTCCAGTGGCGGCATCATAGCCCGAACAGGGGGGCGATTTTTTCCACCTCCAGGCGCAACTGCTCCAGCGTCAGGCCTTCGTTGAGGATGACCACGTCCGCCACCGCCAGGCGCTGGGCTCGGCTGGCCTGGGTCTGGATGATGGCGCGCACTGCCGCCTCTGCCATGCCGTTGCGGGCCATGGCGCGGGCCACCTGGGTGTCTACCGTGCAGTCCACCACCAGCACTTGGTCCAGCCGGTTTTTCCAGTGGTCGGACTCAACCAGCAAGGGGATGTCGAACACCACGCAGCGGGCACCTTGGGCGAGGGCCCGCTGGAATTGCGTCTCGATTTTCTGGCCGACCAGGGGGTGGACAATGGCTTCCAGGCGCTTTTTCGCGCCGGGGTCGGTAAAGACGAGGCTGCGCATGCGCTCCCGGTCCATCGCACCTTCGGCGGTGATGGCATCGTCACCAAAAGCGGCGCGGATGGCCGAAATAGCCGTACCCTTAGCGGCCGTGGTTTGGCGCGAAATTGCATCTGCATCAATAATGATAGCGCCTCGTGCTTGCAGCATCTGCGCTACCGTACTTTTTCCACTGCCAATGCCGCCGGTGAGCCCAAGCCGAAGGCAGTGCGGCATGGCCTTACAAACCGACAAAATGCAGGATGGCGTTAGGCCCAAAGACCATGGCGGTCAGGCCGGCCCCGGCCAAGAAGGGGCCAAACGGAATGTAACCGCCTTCGCGCAACCCGCTGCTGAACTTCATGGCAACGCCAACGATAGCGCCGATCACCGAGGCCATCAAAATCATCGGCACCAGCGCTTCCCAGCCAAACCAGGCACCCAGCGCGGCAAACAACTTGAAGTCGCCATAACCCATGCCCTCCTTGCCGGTGAGCAGCTTGAAGAGCCAGTAAATCGTCCACAGCGACAGGTAGCCCGCCACGGCGCCCCACAAGGCGGCAAACAAGGGCACGCCGGTCCAGTGCAGCGACGAGGCGATCAGCCCGGCCCATAGCAGCGGCAGGGTGATGTCGTCGGGCAGCAGGGTGGTGTCCCAGTCGATCAGGGCCAGACTCAGCAGCGCAGCCGCAAAACCGCACCAGGCCAGGCCGGTAAGCGTAGGCCCCCAGGTCCAGATGCAAAAGAAGAACAGGGCGGCGGTGGCGATTTCAACTGCCGGATAGCGCGGATTGATGGCTGCACGGCAGGCCGAGCACTTGCCGCGCAGGGCCAGGTAGCTGGCTACGGGGATGTTTTCAAACCAGCGAATTTGGTGGCCGCAGTGCGGGCAACACGAGCGAGGCACCACCAAGTTGAATGGTTCGGCGGCAGGGGCGGCGGGCTCGCTTCCCTGCATCTCGGCGTAATCTGCCGCCCATTGCCGCTCCATGATTTTGGGCATGCGGTAGACCACCACATTCAGAAAACTGCCCAGCATCAGCCCAAACAAACCACCTAGCAGGGCGGCCACCCATTGCATTTCCGGCATCAGACGACTTGGCCCAGCTTGAAAATCGGCAGGTACATCGACACCACGATGCCACCAATGATGGTGCCCAGAAACACGATGATGATGGGCTCCATCAGGCTGGACAGCCCGGCTACCATGTCGTCTACCTCGGCTTCATAGAAGTCGGCCGCCTTGCCCAGCATGTGGTCGATGGAGCCGGATTCTTCGCCGATGGAGCACATTTGCAGCACCATGGACGGGAAGATTTTGGCGTTGCCCATGGCCGTGGTAAGGCTGGTGCCGGTGGAGACTTCTTGCTGGATTTTGTCGGTGGCGAGCTGAAATACCGAGTTGCCTGAAGCGCCGCCCACCGAATCCAGTGCTTCCACCAGCGGTACGCCCGCAGCAAACATGGTGGACAGGGTGCGGGTCCAGCGGGCAATACAGGATTTTTCCACCAGGGCACCAAATACCGGCAACTTGAGCATCACCCTGTCCATCACCTGCTGCATCTTGATATTGCGTTGCCAGGCCTGCATGAAAAAGTACAACCCACCGCCAATGCCACCAAAAATGAGCCACCAGTATTTGACAAAAACCTCGCTGATCGCAATGATAAAAAGTGTAGGGGCGGGCAGGTCTGCACCAAAGCTACTGAACACCTCCTTGAAGGCTGGAATCACAAAAATCATGATCACCGCCACCACCACAAACGCCACCACCACCACCGAGATCGGGTACATCAGGGCCGATTTGATCTTGGACTTGATGGCCTCGGTCTTTTCCATGTAGATGGCCAAGCGGTCCAGCAAAGCTTCCAAGATACCTGCGGCTTCACCCGCTTCGACCAGGTTGCAGTAGAGGCTATTGAAGTACAGCGGAAATTTGCGAAAGGCCGCACTCAAGGAGCTGCCGGTTTCCACATCCTGGCGGATGTCGTTGAGCAACTTGGTGACGCTGGCATTGGCGTTGCCGCGCCCCACAATATCAAAAGCCTGCAAAAGCGGCACACCGGCCTTCATCATGGTGGCGAGCTGGCGGGTAAAGATGGCAATGTCTTTGGGCTTGATGCGCTTGCCCGAACTCATGCGGCGTTTTTTGATTTTGGTGGGGAACACCCCCTGGCGGCGCAGAGACGCTGTTACCTGGTTGACGCCGGAGGCACGGGTTTCGCCGCGTACCTGCTTGCCATTGCGGTCCTTGCCCTCCCATTCGAAAACAAATTCTTTGACGTCTCTGGACGATGCTGTTGCCATGGAGTGCCTTAATGCGACTATTTGCGTCTATTCATTGCTCACGGCGAGCACTTCTTCCAGCGAGGTCATGCCCAGCTTTACCTTGTGCAAGCCGGCTTGGCGCAAGGTGCGAACCCCTTCGCTCTTGGCTTGTTCGGCAATGTCCAGCGCACTGCCGTCGCGCAAAATAATGCGCTGGATTTCTTCAGAGATCGGCATCACCTGGTAGATGCCGACCCGGCCTTTGTAGCCGTTGTTGCAGGCGTTGCAGCCCACTGGGCCGTAGGGTTTCCACGAGCCGTCCAATTCCTCGGGCTTGTAACCCGATTCCAGCAAAGTCTTTTGCGGAATATCGATCAGGGTCTTGCATGCGGGACACAGCCGCCGCGCCAAACGCTGGGCCGTGATCAGAATCACGCTGGAGGCAATATTGAACGGTGCAATACCCATGTTGCGCATACGCGTCAGGGTGGTAGGCGCATCGTTGGTATGCAGGGTGGATAAGACCAAGTGGCCGGTTTGCGCGGCCTTGATGGAGATGTCGGCGGTTTCCAGGTCGCGGATTTCGCCCACCATGATGATGTCCGGGTCCTGGCGCAGAAACGATTTCAGAGCCACGGCAAAAGTCATGCCCGCTTTTTCATTCACATTGACCTGGTTCACACCCGGCAGGTTGATTTCGGACGGATCTTCGGCCGTGGCGATGTTCACGCCGGGTTTGTTCAGCAGGTTCAAGAAGGTGTACAGCGACACGGTTTTGCCAGAACCCGTGGGGCCGGTCACCAGCACCATGCCGTAGGGGCGGCCAATGGCCTGCATCACCCGTTCTTTTTCTTCGGGCTCGTAGCCGAGCGCATCAATGCCCAGCTTGGCGCTGCTCGGGTCCAAAATCCGGATCACGATCTTTTCGCCAAAAAGTGTGGGCAGGGTGCTAACCCGGAAGTCGATCACCCGGTCGGGGCCGATCTTGAGCTTCATCTTGCCGTCTTGCGGCACACGCTTTTCTGAAATGTCCAGGCGCGAGATCACCTTGATGCGCGAGGCCAGCTTGTCTTTGATCGCCACCGGCGGCGAGGCGATTTCGCGCAATTCGCCGTCAATCCGAAATCGCACACGGTAGTTGTGCTCGTAGGGCTCAAAGTGCAAATCAGATGCGCGCATGCCGTAGGCATCGAGCAGCATTTTGTGCAAAAACTTGACGACCGGGGCATCTTCCACCTCGGCCATATTGATTTCAGCGGCCTCGACCTGGCCACCGAGGGCCGTATCGTCAAAGTCGAAATCACTGCCAATAATGTTGTCCATCGCCTCGCCCGCGGTGACGGCATTGGCATCCACCATCCGCGACAGCTTGTCGTATTCGGCAATGATCCAGTCCACACCTAACTGGGTGGAGAACTTGATTTTTTCGGCAGCTTCCTGGTCCGAGGGGTCGGCGGTGGCCACGATCAGCCGGTTGCTGCGTTTGCTCAGCACGACCACACGGTAGGCTTGGCAAATTTTGACATCCAGCAAGTCTTTGGGCAGGCGGTGTCGGTCTACTGCATCCATGTCCAGCAGTGGGGCCGCAAACGCGGTGGACATGGTGTGGGCCAGGTCCGATGCAGACACGGCACCAGAGGCCATGACTTCGACCATGAAGCTGGTGCGGTTAGTCTGGGCTTTGCGGTAGATGTCTTCGGCTGCACGTTGGCCGAGTTTGCCGGCAGATATCAGAACCCTTCCCAGGCCGGGAAGCGCTACAGAAGAGGTTTCTTTGGTGAAGGGTTCAACAGCTGCCATAAGCCCAAAATGTAGCAGGTAGCAAAAGGTAACGGGATCATCACCGATTCAGGGTGGGCTGTAAACCGGCATCAGCGGTTGGCGGGTACGGTTTTCGCTGGTAAAAACTGCTGTAACTCGTCTGGCAAAGCCGCATTGAGGACAACAGTTTCGCCGCTGGCGGGGTGGCTCAACTGCAAACGCCAGGCATGCAAAAACATGCGCTTGAGCCCCTGTTTCACCAAGGCCTTGTTGGCCTCGAAATCCCCGTATTTATCGTCTCCGGCAATCGGGAAGCCTTCGGATGCCAGGTGCACGCGGATCTGGTGGGTGCGGCCGGTTTTGATGGTCACCTCCAGCAGGCTAAAAGCTTCGAAATGCTGCGCCACCTTGACCAGTGTCAGCGAGCGCATGCCATCTGGGTCGTCCCGGGCCACTACCTTGACGCGGCGCTCGCCATTGGGCAGCAGGTATTTGTGTAAAGACTTGTCCAGAACCTTTTTATTGGCGGGCCACTGGCCGATCACCAGCGCCAGGTAGGTCTTGCCGGTTTCCCGGTCGCGGAACTGGTCTTGTACGTTTTTGAGTGCGCTGCGCTTTTTGGCCAGCAGCAGAATGCCCGAGGTTTCGCGGTCCAGCCGGTGCACCAGTTCTAGAAACGGGGCTTTCGGGCGGGCCATGCGCAGTTGCTCGATCACGCCAAAGCTCACGCCACTGCCGCCGTGCACCGCCACGCCCGCCGGCTTGTCGATGGCCAGCAGGTGCTCGTCTTCCAGCAGGATGGGGAATTCGCGCGCCGGGGCGGGCGAGGCGGCCATGGCTTCGGCTTTTTCGGCCACACGCTCGGAAATGCGGGTCGGCGGCAGGCGCACCACGTCGCCGCCGTTGACGCGGGTGTCGGCGGATGCGCGGCCTTTGTTGACCCGTACTTCACCACTGCGGATGATGCGGTAGACATGGGTTTTGGGCACACCTTTGAGGTGGCGCATGAGGAAATTGTCCAGCCGTTGCCCGGCATCGTCGGGGTCCACCGTAATGAATTTGACTTCTGGCATGGGGGGTGGGTTGTTAGCCCCTATAATATTTTTCACCAGCGTCGTGCCGTAAGTGCTTGATTCACCACAGTTTAGAGCATTGCATCTACGCCGCTGCGAAGTCGATGCCACCCAAGGCGATCTGCTGCCAACCCGAGCAACCCAGGCTCCGTTGGCAGCATAAGTTGATGGGGCGGGCTGACGCGATGGAAACTACATACGGAATACACCTCACTTGCCAACCTGTGCCGAAGGCGCATGTTGTGCAACGGATCGAAGCGAGAACTCTTGTGTTGATGGCGATACTTCAAACCTGCTGGCGGTGGCTCATGGCTCCGGCTATGGCCCCGGTTTTTGGCATGGAATCGCCCCTGGCGCACATCTACTGTGCGCAAGCAGCTATTAAATCAATAGCTATTCAAACCAGCACACCCCTTCCCGCTTCCCTCCACTTTCCCCCACTGTCACCCTGTGAGCTCCGGCTTACCTAGTGCAGTCTTGGGTCATTCCGGCTGTTTCCGCGCGTTGGTTCAGGCATCAATAGGCCCGATTTGGGCCGTATTGAATTGAAGAACATTTCTGGACCCTTGCTGGTCCAGTCAAAGGAAGCGCACCATGAAACGGATGCTGATTAACGCAACCCAGTCGGAAGAACGTCGGCTGGCGATTGTGGACGGGCAAAAACTGCTCGACTACGAAATTGAAATCGAGGGGCGCGAACAGCGCAAGGGCAACATCTATAAGGCCGTCGTTACCCGCGTCGAGCCTTCGCTGGAAGCCTGCTTCGTTGACTATGGCGAAGACCGCCACGGCTTTTTGCCGTTTAAGGAAATCTCCAAGCAATACTTCGCCCAGGGCGTGTCTGCCAGCCAAGCCCGCATCCAGGATGCCATCCGCGAAGGCCAGGAACTGCTGGTCCAGGTAGAAAAAGAAGAGCGCGGCAACAAGGGTGCTGCCCTGACGACCTTTGTGTCGCTGGCGGGCCGCTATGTGGTACTGATGCCCAACAACCCCCGCGGCGGTGGCGTATCGCGCCGCATCGAAGGCGACGACCGGGCCGAGCTCAAGGAAGCCATGGACCAGTTGGAATACCCCAACGGCTCCAGCATCATTGCCCGCACCGCCGGTATCGGCCGCAGCGCACCCGAACTGCAATGGGACCTGAACTACCTGCTCAAGCTCTGGACCGCCATCGACGGCGCAGGCAAGCAGGGCAAGGGCGCTTTCCTGATTTACCAGGAATCCAGCCTGGTGATCCGCGCCATCCGCGACTACTTCAACACCGACATCGGCGACATCCTGATCGACACCGACGACGTGTACGAGCAGGCCCAGCAGTTCATGGCCCACGTGATGCCCGAGCACGCCGCCCGTGTGAAGCGCTACCGCGACGACGCGCCGCTGTTCAGCCGCTTCCAGATCGAGCACCAGATCGAATCGGCCTACGCCCGCACCGTGCAACTGCCCTCGGGCGGTGCCATCGTGATCGACCACACCGAAGCCCTGGTCTCGGTGGAC
Source organism: Rhodoferax sp. RT5P35 (assembly GCF_056521385.1). Classification (NCBI taxonomy): domain Bacteria; kingdom Pseudomonadati; phylum Pseudomonadota; class Betaproteobacteria; order Burkholderiales; family Comamonadaceae; genus Rhodoferax; species Rhodoferax sp. RT5P35. The sequence continues at coordinate 207,662 of NZ_JBWMAX010000006.1, read as the reverse complement.
GTCAACTCCGCCCGCTCCATCCGCGGCGGCGACATTGAAGAAACCGCCACCCGCACCAACCTGGAAGCCGCCGAAGAAGTGGCCCGCCAGATGCGCCTGCGCGACCTGGGCGGCCTGATCGTGATCGACTTTATCGACATGGAAGAGTCCCGCAACCGCCGCGACGTGGAAAACCGCCTGCGCGACGCGCTGCGCCAAGACCGCGCCCGTGTGCAGTTCGGCACCATCAGCAAGTTTGGCCTGATGGAAATGAGTCGCCAGCGCCTGCGCCCGGCGCTCAGCGAAGGTGCTTCGATTCCCTGCCCACGCTGCGGTGGTTCCGGCCACATCCGCGACACCGAATCCAGCGCGTTGCAAATTCTGCGCATCATCCAGGAAGAGTCGCTCAAGGACAACACCGCCTCGGTCATGTGCCAGGTGCCGGTGGACGTGGCTTCGTTCCTGCTGAACGAGAAGCGCACCGAGATCGCCAAGATCGAGCTGAAACAGCGCATCAACGTGCTGATGGTGCCCAACAAAACGCTGGAAACGCCTAACTACAAGCTGGAGCGCCTGAAGCACGACGATCCGCGCCTGGACCACATCGAAGCCAGCTACAAAATGGCCGACGTGGTGGAAGATGCCACCTCGGTCACGCGCCGTTCGCAAGAGCCCACCAACAAGCAAACCCCGGTGATCAAGGGCGTGCTGCCCGATGCACCCGCGCCCCAGGCTGTGCCCAAGGCCGTGGCCCCGGCACCTGTGGTGGCACCGGTTGCAGCGCCTGCACCGGTGGCCGCACCGGTAGAAACCGGCTTCTTCGGCTGGTTGAAAAACCTGTTTGGTGCTGCGCCAGCGCCTGTGGTGGTGGCTCCGCCTGCCCCCGCACCAGCGTCTGCCACCGGCAAGTCTGACGACAAGCGCGAACCCCGCAACCCGCGTGGTGACGGTGCCAGCCGTGGTGGCCGCAATGGCCGAGGCGGACGCGATGAAGCGCCCGAAGGCCGTGCGGAACGTGGTGAAGGCCAGGGCCGCAACCGGGGCCCCCGCAACGCCGAAGGCCGCGAATCCCGCGAGCCCCGTGAAGGCCAGGAAGCCCGTCCAGAACGTGCTCCGCGCAATGCGGCAGACCGTCCAGAGCGCGCCGAGCGCCCAGACCGCAACGACGCACCGCGCGCCGACGGCGAAGCCGCCGGCCGTGGCAGCCGTGGTGGCCGTGGCCGTGGCGAGCGCACCCAGGGTCCGCGTGAGCGCTCCGAAGTGGATGCCCAGGCCGCCCAGTTCGGTGAGGGCGTGGTGAACGAAGCTGCTGGCAACGTCGAAGTCGGTGGTGCTGAGCGCGCCCCCCGCAACGCCGGAGAGCGTGGAGAACGCAGCCCACGTGGTGGCCGTGGAGGCCGTGGCCCGCGTGAAGACGGTGCCCCCGCCCAAGGCCGTGACCGCCAGGACGAGCCCCGTCCCGACCTGCGCGAACCCCGTGAACCCCAGCTGGATGCCAACGGTGAACCCGTGGCCGAAGCCGCCCGTGCCCCCCGCCCCGAGCGCGAACCGCGTGCCGAACGTGAGCCCCGCCCAGAGCGGGAATCTCGTGAACCCCGTGAACCGCGCGCTGACCGCGAACCCCGTGCCGAGCGCGAGACCCGCATGGACCGCGAGCCCGCCGAGCGCCCAGAGCGCCCGTCGTACTTCGCAGCGGCCCAGGCAGCAGCAGAAGCCAGTGCCGCCTTGCCGGTAGCGGAGCAGGCAGATGTTGCTGCCGAGCGCAGCGATGAAGCCCGTCCTGAAGGTGAAGAGCCCCAGCGCCGCGAAAAGCGTTCCCGCGACCGCTATGGCCGCGACCGCAAGGACCGTGCGCCACGTGACAACGCCGGTGAACCCGCCGCCTTTGTGCCCAACCCCGTGGAGTCGGTCGAGTCGGATACACAGCCGCAAGCCGAATCCCTGGTGGAGCGCGCTGCAGCGGTGGTGGCGGAGCCGGTTGCGGCACCCACGCCGGTGCCAGCAACCGCGCCGGTACATACCGCTGCCGTGGCGGCCGAAGTCGCCGCACCTGCTGTGGTAGCCCCTGTGGCGGCACCGGTGGCTGCAATAGTGTCTGCACCGGTGGTGGCTCCCAAGCCCGTGTTTGCCCTGCCGACTGCCGAGCTGGACCAACTGGCCCAGAGCTCCGGTCTGCAGTGGGTAGGCACCAGCCCCGAACGCGCCGCAGCCGTCCAGGCCGCCATCGCCGCCGAGCCCATCGTGGCCCACGTGCCCCGTGTGCGTCCTGCGGTAGCCCCGGTCCAGGCCGAACCCCTGGTGATGGTGGAAACCAAACGCGACCTGGGCAAGATGGATTTGCCGTTCTAAGCCGCTGACCCGGCCATCAAAAAATGGACCTTCGGGTCCATTTCTTTTGGTGGTTTCGGGTTGCTATTTGCTATATTTTTTAACTATGATTTTTGTAGCTAATAGCGTATATAAATATTGCGCTTGAGCTTTATTTCAGTCTATAAAAATTAGCCAAAATCCAAAGAATTAAACAGGGTGGGAGGCGGAACGCACGCCTTTCAGAAACACCGCAGAGCTGGCTCTGCCAGGCTGCTGGTGTTGCCCCCTGCAAGGGGGCTGGCGGAAACACGAAGTGTGTAGCCTGGGGGTGTTCCTACAGCCCTGCAACTTGCCGGTAAGCGGCTTGCGCAGCCGCGGTGTCACCGCGTTGCTCTGCCAGGTCGGCCAGGGCGCGCCAGGCGCTGCGTTGCAGGCCGCTGTCTTCCAGTTGGTGGACCGATTGCGACAGCAGTTGCTGGGCCTTGCCCCAGAGCTGGTGGCGCAGGCAGGCCATGCCGGCCAGGTACTGCAGCCGGGCATCGCGGGGGTTGCGTTGCTGGGCGGCTTCGATGCGGTGCAGCCAGGGCAGATCGGCGGGGCTGTCGGTGGCGGAGAAGCCAGCCTCCAGTGCCCGGACCAGCTTGGTGCCAAACGCGTGTTCCTGCTCGGGGTGGGCCACCATCTGTTCCCAGATGGGCAGCAGCCATAGGCGGGCGGTGGCAGTGTCGCCCTGCAGGGTCGCCAGGCGCTGGGCGGCCTGGATGGCCACGTCGGGCACCAGGCGCTCGGCCGGGTCCAGCTCGGCCCAGGCGCGTTGCAACTGGGCCGGGTCGTGTGCGGTGGCCAGCAGCTCCAGTGCCAGACCGCGCAGAATGCTTTGTGCGGCGGCGGGCGAGAAGGCCCGGTGCTTGGCCAGCAAGCGGGCGGTTTCCAGTGCGGGCAGGGTTTGGCGCGCCAGCCGGGTGGCTTTGAGACGTACCCGCAGGGCCAGGGTACGGCGGGCCGCGCCTTGGGGCAGGGCATCGAGCCACTGCATGGCGGCATCGGCATCGCGGTCGGCCAGGGCCCAGTGGGCGGCGCGCAACTGGATGCCTTCGCGGGTTTCCTGGGTTTCCAGAGTGTTGCGCTGGGCGGTGCTGTCCAGGGCCTGCTGCAGATGGTTGTCGCGGGTGGCTTTGTCTTGGAGCGAGTGGCCGCTTTCGGCGGTGACCAGGTGGGCCAGGGCGCGCAGTTTGTCGCCGTGGGCCAGGGGGTGGCCGCTGGCCAGCAGGGCCTGCTCTTGGCGCAGGGCTACTTCGGCGGCCTTGCGGGCGCGCAGAAAGCGCCCGGCCAGCAGGTGCGAAAAAGCGTCCAGCAGCGCAGAGTGGGTGGCCCGTTCCTTTTGCTGCAGCCGCCAGCGCTGGGCCTGCTGCGGCATGGCAAACAGGGCCGACAAGGCTTTCAAGGCGTAGTGCAAGACGATGAAGCTGGCCACAGCGAGCAGCAGCACCAGGTTCAGCGAAAGATCAACCCGGTACGGCGGCCAGAACACGGTGACTGTGCTCTGGTTGTTACCTGCCAGCAGGGCCACCGCCACCGCCACGCCAAACAGGGCCAGAAGCCAGGTGATTGCACGCATGTTTATCTTCCTGCCGCAGCCGTGGCCAGGGCGGCCAGGGTTTCATCGACCTGGGGCAGCTCCACGGCCTTCATCTGGCCCTGCACTTCCTGGAGCAGGGTGGCCATGGTCTGGGTTTTGCGCGAGGCGGGGTCGAAGTATTTGTTCAGCGCAGCGGCGGCGGCGCTCAGGTCGGCACGGGCCGAGGCCAATTGGCGGGCCAGCAGGCCCAGGCGGGCATTCAGCAGCTTGAGCTTGAGGTTTTCGCGCAGGAAAAAGGTTTGCTCGGGTGACAGCAGGGCGGCCTCGGGCTGTTCGATGCGGCTTACGCGCAGCAGCTTGCGGGCTTCCTGGTGCACCACGTCCAGCGCGCGCTGCCACCATTCGGCGGCCAGCGGCGGTGCAGTTTTGCCCGCGCCCACGGCGGAGGCGGCCACCACGGCGTTGGCGGTGGGCAGCTCGTCCACCTGGCGCACCAGTTCGTCCAGCTTGACCAGCAGGCCGGGGGTGTCGGTGGTGGTGCTGGCCTTGATGCGATCGGTGTCATGGGCGATGGCGCGCTGCAGCGGGGCCAGGCGGGGCTGGGCGGTGCGGCTGACGCGGTCGTCGGCACTTTTCAGGGCGGCCAGCAGGGGTTCGATGCTGCCGGTGAGCTGGGCCTGCTGCTGGGCCAGGCGCACTGCGGATTCGATATCAACCACCATGTTCTCGTCACGCGAGCGCGACAGGCTTTGCATCAGGTCTTCGAGCTGGCTGCGCTGCAGTGTGGTTTCGCTGACGCGGGCATCGGTGACGGCCTGGCGGGCGGCAATGTCGCGGGCCTGGTCCTGGGCCTGGCGGGCAATGGTTCGGGCTTCGACCGCCTGGGTTCCAGCGTCGGCGCTTTGGCGGGCCAGTTGTTCCTGGATATGGCTGAGCTTTTGCCACAGCATGCCGCTGCTGACCAGGGCCAGCACGGCCACGCCACCCGCTACCAGGGTCAGCATGCCGGACCCTTTGGAAGTCGGATTCACTGCCGGGATGGGCGGGGCGGAATTTTCGGGGGGCAGCTCGGCATTCATGCCAGCGATTCTATCGAGGCCACTATGTCGGCCAGCAGGGGGCGTGACTCGCAAACAACACCAAAACCCGCACTGCGGGCGGCCTGTGCGATGCGGCCATGGGTGGCCACGGCGCGGGCGGAGCGGAAATCCTGGCCGGGCAGCAGGCTTTGCAGGTGGGCAATGGCCTCCGAGCTGCTAAATAGCCACACGCTGCCGTTGCTACAGGCTTGCCGGGCCTGGTGGAGCTGGTCGACGCTAAACACCGGCAGGCGGCGCTCGTAGGCCACCACGGTGTCCAGCAGCGCCCCGGCGGCAGCCAGTTGCTCGGCCAGCCAGCTGCGCCCTGCCGCTTCACCGGTGTGGTCGCTGCCGCGCACCACCAGGATGCGGCTGCCCGGCTGCACCTGGGGGGCGACGATGTGCCAGAGGGCTTCGGAATCGAACTGGCCTGCGCCCGCATCGGGCGCGTCGATCTGGTGGGCCGCCACGCCCGCCTGGTGCAGCGCCGCCACGGTGCCGGGCCCGGTAGCCCATGCTCTTATTTTTATAGCTAATTGCGCAGGTAAAACATGCGCTAGAGGCCTATTTGATGCATAAAAATGCTGCACGGCGTTGCCGCTGACAAACATCATTGCCTGGTAATCGGTCAGGGCTTTCCAGGCCTGCTGCACCGGCAGCGGGTTGGCCGCAGGTGCGATAGCGATCAGCGGCAGGGCGACGGCCTGCAGGCCCTGTTTGAGCAGCTCACGCACCCAGCGCTGGGCATCTTGCGAGGGCCGGGTGACGATGACTTGGGCCAAGCTTAGACCGCGCCGCCTGCACGCAACTGCGCCGCCACCTGTTCGCCCAGGGCCGTGGCGCTGGCCAGATCGGTAATGGCTGCCTGCGCCCGGGCGGTGACCAGCGGCGCGGGCTGCTCGGCATCGCCCCAGGCGGCATGGATAACCAATTGCCCATCCACCCAGGTGGCAAACGCGGCTAGCGGCATCGAGCAGCTACCGCCCATGCTGCGGCTGACGGCGCGCTCGGCGGCTACGGCCTGCCAGGTAGTGGTGTGGGCCAGCGGGGCCAGGGCGGCCACCAGGTCGGCCCGGTCGGCGCGGATTTCGATGCCCAAGGCACCTTGCCCTGCGGCGGGCAGTATGTCCTTGGATGCAAAGCGGCTGCGGATGCGTTCGGGCAGGCCCAGGCGCAGCAGCCCGGCGCTGGCCAGCACGATGGCATCGAACTGGCCCTCATCCAGCTTGCGCAGACGGGTGTCCAGGTTGCCGCGCAGCGGGGCTATCTGCAGATCGGGCCGCAGGGCGCGCAGCAGCACGGTTCGGCGCAGGCTGGAGGTGCCGACCACGCCGCCCTGCGGCACATCGGCCAGGGTGGGGTAGCGGTTGGACACGAAGGCATCGCTGGGGTCTTCGCGCTCCAGCACGCAGGCCAGGGCAAAGCCCTCGGGCAGGTCCATGGGCACGTCTTTGAGGGAATGCACAGCGATGTCGGCACGGCCTTCTTCCAACGCCACCTCTAGCTCTTTCACAAACAGGCCCTTGCCGCCGACCTTGCTCAGCGAGCGGTCCAGGATCTGGTCGCCACGGGTGGTCATGCCCAAGAGGGTGACAGTGTGGCCGCGCTGCAGCAGCAGGGACTGGACGTGTTCGGCCTGCCAAAGGGCCAAACGGCTCTCGCGGGTGGCGATTGTAATGTGCAAGGAGGGGGTGCTCAAACCGGTAACCTGTTGGTAATTTTTGGGGGAAATTGAAGGCATTTCAGGGGAAGTTGGATGCTAGCATGGGGTGAGTCCGGTACTTTTAAGCACATTTAGGAAATCCACGCATGACCACGGCAGATTCTCCCAGCGTTCCCAAGTCCGCCAAAGCGGTAGGGGCCAAGGCACCTTCATCCAAGTCCGCACCTAAGGCTATCCCCCCGGCGGCCCGTTCGGCCAGCCGCGACAAGGCCAACGAGCGCCCCCTGGTAGAAGATATCCGCCTGCTGGGCCGCATTCTGGGCGATGTGATCCGTGAGCAGGAAGGCGTGGCTGCGTTCGAGCTGGTGGAGCAGGTGCGCAAGCTGTCGGTGGCCTTCCGCCGGGATGCCGATGCCGAGGCTGACAAGGCGCTGAAGAAGCTGCTCAAGGCCCTGACCGGCGACCAGACGGTGAGCGTGATGCGCGCCTTCACCTATTTCAGCCACCTGGCCAACCTGGCCGAAGACCGCCACCACATCCGCCGCCGCGCCGTGCACGAGCGTGCGGGCGACACCCAGGAAGGCAGTATCGAAGTGGCGCTGTCGCGCTTGCGCTGGGCGGGTATCGCGCCCAAAACCATCGCCCAGACCCTGGCCCACGCCTACGTGGCTCCGGTGCTTACCGCCCACCCCACCGAAGTGCAGCGCAAGAGCATTCTGGATGCCGAGCGCGACATCGCCCGGCTGCTGACGGTGCGCGACACCCTGCGTGAACGCACCCTGGCCGGCACCAGCAAAGATGCCCTGGCCCCGCGCGAACTGGCCACCAACGAGGCGCAGTTACGTGCCCGCGTCATGCAATTGTGGCAAACCCGCCTGCTGCGCATGAACAAGCTGACCGTGGCCGACGAGATCGAAAATGCGCTGAGCTACTACGAATCAACCTTTCTGCGCGAAATCCCCAAGATTTACGCCGACCTGGAGAGCGCTTTGGGCGACCACCCGGTACACAGCTTCCTGCGCATGGGCCAGTGGATTGGCGGTGACCGCGACGGCAACCCGAATGTGAGCGCCCAGACGCTGGAATACGCGCTGCGCCGCCAGGCCGACGTGGCCCTGCGCCACTACCTGACCGAGGTGCATTACCTGGGCGGCGAGCTGTCGCTATCCGCCGGTTTGGCGGGTATGACACCCCAACTGCAGGCGCTGGCCGCCAGCTCGCCCGACACCAATGTGCACCGCAAGGACGAGCCCTACCGTTTGGCGCTGACCGGCATCTACGCCCGCCTGGCCGCGACCCTGAAGGGTCTGACCGGGGGCGATGCCGCCCGCCATGCCGTCGCGCCGCAAAACGCCTATTTGCTGGCTGAAGATTTTCTGGCCGACCTGCGCACCATCGAAGCCTCTTTGCTGGCCAACCACGGCGCCAGCCTGGCGGCCGAGCGCCTGCACCCGCTGATCCGCGCGGTGGAGGTGTTTGGCTTCCATCTGGCCACGGTGGACCTGCGCCAAAGCTCGGACAAGCACGAGGAAGTGGTGGCCGAGCTGCTGGCCACGGCACGCATCCAGTTGGACTACTCCGCGCTGGACGAGATAGCCAAGCGCACGCTGTTGATGGGTTTGCTCAATGACGCGCGCCCGCTGCGCGTGGTGGGGGCTACCTACTCCGAGCACACCTGCAAGGAAATCGCGATTTTCGAAGCCGCCCGCGAGTCCCGCGCCCGCTATGGCGCGCAGGCCATCCGCCACTACATCATCAGCCACACCGAAACGGTGAGCGATTTGCTGGAAGTACTGCTGCTGCAAAAAGAAGTCGGCCTGATGCACCGCACGCTGGACAACAAGGCCACTACCGACCTGATCGTGGTGCCGCTGTTTGAAACCATCGAAGATTTGCGCAACGCCGCACCCATCATGCGCGAGTTCTATGCCCTGCCCTTTGTTGCCGAGCTGGTGCAGCGCAGTGGGGCCGAGCAAGACATCATGCTGGGCTACTCCGACAGCAACAAGGACGGCGGCATCTTCACCAGCAACTGGGAGCTGTACCGCGCCGAAATTGCGCTGGTGGACCTGTTCGACCAGCTGGCCAACAGCCACAACATCACCCTGCGCATGTTCCATGGCCGGGGCGGCACAGTGGGCCGCGGTGGTGGCCCGAGCTACCAGGCCATTCTGGCCCAGCCCCCCGGCACGGTGCGCGGCCAGATCCGCCTGACCGAGCAGGGCGAAGTCATCGGCTCCAAATACGCTAACCCCGAGATCGGCCGCCGCAACCTGGAAACCCTGGTGGCCGCCACCCTGGAAGCCACGCTGCTGCAGCCCACCAAGTCGGCTACCCCGGCCTTTTTGGCGACGGCTGCGCAGTTGTCCACCGCCAGCATGGCCGCGTACCGGGCGCTGGTGTACGAAACACCCGGTTTCACCACTTACTTTTTTGAATCGACACCGCTGCGCGAGATTGCCGAGCTGAACATCGGCTCACGCCCCGCCGCCCGCAAGCCCTCGCAAAAGATCGAAGACCTGCGCGCCATTCCCTGGGGCTTCAGCTGGGGCCAGTGCCGCCTGACCCTGCCGGGCTGGTTTGGCTTTGGTTCGGCGGTAGAGTCGTTTTTGAACGAAAACGGCCCTGCAGGCAAGAAAGACGCGCTGGCCGTGCTACAAAAAATGTACCGCCAGTGGCCGTTCTTCAGCACCCTGCTGAGCAATATGGATATGGTGCTGGCAAAGAGCGACCTGGCCCTGGCCTCGCGCTATGCGGAGCTGGTGAGCGATGCCAAGCTGCGTAAGCGTATTTTTGCCAGCATTGAAGCCGAGTGGCACCGCACCGCCAACGCGCTGACCCAGATCACCGGCGAGAAGCAGCGGCTGTCGGGCAATGCCTCGCTGCAGCGCTCCATCCGCCACCGTTTCCCGTACATCGACCCGCTGCACCATTTGCAGGTAGAGCTGGTGCGGCGCTACCGGGCCGGGCAGGGCGACGAGCGGGTGCAAATCGGTATCCACATTTCTATCAATGGAATTGCGGCGGCGCTGCGCAATACGGGCTGAAACCGCCCGGCGGCGCTGAATTGCGCTATGTTGCTCTGCAATAATGAAAACCAACGGTCTGAGAACATGTTTTTAGGGCCTTTGTTTTTATTTTGTGTGGAGTTTTATGCTGATTCAACCCGTCGTTCTTTCCGGTGGCTCTGGCACCCGCTTGTGGCCTCTGTCGCGTGAGAAGTACCCCAAGCAGCTGCTGCCTCTGATTGGTGACGACTCGCTCTTGCAAGCCACCGTGCGCCGGGTTGAAGGTTTGGGTGCAGGCAGCTTGGCCGCCCCTATGGTGGTCTGCAACGAGGAATACCGTTTCGTGATTGCCGAGCAGCTGCGCCTGATGGGCCAGCCTGGCAGCATCGTGCTGGAACCCTGTGGCCGCAACACGGCACCCGCCTTGACCCTGGCGGCATTGGCCGCACTGCGCAAGGGGAGTGAAGGGGCCGACCCGGTGCTGCTGGTCATGCCGGCCGACCACGTCATCGTGGACAAGCCCGCCTTCCAGGCCGTGGTGCGCCAGGGTGCGTTATTGGCGGCTGAAGGGGCGGTGGTCACTTTTGGCATCACGCCCGATAGCCCCGAGACAGGCTACGGCTACATCCAATCGGGTGCACCCTACGGCAGCGGCGGCGCATTCACCATCGCCCGGTTTGTTGAAAAGCCCGACCAGGCTACGGCCCAAAGCTATCTGGACGCGGGCACCTACTCGTGGAACAGCGGCCTGTTCATGGTCAAAGCCTCGTTGTGGCTAGCGGCCATGGCCGTGTGCCGGGCCGACATCCTGGCGGCCTGCCAGACCGCCTGGGATGCGGGTAGCACCGACGGCGAGTTCGTGCGCGTGGGCAAAGAGCTGTTTGCCGCCTGTCCCAGCGACTCCATCGACTACGCGGTGATGGAACGCATCGCCTCGGGTCAAGCCGGTTTGCCGCCCGGCGTGGTGATTCCGCTGGCGGCGGGCTGGTCCGACGTGGGGGCCTGGGATGCGCTGTGGCAAGTGCTGCCCAAGGACGGCGCGGGCAACGTGGCCCAGGGCGATGTGCTGCTGCACGACTGCCGCAACACCCTGGCCCTGTCCGAAGGCCGTCTGATCGCTTGCGTGGGCGTGGACGACATCGTGGTGGTGGAAACCGCCGACGCGATCCTGGTGGCCCATAAGGACAAGACCCAGGACGTGAAAAAGATCGTCGAAAGCCTCAAGAAACAAGGCCGTTCCGAAGGGCAACTGCACCGCAAGGTGTTCCGTCCCTGGGGCTGGTACGACAGTGTGGACAACGGTGCCCGCTTTCAAGTCAAGCGTATCGTGGTTAAACCTGGTGGCACCCTGTCGCTGCAAATGCACCACCACCGCGCCGAGCACTGGATCGTAGTGTCCGGTACCGCCAAGGTGACGCGCGGCACCGAGACCTTTTTGGTCACCGAGAATGAATCCACCTACATCCCGTTGGGCACGACCCACCGGCTGGAGAACCCGGGCCGGGTCGAGCTGGAAATGATCGAAGTGCAGTCTGGCAGCTATCTGGGCGAAGACGACATCGTGCGCTTTGAGGATGTCTATGGCAGGTAATTTGAACACCCCCAGGCTTGCCCACTGCATGTGGCCGCCAACCCCCATGCAGGGGGCAACACCAGTGGCCCGGCAAAGCTGGTTCCACGGTGTTTCTGGTGGGTGCGCTCTCGTTAACTACATAGTAAAAATATGGAGCCCGTCGCATGTCTAACGCAATGCGTCAGTTTGACCTGATTGCCTTCGATTGGGACGGTACGCTGTTCGATTCCACGGCCATCATTACCCGCAGCATCCAAGAGGCGGTGCGCGACGTGGGCGGCACCGTGCCCAGCGATGCGGCGGCCTCGTACGTGATCGGCATGGACCTGATTCCTGCGCTGGCCCATGCGGCGCCCGATGTACCTGCCGCCCAGCACGCTGCGTTGGGTGCGCGCTTCAGCCACCATTACCTGGCGCACCAGCACGACATCAGCCTGTTTGCCGGAGTGTTGCCCATGCTGGCCGCGTTGAAGGCCCGCCAGCACTGCCTGGTGGTCGCCACCGGCAAATCGCGCCGCGGTCTGGATGAAACCTTGCAGGCGGTGGAGCTGCACGGCCTGTTTGATGGCTCCCGCACCGCCGACGAAACCCAAGGCAAACCGCACCCCCGCATGCTGCAGGAGCTGATGCGCGAATTTGGCGTCCCCCCTCAACGCACCCTGATGGTGGGCGACACCACACACGACCTGCAGATGGCCGTCAACGCCGGCTGCGCCAGTGTGGGAGTGGGCTACGGTGCGCACACCACCGAGGCGTTTGCGGCATTGAAACCACGCTTTGTGGCGCATTCGGTAGCCGAACTACACGCCTGGCTGCTGGCGCATGGCTGATTTTGGGAGCTGTACACCGTGCAAGAAATTCTCCTTTGCAATACGACTGAGCTGAGCGACGGTGGCGATGCCGTGCCGTTTGATGTGGCCTACCGGGGCGAGACCTGCCGGGCTTTTGCCATCCGCTACAACGGCCAGGCCCATGCCTACCTGAACCGCTGCACCCATGTGCCCATGGAGCTGGACTACCAGCCGAACCGCATCTTCGACGATTCCGGCGAATGGCTGCTGTGCGCCACCCACGGCGCGGCTTACCGGCCCGACACTGGCGAATGTGGCGGTGGCCCCTGCCGCGGAGGGCTGGTGAAGATAGCCCTGTCCGAGTCCGGCGGAGTGGTGCACTGGCATACTCGCGCCCAACTGCAACCTGTTGAGTTTTAACCATGACCGACCCGATCCTTCCCAGTGAACCCCACGCCCCCGCGCCGCCTGAGCGAAGTTCTGGGAGCGCGGCAGGCCGCAACCCCACCGACACCCCGAGCTGGGAGCGCGCCACGCTGGAGAAACTGGCTTTTGCCGCGCTGGCCGAGCAAAAAACCGCCCGCCGCTGGCGCAATTTCGTCCGCCTGGCCTGGCTGGTCTGTCTGGTGGCGGCAGCGTGGATCGGCCTGTCGCGCACCGCGCCCAGCACCGACAAAACCACCGCCCACACCGCGGTAGTGGAAATCAAGGGCGAAATCGCCTCGGGTGCCGATGCCGGGGCCGAATTTGTGGTGGCTGCAATGCGCAGTGCCTTCGAGGACGAGGGTGCCCAGGCCGTGGTCTTGCTGATCAACTCGCCCGGCGGCAGTCCGGTGCAGGCCGGCATCATCAACGACGAAATCTGGCGCCTCAAAAAGAAGTACAACAAGCCGGTGTATGCCGTGGTGGAAGAAAGCTGCGCCTCGGCCGCCTACTACATTGCCGTGGCAGCAGACCAGATTTTTGTCGACAAGGCCAGCATCGTCGGCAGCATTGGCGTGCTGATGGACGGCTTTGGCTTCACCGGCCTGATGGACAAGCTGGGCGTGGAACGCCGCCTGTTGACCGCCGGTGAAAACAAGGGTTTTCTGGACCCGTTCAGCCCGCAAACCGAAAAACAACGGGCCTACGCCCAAACTATGCTGGACCAGATCCACACCCAGTTCATCGACGCGGTGAAGGCTGGGCGTGGCAAACGCCTGAAAGAAACCCCGGAAACCTTCAGCGGCCTGTTCTGGAGCGGCCAGCAGGCCGTGGAAATGGGTCTGGCCGACCATCTGGGTAACCTGGATTACGTGGCCCGCGAGGTCGTCAAGGCCGAAGAGCTGGTGGATTACACCCGCCGCGAAAACGTGGCGGAACGTCTGGCCAAGCGCTTCGGTGCCGCCATCGGCGAAGGTTCTATCCGCGCCTTGCAGAGCGTTTCGGCATTGCGCTAAGCCTTTAGCGGCCAATCGCAAACACGGCGGGCTGGTCAGTGACCAGACCCGCCTTGTTTTTTTGCTGCCAGCCTTTCACCGTGTCGCTCACCGTGCGGGGTTCGGCCAAAGTCATTCCGCTGCTGACGGCCAAGCGGGTGTTTTGCTGCAAAGTCTGTAGCAATCCCTGCAGCAGGGGTATGTTGCGGTAGGGTGTTTCGATGAATATCTGGGTCTGCCCGGTTTTCAAAGCCAAGGCTTCCAGTTCGCGGATTTTCTGGCCGCGTTCTGGCTCGGCCTGGGGCACGTAGCCCACAAACGCAAAGTTCTGCCCGTTCAAACCGCTGGCTGCCAGCGCCAGCAGCAGCGACACCGGGCCTACCAGTACCACCACCTCCAGCCCCAGCTCGTGCGCCGCACGCACCACCGACGAGCCCGGGTCGGCCACCGCAGGCATGCCCGCTTCGCTGACCAGGCCGATGTCTGCGCCCCGCAGGGCGGCGGCCAGCAGGGGTTTGGCATCGAAGTTGCCGCTGTGGTCGCCTTTTTTGTGCACTTCGCGTGGCAGTTCCTGGATCTGCAAGGCTTGGAGCGGCTGAGCGAGGGGCACCAGCGCGTCCACCCGTTTCAGGTAGGCGCGGGTGGTCTTGGCGTTTTCACAGACCCAGTGCTGCAGGCGGGCGGCCACACGCAGTGTGCCCAGCGGCATTACCTCCTCCAGCGGCGTGAGCGTGGCGCAGCCGAAGTCCAGCGGTGCGGGGACTAAGTAGAGTTTTCCGGGGGTCATAGCAGTACCACACCCGCAGCGCGCAGCAATTGGCAGGTGCGTATCAGTGGCAGGCCGATCAGGGCGGTGGGGTCGTCGCTGTCTATGCTGTCCAGCAGGCTGATGCCCAGGCCTTCGCTTTTGGCGCTGCCCGCGCAGTCATAGGGTTGCTCGGCCTGCAGGTAGGTTTCGATTTCGTCATCGCTGAGATCGCGAAAGCGTACCTGCACCGGGGCCAGCGCGCTTTGGGCAAAGCCGGTGTCCAGGCAGACCACCGACAGCGCGGTCTGGAACACCACGGTGTGGCCACGCATCCGGCGCAATTGCGCTACAGCATTGGCGTGGTTGCCGGGCTTGCCCAGCGGCTCACCGTGCAAATCCGCCACCTGGTCGGAACCGATGACCACAGCCTGCGGAAAGCGGGCGGCCACGGCGCGGGCTTTGGCCAGGGACAGGCGCATGGCCAGGTCCCTGGGCGATTCCCCGGCCAGCGGGGTTTCATCTACGTCCGGCGCAGCAATTTCAAAGGGGATGCGCAGGCGCTGCAGTAGCTCGCTGCGGTAGCGCGAAGTCGAGCCCAAGACCAGGGCGCGGGGGGGAGGGGAGGGCAAAGGGGAATGCATCCAAGGATTCTCTTACACTGTGCCCATGAAAACCGAGATTGCTTCCACCCCCCTGGACGTGCGCGCTTTCGCGCAAGCGGCAGGCACCCGCTCCGCCCAGGAATTGCTACTAAAATACGAGCGACTTGCGCAAGAAGCGTCTGGGCCAGAGGCTGATTTGACTGTTAATTGGAGCGCCCAAGGCGAGCTTCGCCCCGTGTCCAGCGGCGAGCCTGAAATCTGGCTGCATATCCAGGCCGATACCTGCCTGCCCATGACCTGCCAGCGCTGCCTGACCCCGATCCATATTCCTTTGGCCATTGACCGTTCGTTTCGTTTTGTCGCCGACGAAGAAACCGCTGCCGCACTGGACGACGAGTCCGAAGAGGACATCCTGGCGCTCGACCCCGCATTCGATCTGGCCACTTTGGTGGAAGACGAGCTTTTAATGGAAATTCCCCTGGTACCCCGCCACGACGAGTGTCCGGTAGAGGTGACGCTGGCGGTAGCGGACCCGGCTTTTGAGGCGGCTTTGTCAGAAAAGCCCCATCCTTTTGCTGCGCTGGCCAAGCTGCGTGGCGAGGGTGCTGACTAGTGGCTAGCCTTACCCGGCAAGCTTGGGCTATAATCTAAGGCTCAGCGCGAAAAGGCTTTGAGCATTTTGACTTCAAAGTTGAGTGGCCTGTCGTGATTGTCTAATCTTCTAGCGTTTAGTTTTAAACGTATTTGAACCAAATTGATATAGGAGCCCACCATGGCCGTCCAACAAAACAAAAAGTCCCCTTCCAAGCGCGGTATGCACCGTTCGCACAACGCACTGAACGTGCCCGGTATTGCAGTGGAATCCACCACCGGTGAAACCCACCTGCGCCACCACATCAGCCCCAACGGTTTCTACCGTGGCCGCCAGGTGCTGAAGAACAAATCTGAAGCCTGATCTGCGCTCACCATCCAAGGCCCGGTGCTACGCAACCCGTAGCCACGGGCCTTTGTTTTGATGTTTGCACTTTCCAGGCCCAATGTGAAACAACTTTCATGGTTCGGGGTGCTCTGCACCCGATTCCATGAAAGTTAGTGCGCCCTTCGGCACTGCCACACCATGATTACACTCGCTGTGGACTGCATGGGTGGTGACCACGGCCCCAGCGTCACGCTGCCTGCCTGTCGCCATTTTCTGGACAATACTCCTGGGGTTTCGCTGCTGTTGGTGGGCTTGCCTACCAGTCTGGCGGGTTTTGTGCATCCGCGCGCCCAGATTGTGGCGGCCAGCGAAGTGGTGGGCATGGATGACTCGATTGAAATCGCCCTGCGCAAGAAGAAAGACTCTTCCATGCGCGTGGCGATCAACCAGGTGAAGCTCGGTGCGGCCCAGGCGGCGATATCGGCGGGCAATACCGGTGCCTTGATGGCGATTGCACGGTATCTGCTCAAAACCCTGGACGGCATCGACCGCCCCGCGATTGCCGGGCAAATTCCCAATGCCAAAGGCGGTGCCACCACGGTGCTGGACCTCGGTGCCAATGTGGACTGCACGGCAGAGCATTTGCTGCAGTTTGCGGTGATGGGCTCGGCCCTGGTGTCGGTGCTCAGCGATAACGAAAATCCCACGGTCGGTCTGCTCAATATTGGCGAAGAGGCCATCAAGGGCAATGAGACCATCAAGCTGTCGGGTGAATTGCTGCGCGCGGCTGCGCGCGCGGGCGATTTGAACTTCTACGGCAACGTCGAAGGCAACGATATTTTTGTCGGTACTACCGACATCATCGTGTGTGACGGTTTTGTGGGCAATGTGGCGCTGAAAACCAGCGAAGGCCTGGCCAATATGATCGTCAATTTTTTGCGCGCCGAGTTCTCGCGCAATATCTTTACCAAATTTACGGCATTGCTCGCCACTCCGGTGCTAACAGCGCTTAAAAAACGCATGGACCACCGGCGTTACAACGGCGCGGCCCTTTTGGGTTTGCGTGGTTTGGTGTTCAAAAGTCATGGTTCGGCCGACGCATTTGCGTTTGAGCAGGCGTTGCACCGGGCGTATGATGCAGCCCGAAACAACCTGCTGGACCGTGTCCAGGCCCGCATTGCGCATGCAGCGCCGCTTTTGGCGGCATCTGCGGCCAGTGCACTGGACACGACCGCAACCATGAGCGCATGACGAGTCTTTATTCCCGCATCACCGGCACCGGTAGCTACCTTCCCCCCCTTCGACTAACCAACGCCGATTTGGTGGCCGAACTGGCCGCCAAAGGCGTGGAGACCTCGGACGAGTGGATTGTGGAGCGCACCGGCATCCGGGCCCGCCACTTTGCCGATGCCGATGTCACCTGCAGCGATCTGGCGGTGCATGCCGCCCGGCAGGCGCTGGAGGCAGCCGGCATCCAGGCCCAGGACATCGACCTGATCATCGTCGCCACATCCACGCCCGACATGATTTTCCCTTCGGCCGCCTGCATCGTGCAAAACAAGCTCGGCATCCACGGTTGCCCAGCGTTTGATGTGCAGGCCGTGTGCAGCGGTTTTGTCTATGCCCTGACGGTGGCCGATGCGATGGTTCGCACCGGCACAGCCCGCAAAGCCTTGGTGATCGGGGCCGAGGTGTTCTCGCGCATTCTGGATTTCTCCGACCGCACCACCTGCGTATTGTTTGGCGACGGTGCGGGTGCGGTGGTGCTGGAAGCCTCGGACACGCCGGGCATTCTGGCCAGCGACCTGCATGCGGATGGCAAGCACGTGGGCATCTTGTGTGTGCCCGGCCAAGTGTCGGGCGGGGCGGTAGTGGGTAACGCCATGCTCACCATGGACGGCCCGGCAGTATTCAAACTGGCGGTGGGCGTGCTGGAACAAGCCGCCCGCGCCACCTTGGCCAAGGCCGGTAAAACCCACGACGATATCGACTGGCTGATTCCGCACCAGGCCAATATCCGCATCATGCAGGGCACGGCCAAGCGACTGAAGATGTCCATGGACAAGGTTATCGTGACCGTGGACCAGCACGGCAACACCTCGGCTGCGTCGATTCCCCTGGCTCTGGACGCGGGCGTGCGCAGCGGCCAGATCAAACAGGGCCAGACCCTCATGCTCGAAGGTGTGGGTGGCGGGTTTACCTGGGGCGCGGTGCTGCTTAATTTGTAGCATTCTGCCCAAGCTGAATAAGCGCTAGCGGCATTTTTGACCTATAAAATCCATGAACCATTTCGCTTTTATATTTCCCGGCCAGGGTTCCCAGTCCGTTGGCATGCTCGATGCTTGGGGCGACCACCCCGTGGTGCGCCAGAGCCTGCAAGAAGCCTCCGATGCCCTGGGCGAAGACGTGGCCTTGCTGATCAAGGACGGCCCCAAGGAAGCTTTGGCCCTGACTACCAACACCCAGCCGGTGATGCTGGTGGCCGCCGTCGCCGCCTACCGTGCCTGGATGGACGAGACCGGCGCAGTGCCTGTCGTGGTGGCTGGCCATTCGCTGGGCGAATATTCTGCTCTGGTGGCTTCTGGCGTACTGACGCTGGCCCAGGCCGCGCCGCTGGTGCGTTTTCGGGCCCAGGCCATGCAAGACGCGGTACCGGTAGGTGTCGGTGCCATGGCCGCCATTCTGGGACTGGATGCTACTAAAGTGATAGCTGGTTGCGCAGATGTGACCAGCGCGATGCGTGCTTTAGGCCCCGAATTTGCGGGCGAGGTGGTGGAGGCAGTGAACTTCAACGACCCCGGCCAGACCGTGATTGCGGGCAGCAAGGCTGCGGTGGACAAAGCCTGCGAAGTCCTCAAGGCCAGCGGTGCCAAGCGGGCCCTGCCTTTGCCGGTGTCGGCCCCGTTCCATTCCAGCCTGATGCAGCCCGCGGCCATGAAGCTGCGCGAGAAATTGGCGCAGACCGCGTTTGCCGCGCCGCAGATTCCGGTGGTCAATAATATTGATGTGGCGGTGGAGTCGGATGCCGACCGTATCCGCGATGCCCTGGTGCGCCAGGCTTTTGGTCCGGTGCGCTGGGTCGAGTGCGTAGCGGCCATTAAGGCCCGCGGCGTGACCACTCTGGTCGAGTGCGGCCCCGGCAAGGTGCTGGCCGGTATGGTCAAGCGGATCGATGCGGGTTTGGTTGGCCTGCCTTTGTTCGACCCCGCCAGCATGGCCGAGGTCCAGTCCCGACTATTAGGAGCCGCCGAATGAGCGCCGCTGAATTTTCTGGCCAGGTGGCCTTGGTCACAGGCGCTTCGCGCGGCATCGGTGCGGCCATCGCGCTGGAACTGGCGCAGCGCGGCCTGAAGGTCGTTGGCACTGCCACCAGCGATGCGGGTGCCGCAGCGATCAGCCAAGCGCTGGCCGCCTTTCCCGGTTGCAGCGGCAAGAAGCTCAACGTCAACGACCTGGCCGAGGCCGAGGCCGTCATCGGTAGCATCGCCAAAGAGTTTGGCGGCCTGCAGGTGCTGGTCAATAACGCGGGCATCACCCGCGACACGCTGGCCATGCGCATGAAAGACAGCGACTGGGACGACGTGCTGGACACCAATTTGAAAGCCGTGTTCCGCATGAGCCGCGCGGTGATGCGCACCATGATGAAGCAGCGCTATGGCCGCATCATCAGCATCACCTCCGTGGTGGGGGCCTCGGGCAACCCGGGCCAAGCCAATTACGCCGCCGCCAAAGCCGGTGTGGCGGGCATGACGCGGGCCTTGGCGCGTGAACTCGGTTCGCGCAACATAACGGTCAACTGCGTAGCACCGGGCTTTATTAGCACCGAGATGACGGCAAGCCTGGCCGAAGCGCAACAAGCCGCTTTGCTGGCGCAAATTCCGCTGGGCCACCTGGGCTTGCCCGCCGATGTGGCGCATGCGGTGGCCTATCTGGCATCGCCCCAGGCGGGCTATGTGACGGGCCAGGAGCTGCACGTCAACGGCGGCATGTACATGTAAGCATTCTGTGGCTGCGGTCAAGGGACTTAGTCACACAAAATCCAGCCGTTCTATCCGTACGGCAGTCTGGGCAGGGGATCTTCTGCAGCCCGGCTAAAATCACGGATTCTTTTACAACCCTCAGAGGGAACTATGAGCGATATCGAAGCACGCGTTAAAAAAATCATTGCCGAACAACTGGGTGTGGAAGAAGCCCAAGTCACCAGCGAAAAGTCTTTTGTGGCCGATCTGGGTGCCGACTCGCTGGACACCGTCGAACTGGTGATGGCACTGGAAGATGAGTTTGGCATCGAGATTCCGGATGAAGATGCCGAGAAGATCACCACCGTGCAAAACGCCATCGACTACGCGACCAGCCATCCCAAGGGCTAACCCGCCTCTGTATCGACTGGCTGTTTACCACCCGCGTGTGGATGCAGCCGTTTGACACCAGTAGACATAAACGGCACCAAGTGCCGTTTTTTGCAGCACATTGCAGCATCTCGCTGCCCACCACACCCCCCACATTTATGTCCCGTCGTCGTGTCGTCGTCACAGGTTTAGGTTGCATCAGCCCCGTAGGTAATACTGCGGGCGATGCATGGTCGGCTTTGTTGGCCGGCCAGTCGGGTATTGACTTGATCAAGTCGTTTGATGCCAGCCCTTTCTCATGCAAATTTGGCGGCGAAGTCAAAGGCTTTGACATCAATACCCTGATCCCTGAGAAAGAAGCGCGCCACATGGATCGCTTCATCCACCTCGGGCTGGCGGCGGCGATTGAAGCGGTGGCTGATGCTGGTCTGGCCACCGGCGACGCACTGGATCCCGAAGAGGCCACGCGCATCGGCTGCAACATTGGCTCCGGCATTGGCGGTTTGCCGATGATCGAGCAGACGCATGCCGAGTACACCAGCCGGGGCGCGCGGCGCATTTCCCCATTTTTTGTACCGGCCTCGATCATTAACATGATCTCGGGCCACGTGTCGATCAAATTTGGATTCAAAGGTCCGAATATTGCCATTGCGACGGCCTGCACCACCGGCTTGCACGCGATCGGCGTGTCGGCCCGGATGATTGAGTACGGTGACTGCGACGTGATGGTGGCGGGCGGTGCCGAATCCACCATGTCGCCGCTGGGCCTGGGGGGCTTTGCCGCCGCCCGTGCCCTGAGCACCCGTAACGACGACCCTGCCACCGCTTCCCGCCCCTGGGACAAAGACCGCGATGGCTTTGTGCTGGGTGAAGGCGCAGGCGTGCTGGTGATCGAAGAATACGAACACGCCAAGACGCGCGGTGCCAAGATTTACGCTGAAATCGTTGGTTTTGGCCTGAGTGGCGACGGCTTCCACATGACCGCACCCAATGTGGACGGCCCCCGCCGCTCCATGCAGATGGCCTTGAAGAACGCCGGTGTCAATCCCGACCAGGTCAATTACCTGAACGCCCACGGCACCTCTACGCCCCTGGGCGACGCGAACGAAACCAATGCCATCAAACTGGCGTTTGGCGACCATGCCAAGAAACTGGTGGTCAACTCCACCAAATCCATGACCGGCCACTTGCTGGGCGGCGCGGGCGGCATTGAAAGCGTCTTTACCGTGCTGGCGCTGCACCACCAAAAAAGTCCGCCCACCATCAACATCTTCAACCAGGACCCGGAATGTGACCTGGACTTCTGCGCCAACACAGCCCGGGACATGCAGATCGACGTGGCGGTGAAGAATAACTTTGGCTTCGGCGGCACCAACGGTACGCTGGTGTTCAAGCGCGTTTAAGCCGCCCCTGAAGCTACCATCCCGATGCACAACGCCCCACCGGTAAGTTATCCGGTGGGGCGTTCGCGTTTTCAGGCGGGTGTGCAGGCTGCGCTGTGGCTGCTGGGCGCGGCCACCGTAGCGCTCTGGTGCTGGCAGGTGGACGTGCTGGGCTGGCGGCAGGGTGTCGCAGTTCTGGCCGTGGTGGGTGCGGGCCTGCTGGCCGTGTTTGGATGGTGGAAAACACCCGTAGCGGCCCTGCGCTGGGACGGCCAGCAATGGTTCTGGACCGCTAACGACGTGGCTTGCACGGTGCATGTCAGTGCCCATCTTGATTTGCAACACCATCTGCTGCTGCGGCTGCGCCCGGATGCAGGACGGCCGCTGTGGTGCTGGGCTGAGCGGGCAAGCCAGCCCCTGTACTGGCACGCCCTGCGCCGTGCGGTATATTCGCCCGCCAGACCGCAAAATGAAACCAATAGTGCGCTCGGATCTGAACCATGACTGCACTACCCCCGCCTCTTCTGACCACCCCGGCCACGGCCACCGATAGCGACCTGATGCTGGTCGAGCGCACCGTGGCGGGCGACCAACGGGCCTACGGCCTGCTGGTGGTCAAGTACCAGCGCCGTATCCAGCGCCTGATCGGCCGCATGGTGCGTGATGTGGACCTGGTGGAGGACATTGCCCAGGAAACCTTCATCCGCGCCTACCGCGCACTGCCCAAATTCCGGGGTGATGCGCAGTTCTACACCTGGCTGTACCGCATTGCCATCAATACTGCTAAGAAGACTTTGATGGATTTCAAGCGCGATCCCACAGTGTCCGAGGCCGCGATGCGACCTTCTGATGACGAGGATGAAACTTACTACCGAAAGAATGAACCAACCAGTCCCGACACTCCGGACACGATGCTGGCAGCCAAGCAAATCTCGAATGCAGTCAACGTCGCCCTGGAGGCGCTGCCCGAAGATTTGCGCCAAGCCGTGACCTTGCGTGAGATTGAAGGCATGAGCTACGAGGACATTGCAGAAATGATGCAGTGCCCGATTGGTACGGTGCGGTCGCGCATTTTCCGCGCCCGGGAGGCGATTTCAGCGCGGGTGAAGCCCTTGCTGGAAAACCAGTCCGGCAAGCGTTGGTAAGAGTTAGTGATGAGTTGGTGAGCACAAATTAGTAAGCAAGGTGAAGAACATGACCAAAAAACACATTGACACACCGCAAGATGCCCTGTCGGCATTGGCCGATGGGCAGCTGCGCGGCGAGGCGTTTGCGCTGGCGGTCGAGCGCGTGGCGCAGCAGTCCGAAGCCCAGGCCACCTGGCACGCCTACCACGTGGTGGGCGATGTGTTGCGCTCCAACGACCTGGCTTTTTGTGCCGATGACCAGGGCTTTTTGGCCCGCTTCCAGAGCCGACTGGCTTTGGAGCCGGTTTTGGCTCCCACCGTTAATACTACTAATTTGATAGCTATAGCCGCATATGAATCAAGCGCTAAGGCCTTGGTTGATGCCCAAGATAAATCTGACGATGTTGCTGCCAATGCACCCAGCTTTGGTTGGAAGATGGTGGCAGGCGTAGCCTCTTTGTTGGCTGTTGTCGCTGTGGGCTGGAATGTTGCCGGTGGTTTGGGAGTCTTACCAATTGGCCAGCAACTGGCGCAAGTGACACCCGCCGCGCCTGTGCTGCAAGCTGTGGCGCAGGCCAATACCGCGGTCGCAGCCCCCCAGACCATGTTGCGCGATGCGCGCCTGGACGCGCTGATGGCGGCGCATAAACAGTTTGGTGGCACTTCGGCCTTGCAGATGCCTGCGGGCTTTATCAGCAATGCCACGTACGAGATTCCCGCCCGCTAAAGGGGCAGTACACCCGCAATATGTCCATGAAAACCCGCCAAGGATTGCTGCTGGCTGCACTTTGGGCGGCACTATGGCCGACTCTATTGCCTCTGGCCCATGCCGCCGCGCCGCCATTGCCCGCAGAGTCGGCTGCTGCCGTTTCCGCCGCCGAGCGCACGGTCAGCGAATGGCTGATGCGCATGCACGAGGCTTCAGGCAAGCGCGCCTACATCGGCACCTTTGTGGTGTCCTATGGCCCGGGCAGCATGTCGAGCGCGCGGATTTGGCATGTGTGCGATGGTGCGCAGCAGATGGAGCGGGTCGAATCCTTGACCGGTGCGCCGCGCTCCACCTTCCGCCACAACGACCAGGTCATCACTTTTTTGCCTGAAACCAAGGTGGCGGTGGCTGAAAAGCGCGAATCCCTGGGCCTGTTCCCTAATTTGTTGGAGGCGGGGGATTTCTCTATCCCCGCGTTTTATGCGGCCAAATTGGTCGGTAGTGACCGGGTTGCCGGTTTCGACGCCGATGTGGTGGTTCTCAAGCCCAAAGACAGCCTGCGCTACGGCTACCGCATCTGGAGCGAAAAGAAGAGCGGCCTGGTGGTCAAGCTGCAGACCCTGGATGTTGAGGGCCAGGTGCTGGAGCAGGCGGCCTTCTCGGAGCTGCAACTCGACGCGCCCGTGAAGATGGACAAACTGGGCCAAATGATGGCCAACACGGCGGGCTACAAGGTGGAGACGGCAGCGATGGTCAAAACCACGGCCTTGTCAGAGGGCTGGGTCTTGAAAAATGGTGTACCTGGCTTCAAACCTATGAGCTGCTTCCGCCGTTCGGTAGGTGGGTCTGCTGACAGCACGGTGCAGTGGATTTTCTCGGATGGCCTGGCCTCGGTGTCCTTGTTTGCCGAGGCCTACGAGCCCCAGCGCCATGTTCAAGAGGGTGCGATGGCTGTAGGCGCGACCCAATCACTCACCCGCCGTATGGGCGCATGGTGGTTGACGGCCGTGGGCGAGGCTCCACAAACCACCTTAAAGGTGTTTGTCCAAGGGCTCACGCGGGCGAAGTAGGGCTTTTCTTGTATTTTTT
This sequence comes from Rhodoferax sp. RT5P35, assembly GCF_056521385.1. Taxonomy (NCBI): domain Bacteria; kingdom Pseudomonadati; phylum Pseudomonadota; class Betaproteobacteria; order Burkholderiales; family Comamonadaceae; genus Rhodoferax; species Rhodoferax sp. RT5P35. The sequence goes on along the minus strand of NZ_JBWMAX010000006.1, from coordinate 183,337 downwards.
GTGAAGGGATGGACGATGCTCCAAGTCAGTTTGAAAAATATCCGTTCCGCTGCTGTGGTGTGCAGCATGGCTTTGGTGTCGGTGGCAAGCTTGCTACCGAGCGCACCGGTGTGGGCCCAAACCCGCACTTTGCCGGACTTCACCGATTTGGTGGAGCAGGTGGGGCCGTCGGTGGTCAATATCCGCACACTGGAAAAAGCCTCGGCCCACGCGGCGCAAGGCAATGGCATGGACGAAGACATGCTGGAATTCTTCAAGCGTTTCGGCGTGCCGATCCCTAATGCGCCGAACATGCCGCGCCAAACGCCGCGCCCGCAAAAGCCCCAGCAGCAGCCTGAAGAAGAGGTACCGCGCGGCGTGGGTTCTGGTTTCATCCTGAGCACCGATGGCTACATCATGACCAACGCCCATGTGGTCGAAGGTGCGGACGAGGTTGTGGTCACTTTGACCGACAAACGTGAGTTGAAGGCCAAGATCATCGGTTTTGACAAGCGCAGCGACGTGGCCCTGGTCAAGATCGACGCGACTGGTTTGCCCGCCGTCAAGCTGGGTGATGTAAGCCGCCTTAAAGTGGGCGAGTGGGTGATGGCGATTGGGTCGCCCTTTGGCCTGGACAACACTGTTACCGCGGGCATCGTCAGCGCCAAACAGCGCGATACGGGTGACTATTTGTCCTTTATCCAGACCGACGTGGCCATCAACCCCGGTAATTCCGGCGGGCCGCTCATCAATATGCGTGGTGAGGTGGTGGGTATCAACAGCCAGATCTATTCGCGCTCGGGCGGCTTCATGGGCATTTCATTTGCCATTCCCATCGACGAAGCTTCGCGTGTGAGCGACCAGTTGCGCGCCTCGGGCCGTGTTTCGCGTGGCCGTATTGGTGTGCAGATTGAAACCGTGTCCAAGGAAGTGGCGGAATCGGTCGGCCTGGGCAAGGCGCAGGGTGCGTTTGTGCGCGGTGTCGAAACCGGTTCACCGGCAGAGAAGGCCGGTGTGGAAGCCGGTGACATCATCACCAAATTCGACGGCAAGACGATCGAAAAATCTTCCGACCTGCCGCGCTTGGTGGGCAATACCAAGCCCGGCTCCAAGAGCAGCCTGACCGTGTTCCGCCGCGGGGCCACCAAGGAACTGACGGTGTCCATCATCGAGATTGAAGACGATAAACCCGTCAAAAAAGCTTCTGGCAAAGAAGATAAGCCCAAGGCCTCGTCTGCTGGGCAGCAACTGGGCCTGGTGGTGAGCGAGCTGACCGATACGCAAAAGAAAGAGCTCAAGCTCAAAGGAGGTGTCAAGGTCGATAGCGCCACTGAAGGTGCCGCCCGTGCCGGTGTCAAAGAGGGCGACGTGATCGTGGCGATTGCCAACGCCGAGGTCAACAGTGTCAAGGAGTTTGAGGCTGCTGTGGCCAAGATGGACAAAAACAAGCCCATCAACCTCCTGCTGCGCCGCGGGGAGTGGGCTCAATACGCATTGATCCGGCCTGTGAAGTAAGTGCGGTGGGCCCCCAAACCCCTAATCCGTACAGACTGCTGGGGTTTTGGAGCCCATATTCAAGGGAAATCCAGGGAAACCGCACTGCTATGCAAATTTCTTCTGGCCCTTAGAAATAGGTTGGAAGTTTGCGATCACTAACTTTAAAAAGGTCTAGTAACGATTTTGGATAGAATCAGCGGTCTGCTTGGTAGGTTTTGGACATATCAAAAATGCTGGAAACCACGATGCGGGAAGCCTCCCCATGGTGCGCAGGTGGTCCACAAACCACCCACAAGTTGTCCAGAAACCTATCCACCGCCCTGTGAATACATTGTGCATAAGATCTATGTTGTGGCGCTGCAACGCATGACCTGCCCGGTTGTCCGGACTTTGCAAGCCAGGCTTTTTGCCTACAATAAAGCTCCAGCTATCGCAGTTGCCAAAGATTGTTGGTTCAGGGCGCGTTCGTTTTCGACGCGCCCTTTTTTCGTTTACTCCCCATGATTTGCATGGACCTGGGGCTCAGTGCAGCCAGGGCCGCGCAAGTGATTTCACTTTAAGTAAAGCTTTTCGTTGATGAAAAACATCAGAAATTTCTCAATCATCGCGCACATCGACCATGGCAAATCAACGCTGGCAGACCGCTTGATCCAACGCTGTGGCGGTCTGGCCGAACGCGAAATGGAAGCCCAGGTGCTGGATTCGATGGACATCGAAAAAGAGCGCGGCATCACGATCAAGGCGCAAACCGCGGCCCTGCACTACAAGGCCAAGGATGGGCAGATCTACAACCTGAATCTGATCGACACCCCCGGCCACGTGGACTTTTCCTACGAGGTCAGCCGCTCGCTGTCGGCCTGCGAAGGTGCGTTGCTGGTGGTGGATGCCAGCCAGGGCGTGGAAGCCCAAACCGTGGCCAATTGCTACACCGCGCTGGAGCTGGGTGTGGAAGTGGTGCCGGTGTTGAACAAGATTGATCTGCCCAACGCCGACCTGGACAACGCCAAGCTGGAAATCGAAGACGTGATTGGCATCGATGCCACGGATGCGATTGCGTGCTCGGCCAAAACCGGCGTCGGCATCGACGAAATTCTGGAAGCCATCGTGGCCAAGGTGCCTTCACCCAAGGGCGACCCCAATGCTCCTTTGCGCGCCATGATCATCGACAGCTGGTTCGATGCCTATGTGGGCGTGGTGATGCTGGTGCGGGTGGTCGATGGCCGCCTGGCCAAGGGCGAGCGCATCCGTATGATGGCTTCGGCCGCTTGCTACAACGCCGACAATCTGGGCGTGTTTACACCCGGTACCGAGGTGCGCCAGTCGCTGGAGGCGGGCGAGGTGGGCTTCATCATCGCGGGCATCAAGGAATTGCAGGCGGCCAAGGTGGGCGATACCGTCACGCTGGACAAAAAGCTGCCCAACAACGCTGGCCCGGCCGAAGAGGCCTTGCCCGGTTTCAAGGAAATCCAGCCCCAGGTGTTTGCCGGGCTGTACCCCACCGAAGCCAGCGAATACGAGTCGCTGCGCGATGCGCTCGAAAAGCTCAAGCTTAACGATGCCTCGCTGCACTACGAGCCCGAGGTATCGCAGGCGTTGGGCTTTGGCTTCCGCTGCGGCTTTTTGGGCCTGCTGCACATGGAAATTGTGCAAGAGCGCCTGGAGCGCGAATTTGACCAGGATCTGATCACTACGGCGCCCAGCGTGGTCTACCAGGTGGCGCGCTCGGACGGCACCATCACCATGGTCGAAAACCCTTCCAAGTTGCCGGATTCCAGCCGCATGGAGGAAATCCGCGAACCCATCGTCACCGTGCACCTGTACATGCCGCAAGAGTACGTGGGCGTGGTGATGACGCTGGCCAACCAGAAGCGCGGCGTGCAGATGAACATGGCCTACAAGGGCCGCCAGGTGGTGCTGACCTACGAGATGCCGCTGGCCGAGATCGTGCTGGACTTTTTTGACAAGCTCAAATCGGTGAGCCGGGGCTATGCCTCGATGGACTACGAGTTCAAGGAGTACCGCGCGGCCGATGTGGTGAAGGTGGACATTTTGCTTAACAGCGAAAAGGTCGATGCCTTGTCGATCATCGTGCACCGCAGCCAGTCGCAGTACCGCGGCCGGGCCGTGGTGGCCAAGATGCGCGAGATCATTTCGCGCCAGCAGTTCGACGTGGCCATCCAGGCGGCCATTGGTTCGGGCATTATTGCCCGTGAGACAATCAAAGCGCTGCGGAAAAACGTCATTGCCAAGTGCTATGGCGGCGACATTTCCCGCAAGCGCAAGCTGCTTGACAAGCAAAAACAAGGTAAAAAACGCATGAAGCAAATCGGCTCGGTAGAAGTGCCGCAAGAGGCTTTTCTGGCAATTCTGCAGGTGGAAGATTGATGCAAGTTCTAACGGCGATGATTCTGGCGGCTTTTGTCGCCTACGGTGGGGCCTGGTACATGGGCATGCTGGAGGGCAACTTTGCCTTGCTGCTGTTTCTGGCGACTTTGGTGACGGGTTTGTATTGGCTGGCGGAGAAGTTTTACTTCTTTCCCCGTCGCCAGCAGGCGGTGCTGCGGCTGGAGGCCGCTTCGGCTCAACGCCTGGCCGAACTGCAAAAAATGGGTATCACGCAGGTAGACCAGGTCGTGCCCGATGCCAACGCCCGTTTGCTGATGCAGCCCTGGTGGCTGGATTGGACCGCCGGCTTGTTCCCGGTGATTTTGGCGGTGTTTTTGTTGCGCTCATTTTTGTTTGAGCCGTTCAAAATCCCCTCGGGTTCTATGATCCCCACTCTCTTGGTGGGCGACCTGATTTTGGTGAACAAATTCCACTACGGCGTGCGTTTGCCGGTGCTCAACACCAAGATCACCGACGGCACCGCCCCCCAGCGTGGCGACGTGATGGTGTTCCGCTACCCGCCGAAACCCAGCCTGGACTACATCAAGCGGGTGGTGGGCGTGCCGGGTGACGAAGTGGCCTACATCAACAAGCGGCTGACCATCAACGGCAAAGTGCTGGATACCAAGGCGATTCCAGACTTCTTCGACGAAGACCAGATGCGCTACTTCAAGCAATTTGAAGAAATCCTGGGCGACAAGCCGCACCGCCTGCTCAACGACGAGAGCCGCCCCGCCTTTGTGCAGGGGGCCGATGACTTTGCGTTTCGGCAAAACTGCCAGTACAGCGTCGAAGGCGTGGTCTGCAAAGTCCCCGAAGGCCAGTATTTCATGATGGGCGACAACCGCGACAACTCGCTGGATTCGCGCTACTGGGGCTTTGTGCCTGACAAAAACATCGTCGGAAAGGCCTTCTTTGTGTGGATGAATTTTGGCAACATCAAACGCATCGGCGCGTTCCACTAGGTTTAAAAGGGTAAGTTATGCAATATGCATTGAAATCCAAACAGCGCGGCCTGTCTTTCATCGGTGTCGTTTTCTTTGGCGTGGTGATCTTCTCGGTGTTTGTGGTGGGTGCCAAGCTGGTGCCGACCGTGATTGAGCACCAGGCAATTCTGAAAGCCCTGGAAAAATCCAAGGCTGGTAACACCGTACCCGAAGTGCGCACTATTTTTGACAAAGCCGCCACCATCGACGATATCTCGTCCGTATCTGGCAAGGATTTGGAAGTGACCAAGAACGGCGACAAGGTTGTGGTGTCCGTCGCCTACAACAAAGAAATTGAGTTGGTAGGCCCTGCGTATCTGCTCATCAAGTACCGCGGAACCAGCAAATAGCGTGAACGATGGCCTTCTAGCGCTGCAGCAACGGTTGCAGCATGTCTTTTCCGATAGCAAATTGCTGGTGCGTGCCACCACCCACCGCAGCTTTTCTGCCGACCACAACGAGCGGCTCGAATTTTTGGGCGACTCGGTCCTGAACCTGTCGGTGGCCGGCCTGCTCTACACCCGCCTCAAAGACCTGCCCGAGGGCGATCTGTCCCGCGTTCGGGCCAACATGGTCAAGCAAGACACCTTGCACCAACTGGCCGTGGTGCTGGATTTGCCCAGCGTGCTGCGCCTGGGCGAGGGCGAGGCCCGCTCCGGCGGCCAAAAACGCCCGTCCATCCTGGCCGATGCCCTGGAAGCCGTGATTGGCGCGGTATACCTGGATGCGGGCTATGTGGCCGCCGAGGCGCTGGTGCACCGCTTGTTCAAAGAGGTGGAAATCAACCCCCAGATGCAGGCGATCGGCAAAGACCCGAAAACCGAGTTGCAGGAGTGGCTGCAGGGCCGCAAAATGAAAGTACCCGCCTACCGCGTGGTCAGCACCTTGGGGGCTGCCCACCGGCAAACCTTCGATGTGGAATGTGAAATTGTTGAACTCGGCTTGGCCGAGCGCGGCATTGGCGGCTCGCGCCGCGCTGGTGAACAGGCTGCGGCGGCTGCCATGCTGGTCAAACTTCAATCCAAAGCCGTCGCCGTGAAAGCCTCCAAATGACTGCAAGCCAACACCCCGAATCCCTTCCCGATTCCGTTCCCGAATCCGCCGACACCCCGGAAGATGCTCTGTCCTCACTGGAAGGCATGCTGGCCGGGCTGAAACGCGTGGCTCCCGGTGGCGACACCACGGGCCAGCGCTGCGGCCTGGTGGCCATCGTCGGCAAGCCCAACGTAGGCAAGTCCACTCTGCTCAACGCCGTGGTAGGCCAAAAGATCAGCATTACCTCGCGCAAGGCGCAAACCACGCGCCACCGCATCACCGGCATCCGCACCCGCGAAAACACCCAGTTCGTATTTGTGGACACCCCCGGTTTCCAGACCCACCACAACAACGCCCTGAACCGCTCGCTGAACAAGACCGTGCTGGGTGCGGTGGGCGATGTGGACCTGATTCTGTTTGTGGTGGAAGCCGGTAGCTTCACCCTGGCCGATGCCAAGGTGCTTTCGCTGCTCAAGCAAGACATCCCCGTGCTGCTGATTGCCAACAAGCTGGACAACGTGCACCGCCGGGCCGAGATTGCGCCCTGGCTGCAATCCATGCAAGAACGCCACAAATTTGCTGAATTTGTGCCCATGTCGGCCAAGAACGCCAAGGACATCGAGCGCCTGTTCGCCATCTGCGCCAAGTACCTGCCCGAGCAGGGCTGGTGGTACGCCGAAGACGAGCTTACCGACCGCAGCGAGAAGTTCCAGGCGGCAGAGACGGTGCGCGAAAAGTTGTTCCGCCTGACCGGCGACGAGCTGCCTTACACCTCCACCGTCATCATCGACAAGTTTGAAGAAGAGCCGCCCGCCCGCAAAGGCCAGAAGCGTCTGCTGAAAATCGCCGCCACCATCGTGGTCGAGCGCGATGGCCACAAAGCCATGGTGATCGGCGACAAGGGCGAGCGCATCAAGCGCATCGGCATGGAAACCCGCGTCGAACTGGAAAAGCTCATGGATGCCAAGGTGTTCATTGAGGTCTGGGTCAAGGTCCGCTCCGGTTGGGCGGACGATGAAGCCCGCGTGCGCTCTTTCGGCTACGGAGACTGACCAAGAGCACCCTCAGGCTACCGACAGGCCTAGGCGTGAATTTTTGTCTACCATGGCCACCAAACGCACGCTTGATGAACCGGCTTATGTGCTGCACCGCTACGACTGGAGTGAGTCCAGCCTGATCCTGGAGGTGTTTACCCGCCACCAGGGCCGCATGGCCATCGTGGCCAAGGGCGTGAAAAAGCCCACCTCCAACTTCCGCCCCATCCTGCTGCCCTTGCAGCCCCTGCGGCTGTCGTTTGGCGGGGATGCCGAGATCCGCACCCTCAAGGCGGCAGAGTGGGTGGGCGGCCATGTGATGCCGACCGGCGACGCGCTGCTGTCGGGCTACTACCTCAACGAATTGCTGATGCGCCTGTTGGCCCGCGACGACCCGCACGCCGTGCTGTTCGATGCCTACGTCATCGCGGTGCAAGTACTGGCCTCTGAACATGGTGAGGCCTTGCAACCCGCGTTGAGGGCGTTCGAGCTGCTGCTGCTGCGCGAAATCGGTCTACTGCCCTCGCTGGACGCGCAAACCATGACGCTGGAACCGCTGGACCCCGCAGGCCGCTACAGCCTGGTGGCCGAGGGTGGCCTACGCCAAAGCCAGGCGGACGACCGCGCCAGCCTCAGCGGCGCGCAGTGGTTGGCGCTGCAGCAATCGCTGCAGCCCGGCACACCGTTTACCGCTACGTTGCGCGCCTGCGCCGAGGTGCTCAATGGCCTGAAGCCCCAATTGCGGGCGGTGCTGCACTACCATTGCGGCATGGCAACGCTGCATACTCGGCAATTGATGATGGACCTCCAAGCCCTATGAGTAATTCTTTTGCGCGCACCGCGCTTTCCGTCAACGTCAACAAGGTGGCCCTGGTGCGCAACACCCGCCACCTGGGCATCCCCAGCGTTGCCCGCGCGGCCACGCTGTGCCTGCAGGCGGGGGCGCAGGGCATTACGGTGCACCCCCGGCCCGATGCGCGGCATATCCGAGCGGAAGATGTGACCGAGCTGTCAGCGCTGCTTAAAGCCTGGCCCGGCCGCGAATTCAACATTGAAGGCAATCCGTTCCAGAACCTGATGGACTTCGTTCGCCAGTGCCGCCCCCAGCAGTGCACCTTTGTGCCCGATGGCGAAGACCAGTTCACCAGCGACCACGGCTGGAACCTGGCGCAAGACGGCGAGCGCCTGCGCCCGTTGATTGCCGAGGCGCAAAGCCTTGGTGTGCGCGTCAGCCTGTTCATGGACCCGGTGCCCGCGTCCATGGCGCTGGCCAAAGCCGTGGGGGCCGACCGCGTCGAGCTGTACACCGAAACCTTTGCCCGCGCCTTTGGTCAGCCGAATTTTCAAGAGGTTGTCGGGCAGTTTGTGCAGACAGGACGGGCGGCAGCAGCTATTAATCTAGGAGTAAACGCCGGCCACGACCTGAACCGCGACAACCTCACCACCTTCCTGCACGGCTGCCCCATGGTGCAAGAAGTGTCCATCGGCCACGCCCTGGTGGCCGACGCGCTCGAACTCGGTTACGCCGCCACCGTGCAAGACTACCTGCGCTGCATTGACGCAGCCTTCAGCCCGGGGGCTTGAGGTGATTTACGGCATCGGCACCGACATCTGCGACGTGCGCCGCATCCGGGCCAGCCTGGGGCGGCACGGCGACCGGTTTGCCGAAAAGGTGCTCAGCGATGCCGAGCTGGCGGTCTGGCGCCGCCGCAGTGAACGCAACGTCGAGCGCGGTGTGCGCTATCTGGCCACCCGTTTCAGCGCCAAGGAATCCTTCAGCAAAGCCATCGGCATGGGTATGCGCATGCCCATGACCTGGCGGCTGTGCGAGATCGGCAACCTGCCCAGCGGCCAGCCGGTGATCGTGCTGCACGGCGTGCTGAAAACCTGGTTCGAGGAGCGCCAGCTGAGCGCGCATGTGACCGTGACCGATGAGACGGACTACGCTGCGAGTTTTGTGGTGGTGGAACAGGCTTCCGCCTGAGAGTAATTGGTTATCGATTTGCTATAGTGTTGATAGCTACTAGCGTAAGCTCTACCTGCGCTAGAGCCCTATTTTTTATAAATTATTGCCATGTCCCAACACGCACCCCTCATTATTGATATTGCCGGCACCAGCCTGACCAAGGCCGACCGCCAGCGCCTTAAGCACCCGCTGGTCGGCGGCCTGATTCTGTTTGCCCGCAACTGGCAAGACCGGGCGCAACTCACCGCCCTGTGCCGCGCCATCAAAAAAGCCCGCCCCGACGTGCTGATCTGCGTGGACCACGAGGGGGGCAGGGTGCAGCGCTTCAAGACCGACGGCTTCACCCACCTGCCGCCCATGCATGTGCTGGGCGAGCTGTGGATGCGCGATGCCTTGCAAGCCACCAACATCGCCACCGCCTGCGGCTACGTGCTGGCCTCCGAGCTGCGCGCCTGTGGTGTCGATTTCAGCTTCACGCCCGTGCTGGACCTGGATTTCGGGGACAGCAGCGTGATTGGCAACCGCGCCTTCCACCGCGATCAGCGCGTGGTCAGCATGCTGGCCAAGAGCCTGATGCACGGCTTGCTGCAGGCCGGTATGGGTAACTGCGGTAAGCATTTCCCTGGCCATGGCTTTGTTACCGCCGACTCGCACACCGCCATTCCGGTGGACAAGCGCAGCCTGAAAGCCATCCTGGCGGACGATGCCGCGCCCTACGGCTGGCTCAATACGTCCCTTACCAGCGTGATGCCCGCCCACGTGGTCTACCCTAAGGTGGACAAGCGCCCGGCGGGGTTTTCCGCCAAGTGGCTGCAAGAGATTCTGCGGGGCAAGCTAGATTTCCAGGGGGCGATTTTCAGCGACGACCTGAGCATGGCAGGGGCACGCCAGATCGACGGCCAAGACGTGACCTACACCGAGGCCGCCGTCGTCGCGCTGCAAGCCGGTTGCGACCTGGTGCTGCTGTGCAATCAGAGCCTGGGCGATGGCCAGGAGGTCGATGCCTTGCTTGGAGGTTTGGCCGAAGCCCAACTCAAGGGCCAGTGGCACCCCGACGAGGCCAGCGAAGCCCGCCGCCAGGCCCTGTTGCCCGTGGGCCCCGCGCCCGAATGGGATGCTTTGATGGTCCAGCCCGCCTACATGCAGGCGCTGTGGCTGGTACCCTGACGATTGCTGCGGTTTTTGTAGCTGCTAACGCTTAATGAATAAGCGCTAACAGCCTAAAAAGTATATAAATTACTCTTTTCGGAGTGCTGGGAACAGGATCACATCCCGGATGCTGGCGCTGTCGGTTAGCAGCATCATCAGGCGGTCGATGCCGATGCCGCAGCCGCCGGTGGGGGGCATGCCGTATTCCAGGGCGCGCACGAAGTCGTGGTCGAAGTGCATGGCTTCGTCGTCGCCGCTGTCCTTGGCATTCACCTGGGCCTGGAAGCGGGCGGCCTGGTCTTCGGCATCGTTCAATTCGCTGAAGCCATTGCCGAACTCGCGGCCGGTGATGTAGAGCTCGAAGCGCTCGGTGACCTCGGGGCGGTCGTCGTTGGCGCGGGCCAGGGGCGAGATTTCGGTGGGGTGCTCCATGATGAAGGTGGGCTGCCAGAGCTTGTCTTCCACGGTTTCCTCAAAGTACAGCACCTGCAGGCTGGCCAGGGTGCGGCCGGCGAGCTTGTTCTTGGCCTCGGTCAGGCCGAGCTTTTTCATCGCATTGGTCAGCCATACGGGGTCGAACACGTTGTCACCGGCTTCGGTGTACTTCTGGATGGCTTCCACAATCGTCAGGCGCTCGAAGGGTTGGCTCAGATCGACCGGCTTGCCCGCGTAGGTCAGCTGCAGCGAACCGGTAGCGCGCTGGGCGGCATCGCGGATAAGCTTTTCGGTGTAGTCCATCAGGTCCTGGTAGTTCCAGTAGGCCGCGTAGAACTCCATCATGGTGAACTCGGGGTTGTGGCGCACCGAGATACCTTCGTTGCGGTAGCTGCGGTTGATCTCGAACACGCGCTCGAAGCCGCCGACGATCAGGCGCTTCAGGTACAGCTCGGGCGCAATGCGCAGAAACATCTCCTGGTCCAGCGCGTTGTGGTGCGTCTTGAACGGCTTGGCATTGGCACCGCCGGGAATGGGGTGAAGCATGGGTGTTTCGACTTCCAGGAAGTCGTGGGCCACCATGAATTCGCGCAGGGCGCTGACGGCCTTGCTGCGTGCCATGAAGCGCTGGCGGGCCTCTACGTCGGTCATCAGGTCAACGTAGCGCTGGCGGTACTTGGTTTCCTGGTCGGCCATGCCGTGGAACTTGTCGGGCATGGGGCGCAGGCTCTTGGTGAGCAGGCGGATGCTGGTGGCATGCAGCGAGAGTTCGCCGGTGCGGGTTTTGAACACCGTGCCCTCGGCCGCCACGATGTCGCCCAGGTCCCAGTGCTTGAAGCTGGCGTACAGCTCGGCACCCACGTCTTCGCCCTTGATGTAAATCTGGATGCGGCCGCCGGTGTCGCCAAACGACGCGTCTTGCAGCGTGCAAAAGCTGGCCTTGCCCATCACGCGCTTGAGCATCATGCGGCCCGCGACCTTGGCCGTCGCGCCCAGGGCGGTGAGCTCTTCGGTGGACTGGCCGTTGAAGCGCTCAAACAGGCTGGCGGCGTGGTCGGAGGGTTTGAAATCGTTGGGAAACGCGACACCCTTGCCCTCGGCTTGCTGCTGGCGGATGGCTTTGAGCTTTTCGCGGCGCTCCAGAATCAGCTGGTTTTCGTCTTGGACGGGTGCGGGGGGTAGGGTGTTTTCAGACATGGAGGCGTTTTGCAATAGTGTGTAGGACTTACGCGGCACCCCTGATGCCCTCTGGGCAGACAGGGGTGTCGCGTAAGTCCTGTGGGGAAAAGGCGGATTGCGCCTAACCCACCATTCTAAAACGCCGTCAGTGCCCGTCAGTGCCCGTCAGTGGCCGTTAGTGCGTAATGCCGTCGCGGCGCAGTACCTTGAAGAAGGTCATCACCAGAATCCGAAAATCCAGCCCCAAGGAGCGGTGTTGCAGGTAGTAGGCATCTAGCGCCACCTTGGCCGGAATCGGCAATTCGTCGCGCCCGTGGATCTGCGCCCAGCCTGTCAGGCCTGGCACAAGTGCGTGCACACCCTGGGCCGTGCGCAGGGCCACCAGGTCGTGCTGGTTGAACAGCGCAGGCCGCGGCCCCACAAAGCCCATGTCGCCTTTCAGAATGCTCCACAGCTGGGGCAGCTCGTCCAGGCTGCTTTTGCGCAGAAAGTTGCCGATGGGGGTCAGGTAATTCGCAGGATTTGCTAGTAAATGTGTAGCTACTGCCGGTGTACCTGCCTGCATAGAGCGGAACTTTGGCATAGAGAAAATGCTATTATTTTTGCCAACACGGTCCGACCAGTACAGCACCGGGCCTGGCGAAGTCAACCGTACCGCCAAAGCAACGACAAGCAAAGGCAGCGCCAGTAAAAGCAGGGCCAGCATTGCCAGCAGCAAATCGACAAGCCGCTTCATCGCCGGTATGCCAACAGGGCCCTGCGCAGACCTTCATTGACCGTGACAGGTGGGGTCCAGCCCAGCAGTGTGCGGGCTTTGCGGCTATCGACTTGCAAGTTGCCGCACAAGCGTTGCGCTGCCGCGCGTTGGCCCAGCAGTGTGGCTGCGGCCGTCAACATCCAGCTGGGGGCTGGAAGCAAATAGGCTGGGCGGTCCATGGCGCGGGCGATACGTTGGATCAAGGCGGTGGTGGACAAATCTTCGCCATCACTGGCCACAAATGTCTGGTGGGCGGCTGCAGGATGGGTGAGACAGGTGGTGATGAGATCTACCAGGTTGTCTACCGCGAGCAAGCTTCGTTGGTTATCAATGCTGCCCAGTGGCAGCGGTATGCCACGCGCGACAGCCCGTGCTAATGCAGCGAAATTGGCCCCTACACCATGGCCGTAGACCAGGGGAGGCCGCAGAATGGTGAGCTGCAGGCCGCTGGCCTGGGCTACGTTGCTCAAGCCTTTTTCGGTTTCCAGTTTGCTCATGCTGTAACCGTCTAGGGGGGCGCAGGGACTGCTCTCATTGAACGCATGGTGGGCGGATGTGGCTTCGCCGTTGACTTTGATGGAGCTGATGAACACCAGCCGTTGTACGCCCGCTTGCGCGGCCATTTGCGCCAATCTTATGCTGCCAGCGACGTTGACTTGTCTAAATGCCTGTAGAGGGTCATTGGCGTGCTCGTGCATTACATGGACGCGTGCTGCCAAGTGGACCACTGCATCCATACCTGCCAAGGCGGCTTGCCAATCGGTGTGTGCATCCAAGTCTCCTACCAGTATGTGTTCGATTCCAGGGGGAAATCTCTGCACCGTAGACGACCGTGCAGCGGCACGCACGCTGAATTGAGGCAGCGTTTGCAAATGCATGAGTAGTGCGCGCCCTACAAAGCCAGTGGCGCCAGTAACCAGTACTTTCACGGACGAACATACTCCCATAACTTGAACGGATATTTCGACAAAATCTTGAACCAGTTGGTGGCAATGCCGTTATCTCGGCAGGCACGAATGACTTCACGGTTCAGCAGCAACGTACTGCGCCAGCCTTGCGTGCTGATGCCGCCCGTTTGCATGTGCACCAACACTTCGGGTAGATGCCTATAGCGTAGCGTTTTGTTTTGAAAAGCCCGTGCAACCCATTCAAAATCGCCTGCGATGCGGAAGTGTATTTGGAAGAGCCCAGTACTTTCGAACACGCTGCGTCGCACAAACAGGGCTGGGTGGGCAGGCATCCAGCCCCAACTGATGCGGCTGGGCCGGAAGCGGTCGGAGCGGTAGCGTCGGATGGGCTGGTTCGGCTTGGCTGGGTGGAAGAATGCCACGTCTCCGAAAACCATATCGACCGAGGTATCGCCAAACACCTGGGCGATCTGGGCCAAAACTCTGGGATGGGCATAGTGGTCGTCCGCATTCAGAAAGCCGATGATGTCGCCGGTGGCGGCGGCAATGCCTTTGTTCATGGCATCGTAGATGCCGCGGTCGGGCTCGGACATGCTATGGCTGACACGCGTTCCGTGCGCACGCACGGCATCTATTGTGTTGTCGCTGGAGCCGCCATCCACAATGATGTGGTCGATCTCGGCATGGCTTTGTGCGGCGATCGAATGCAGGGTTTCAACGATGGTGGCACCACTATTGAAGGCGACAGTGATGATGCTGAATTTCATATGCGGCGACCCATGCGTCCTCACAGCGTGAGGCTGGCATCCAACTCGTGCCGCACCATTGTGCATGCCACTTCGTGCATCATCATAGTAGCCTTCCAGCCCAGGATCTGATAGGCCTTGGACGCGTCGCCACGGTTCTGGCGAATTTCGGTAGGGCGGAAAAATTGGGCATCTTGCACTACATGGTCTTTCCAGTCGAGAAGGACCGCGACAAACGCCGCTTCGACAAACTCTTGTAGGGAACGCGAGATGCCAGTGGCGATGACGAAATCCTGGGGCTGGTCCTGCTGCAGCATGCGCCACATGGCGTCTACATATTCCGGACTCCAGCCCCAATCGCGCCGGATGCTGAGATCACCCAGCACTAATTTTTGGCTGGCACCGCGCGCAATCTGCACGGCGCCCTGCGTGATTTTGCGGGTCACAAACCGCGGCGGACGCAATGCCGATTCATGGTTGAACAAGATGCCGTTGCAGGCATACAGGCCATAGGTATCCCGGTAGTTGGTGACCAGCCAATGGGCCGTTGATTTGGCCACCGCATAAGGGCTGCGCGGCGCAAAAGGGGTAGTTTCGGTGGCTGCCACATCACCGAGGTCACCAAAACATTCGCTGGAGCCGGCCTGGTAAAAGCGTATGGGCAGGCCCAGGAAGCGGATCACCTCCAGCAGGTTGAGCGTTGCCGTGGCAATGCTCTCCAGGGCTTCTGCCGGTTGCTCGAACGATAACCCTACCGAACTCTGGCCCGCCAGGTTGTAGATTTCTGTGGGCTGGCAGCGTGTCACGGCCTGGAGCACGCTGCGGAAGTCGTTGGTGGCCATGGACAATTTTTTGACTTGCTCGTGGATGCCCAGGCGTTGCAAGTTGTTGAAGGTGGATAACTGCGCGTCGCGCGAGGTACCCCACACTTCGTAGCCCTTGGCAAGCAAATGCCTAGCCAGAAATGCGCCATCCTGGCCGCTGATGCCGCAGATGAGCGCTTTCATTGGGCGAGCGCTGTACGGTAGGTGCCGATGGTTTCTTCCGCACATTGGCGCCATGAAAATTGCATGCGGCGGATTCGTCCTCGTTCCACCAGGACGGCCGCGGAGTCGGGCGAATTCAATAGCGTTTCCAGTGTCGCTTGCATGGCTTGAATATTAGTAGGATCAAAAAAAGCCGCAGCATCACCTACGACCTCTGGAATGGAACTGGTTTGGCTGCAAGCCACTGGGCAGTCCAATGACATGGCTTCCAGTGGTGGTATACCGAACCCCTCGTAAAAAGAAGGATAAACGAACAAGGTTGCATGGCGATAACAGGCTGCCAGGACGGCATCATTTCCGCCAATCTGCCGCACCCTCGACGCACTTCCGCCGCGCGCAATAAGTGCTTGCTCGGCCTGGGTGAACGCGCCGCCGCCAAAGCACAACAAGCCAAAGTTGTCTTTGAGCCAGGGCGATGTCTGGTAGGCCTGCAGCAGGCCTTCGAAGTTCTTGTAGCCGATTCGGCTTCCCACAAAAAGGATGTAAGGGGTATCAATGCCCAGCGCCCGTGTTCGAAATGCCTGGGCCGGTTCGTCGGTGAGCAGTTGGCCCAGGTCGTCAAAGCCCAGATAGGTGACAGACACTTTTTCAGGTGGAATCTGCGGATTGAAATACAGCAGATCTTGGCGGGTTTGCTCAGAGATGCAGATGATTGCGTCGGCAGCAGCCACCGCACGTTTTTTCCAGCGTGCTATCGGATCATGGGGTGAAAAGTGCTGCGGAAACTTTTCATGAATCATGTCGTAAACGGTGAGTACGTTTTTGGCACGGCTCGGCAGGTGGCAGAAAGGGTAGTAATACGTCCTGTGCAGTATGTCGGCTGGCATCACGCCTTCCATGAGTCCTCCTGCGACCAGGCTGGCGATCCGTAGCAAGGCTTTGGGCACGCGGCTCTGTGGCGCGTGGTGGCCACGGACGATGTTATGCGGCAGCGTTTGCAGATAACTGTTGACATGGTAGGGCGCCACGATACGTGGCTGCACATCCTGGATACGATCCATTTCTGCCGCCAAGCTCGCAAAGTAGCGCGAAATACCCCCCACGGCTTGCGAGCAGAAGATTTGTGAGTCGAAATTTACGCGCATTGAGAGAAATTAGTTGGTGCAGTTGAATTCAAAAAACTACAGAGGCTCAAGATAGAAGCGGGATCACGGATGCAAGTATGAGGCTGGGTATATTCGCTTGGGCGTAGTCGATCTTTGTAATTGACTGAGCAGACTTTGCTGTCGAGCAAGCGTATTCAGCTCTGTCGGCGGTGTAGACTCAAAAAATGAAAATTACGGTTGCCATCCCCACCATTGAAGGAAGATCTACTTATTTGGAAGCATGTTTGCGAACATGCATTTCTCAAGATGAAGATTTTGAAATTCTCGTTTCTGATAATCCAGGAAGCACTGCCCGTGATATTGTAGAGTCATTTAATGACGTTCGAATTCGTTATATTACACCTCATCGATATTTGGCAATGTCTGCACATTGGGATTTTGTCTTAAGTGAAGTAACCGGTGATTTTTTGACATTCATTGGAGATGATGATGGTTTAATGCCAGATTGCATAAAAAAAGTAAAAAATATTATTACTCAAGTTGGCGATATACCTATTCACCATTCACTTGCAAATTACTGTTGGCCTGATTTTTCCAACGAGAGTAAGCGCAATACCGTGGCATTTATACATGCATCAGGTTTGGGGGGGGGGATGGTGCAGTCAGACACGTTTTTAGGAAAAATTGCTAAAGGCCGTGCTCGTTATGTGGATGGCCCAATGGTCTACCATAATTTTATTCCGACGACATTGCTACGCCGACTTGTTGTTGATGGCGTTTTTTTCTGCCGTTCGAGTCCCGACCTTTATTCATCCATCGCAATTGCAGCGAATACGCCCCATTTTTTCTCCTCTAAAGAATTGCTCACACTTTCTGGGCAGGGGGCCAAGGCAAACGGTGCCGCTGTGCAGTTGGGTAAAGGTAGTGGATTTCTGGCAGAAGCAAAAGCTTTTTATGCGCCAAGATATGAGGGTGTTTCGATACAAATGGCATTGCTGGATGCTTTGGTCGAAGTCTCAGAACATTTTAACCAACCCGACTTGTTGTCCAAAATTGACTATGCGGCACATTTTTCGGGAGTGATCAGAGAGGCTCGTTTGATCGCACCCGGATTACGTGCGCAAGAAATTAAGTTTGCGTTGCAAGCCGCCCATCGCCATGGGGTTTTGCTTAGTACGGGTGCAGACTTGATTGGAAGTATTGCGCACAAGATTTTTCATCCATCTGCTCCTGTGTCGACTGAAGTTGCATACCAAAGTAGTCAAATATTAAAAATGCCTTCTGATACAAAAGATATTTATGATGCCACCCAGGTAATTTCAAAAATTCTCAATTAATTTGATTGCACTTGTAGTGTATTATATTTAATTTTTCGCGTATGTATCTGGAAAAAAGGCAACCAATTATAAACGCCAACAACGCACTTCCAATCAACCAGCACCATTCGACTTCTCTGCCAAGTGCAGTGGGGTGGATAGCTCGGCTTATGAACATTACCACTGATATGGGTATTCCGGGCATTGCGATATCGTGCCAGTACCAACGCCATTTTTCTTGAGGTAATAGGCGTCGGTGCATAAAGTGTATACCCAAAAAAATGTATCCGGTATTTAAGGCGACCCATACCCAGGCAGCGCCAATTGGACCATAGTGGGGGGCTATCCAGATAATCAAAGGTACTAAAATAGTAACGGCCACCATATTCATGCGTGAGGCAAATCCAGTCCACCCATGGGCTAATTGCAATATATACGGTATGCCCATGAGTCCGTTTAGCATGGTTCCTATAGCCAATGGAGTAAGAATCGGCGCGACTTGGGTTGACAGTGCAGAATTTCCAGTCCATGCGGTGATCAAGTCTTGGCCAAAAAAAATGAGTAGCAAGGCCGGTGGCATGGTGATGACACTCATTAATTGAGCGCCCATGTGATAAGAGCGTGCTAAATTTGCAGTGTCTCTTTGGGTTGCCAGTTCGGTGAAACGGGGATAAAGCGCTTGGGTCACAGGCCCTCCAGCCAAGCTGAGTCCGCTGGATACCAAAGTTGCTAATGTATAGTAGCCAAATGCTTCAAGGCTCAGTATCCGGGAGAGTAATAGCTTGTCTGATTGCGTCAGTACGAGTGCTAATGCTGTAGTAAGCAGCATACCTCCTGTAAAGCGCTGGACTTTTTTCAGGGCATGGATTGAAAATCCAATTTTATTTTCCGTTGTGGGCAAAGAGCGATACAAAATATACCGGTATGCCATGACGGCGATTACCGATACACATGCGTGCCAAGTAAAAAAGGCAGTGATGCTCGGTTGTACCCATAAGACGATGCATGCAGCACCAGCCCAACGTCCGGTAGCAACGCTGGCACCGACCATATTCAACACAATCTGTTGCTGCAAGCCTGCTATGCCACCTCTGTAAAGCCCCTCCATAACCCGCAATGCAACGATTAGCCCCATCGTGCTGACGGCTGTTTGAATTTCAGAAATAGGAAGATGTTGTGCCCGTACCCAATAGCCTGCTATTCCATGGGCACCGAGAAAAATAGTGCTGCCGAAAAATAAAGCTGCTCCTGCTGCTGCGATTTCGACGCTACGCAAAAATATGTGTATTTCACGCTCTGTGTACTGGCCCGCGGTATAGCGTGCCATTTCTCTATTCAGTGTTTGGGAAATACCCATATCCAGCAGCACTAAGCCCGCTTGAAGAAGCGTATAAAGGCCAACAATGCCATAGGCTTCCATACCCAATTGCTGGATATACACCGGCACGAACGCAAGCCCCATGAGCGCTGTCCAGGCTTGGCCCAGGTAGTTAGCTAAGATATTTTTTTTAAGCGACATGCCAATGGCCGTGCATCAAGCGGTATGACGGATGGTTGCAGTTGGGATGTAGCCGTGTACCAGCATCGCCAGCACATCCTGCATGGTTTCCAAGTCACCCCGCGCAGCCGCAGTTTCGAGACGGCGTAACTTTTGCTTTAAAAGCCCCCAGCCTACAAAGTCTTCCTGCGCTTTCGTGATGCGAGGATGTGCGGTAGGCTCAGGATTTTCGCCGATCAGCAGCTCTTCATACAGTTTCTCACCTGGGCGCAAGCCGGTAATGCATATTTCAATATCGCCATCGGTACGGAGGGCATCACGCAGCGTCAGGCCGGATAGAGCAAGCATGCGGTGTGCAAGGTCTAATATCTTTACCGGCTTGCCCATTTCCAACACAAATACATCCCCCCCATGCGCCATCGCACCGGCCTGCAGCACCAGTTGTGCGGCTTCGGGAATGGTCATGAAGTAGCGGGTCACCTCTTCATGGGTGACGGTCAGCGGTCCGCCATTGGCCAATTGCCGCCGAAACAAGGGCACAACGCTGCCGCTGGAGCCAAGCACATTGCCAAACCGCACCATGGCGAAGACGGTGTTGTTGGGGCTGCTGGTGTGCTCATCCCACTGCACCACTGGGCTGGCGGCCAGGGCTTGCAGGATCAGTTCGGCAATCCTCTTGGTGGCACCCATCACATTAGTGGGGCGCACGGCCTTGTCGGTGGAGACCAGCACAAAATGTGCAACAGAGGTGGTGACGGCTGCACGTGCCATGTTTAGCGTGCCAAACACGTTGTTCAGTATGCCTTCGGCCGGATTGCTTTCTACCAGCGGCACGTGCTTGTACGCGGCGGCGTGGTAGACCGTGGCAGGCCGGTACTGGGTGCAGATAGCTAGCATCCGCGCATAGTTGCCTACACTGCCTAGCAGGGGCACCAGTTCTACTGCCAGATCACAGCTCGTACACAAAGCTTGCAGCTCAGCATGGATGGTGTAGAGGCCAAATTCACTGTGGTCCACCAGTACCAGGCGCAGGGGCCGTTCCACCACAATCTGCCGGCACAATTCGCTGCCAATGCTGCCGCCTGCACCTGTCACCAGCACGGTTTTGCCGGTGAGGTTGCGGGCCAATAGCTCGGGGTGGGGCGGGATGGGTTCGCGGCCCAAGAGGTCTTCGATGTCGAGTTCTCGGATGTCTTGCACCGTGACACGGCCGCTGGCCAAATCCGATAAGCCAGGCAAGGTTCGGACATGCACGGGAAGCGTTTGCAGGGTTTGCAAAATCTCGTTGCGGCGCTCCCGGCTCACGCTGGGGATGGCCAGCAAGATGTCGGTGACATTTTCTCGGCTGACGATGCCGGGGATCTGCTGTGGCCCGTACACCGGCACGCCATTGATGCTACGACCAGCTTTTGCCGGATCATCGTCAACAAAACCGAGAATGGTGTAGGTGCGCGTGCTGACCAGCGCGGCGGCGGTTTGCACCCCGGCGTTGCCTGCGCCATAAATCAACAGGCGTGCACTGGCGGTGCGCCGGACATCGCTGTCCAGGCCCGCCAGCCAGAAGCGGGCGACCGAGCGGCTAGCCCCCACCAGCAGCAAAAAAATCAGGGGCTGCAAAATCCCGATGCTGCGCGGAATCACTTCCCACTGCATCCATTGCATCCATTGCAAAAGAACAAACAGCCATACGGTGTAAATCCCCACAGCCTTGGCGGTGGCCGTGAGGGCCGCCATACCGGTGTAGCGAAATATCGCGCGGTACAGGCCAAAGCGCACAAAAATCGGCACCGCCAGCACCGGACACAGTACGTACACCGCCCATTGCGCACCGGCGGGCCAATGCAGCTTGTCCAGCCGCAGAGTGAACGCCAGCCACATGGCAAACAGGCCCAAGATGACATCGAGCGTGACCACCACCAGACGTTTCGTCGAGCGGGACCATTCCAGAATCGCGTGGTGGTTCAGGATAAATACCGGCATTATTCGGGACGCGGTGGGGCTGGATGGGCCTTGGCCAGCACATCCGCCACAAGTTCCAAACGTACCAGGGGGCTGTCCAGGGCCAGCAGGTTGTGCTTCACCTGCACCGACAGCGGCAGCATTTCACACCAGCGGTTGGCCACCCAGCCGCAATCCTCCAACTGCAGCGGCGGCAGAATAGGGAAGCGGTTTTCTGCGACATGTTGCGCGCGCAGTGTCTGGATCAGTTGGCCCAAGCTTGTGGATGCGTGCGCCAGGTCACTGGGGACGGGCGTGGCGGCATCGTCGTCCAGCAGCTCCACATCCGCCACCCATTGGCCATGGGCGAGCTGGCGGCTGGATTGGATACGAAAACGCTCGGCGCCCACACAGTCAATTTCCATCAAACCTGCTTGGGGAGCGTCGAAATGGTTGATTCGGGCCAGCGTACCCACCGGGTAGAAGCTTTCATTCGCCATCCCGGGGCGGCGTACTTCGGAGCCCTTCAACAGCGAGACGATGCCGAAGGGCGTGCCCGCCTTGCGGCATTGCTCCACCATGTGCAGGTAGCGCACTTCAAAAATACGCAAGGGCAGCAGACCACCGGGGAACAGCACGGTTTCCAGGGGGAACAAGGGCAGGTTGGGGTAGGCGCGGGGTGTGGACACAAGGGGGCTCTAAGACGACAAATACAGGCGCTATCATCCCACGACCCGAATAGGCGTTTGCATGCTGTACCAAATCATCTCGTTTTTGTTAGAAGTCGCCACCGGCCTGGTCGGTAGTGCCTGCCTGTTGCGCCTGTATATGCAATACCAACGCATTTCATTTCGCAACCCTGTCGGCAACCTGGTGTTTGCGCTCAGTGACTGGCTGGTGCTGCCGCTGCGGCGAATGGTGCCTGCAGTAGGACGCTGGGATCTGGCCAGTGTGATTGCCCCCATTCTGTTGAAACTGCTGCAGTTCTTCTTGCTATGGTTATGGGCTGGCGGTGTGGCGGGGATACTGGCGGTGCCGGTGTTGGCGTTGTTTGGCGTGGTGTCGATGGTGATTACCGGCCTGATCGGCATGCTGCTGGTTTACAGCGTGCTGTCGTGGATGCAAACCCGCTCACCGTTGTCGGACGTATTGGAGCGCCTGTGCGCGCCCTTGCTGCTGCCGGTGCGGCGCATCGTGCCGCCGGTTGGGGGCTTTGATCTGTCGGCGCTGGTGCTGCTGGTGCTGCTGCAGGTTGCATCCATCGTGATGAACTACGCGCTGCCTGCGGTGCTGGCAATGGTGTAGGCCCGCACGTTGCTATCTATTTTTACTATCTTTCTAGTAGCAGCTAGCGCAGGTAGAAATTGCGCTAGCTGCCGATTTTGCCTCTTAAAAAAGGCTTGAAAACCTAAACTACTGCATCCACCGGCTGCTTGAGGAGCATAGCCAGCGTGTGGGCGATGGTTTTGCGCAGTTCTTTGCGGTTGCAGATCAGGTCGATCGCACCCTTTTGCTGCAAAAACTCGGCCCGCTGGAAGCCTTCGGGCAGTGTTACGCGCACGGTGGATTCGATCACGCGGGGGCCGGCAAAGCCGATCAGCGCCTTGGGCTCGGCAATCACCACGTCGCCCACAAACGCAAAGCCCGCGCTTACGCCGCCCATGGTTGGGTCGGTCAGCACGCTGATGTAAGGCAAGCCTTTCTTGGCCAGGCGGGTCAGCGAGGCATTGGTCTTAGCCATTTGCATCAGGCTCAGCAGGCCTTCTTGCATGCGCGCGCCGCCGGTGGCGGTAAAGCAGATGAAGGGCACTTTTTGCTCGATGGCGGCGTGCACGGCGCGCACAAAGCGTTCGCCCACCACGCTGCCCATGCTGCCGCCCATGAATTCAAACTCAAAGCAGGCCACCACCACGTTGATGCCGTGGACCGACCCGCCCATCACCACCAGCGCATCGGTTTCGCCGGTGTTTTCCATCGCTTCTTTGATGCGCTCGGGGTACTTGCGGCTGTCCTTGAACTTCAGCGGGTCGACCGGCACTACCTCCTGGCCCAGCTCGTAGCGGCCTTCGGCATCCAGAAACACATTCAGGCGCGCGCGGGCGCTGATGCGGTGGTGGTGGCCGCAGGTGGGGCAGACGTTCTGGTTCTGCTCCAGGTCGGTCTTGTACAGCACGGTTTCGCAGCTTGGGCATTTGATCCATAGCCCCTCGGGCACGCTACGCCGGTCGGCTGGGTCGGAGCGCTGGATTTTGGTGGGGAGCAGTTTTTCAAGCCAAGACATGGGGTTTCCTCTGTACTAGTGGCGCGCCCTGGCCATCCAGGGGCGCGCCAGGGATTATGCGTCCAGCGCTGTGCGGATACCGCGCAGGAAGTCGGCGGCGGTGGCCACCACCTGGTCGTGCGGCTGGTTTTCGATCAGCTGGATGATCTTGCTGCCGATCACCACCGCGTCGGCCACCTGGCCAATGGCGCGGGCGGTTTCCGCGTCGCGGATGCCAAAGCCCACGCCCACGGGAATGTGCACGTGCTGGCGGATGCGCGGCAGCATGGCCCCGACCGCGCCGGTGTCCAGCGTGCCTGCACCCGTCACGCCCTTGAGCGACACGTAATACACATAGCCGCTGGCCACCTGGGCCACCTGCTGCATGCGTTTTTCGGTGGAGGTGGGTGCCAGCAGGAAGATCAGGTCCATGTGGTGGGCCTTGAGCTTGGCGGCAAAGTCCACGCATTCTTCGGGCGGGTAGTCCACCACCAGCACGCCGTCTACACCGGCCTTGGATGCATTCTGGATGAAGGCGTCCTTGCCGCGGGTCTGGCTATGTACGTGGTTATAGCGCTCCACCGGGTTGGCGTAGCCCATCAGCACCACGGGTGTTTGCGCGTCTTGCAGGCGAAACTGGCGCACCATCTCCAGCACCTCGGCCATGCCGATGCCAAAAGCCAGGGCCTTGTCGCCCGCTTTCTGGATCACCGGGCCGTCGGCCATGGGGTCGCTGAACGGAATGCCCAGCTCGATCACATCGGCTCCGGCGGCCACCATGCCGTGCATCAGCGCGGGCGTGATGTCGGCGAAGGGAAAGCCTGCAGTCACATACGGGATCAGCGCCTTGCGGCCCGCTTTCTGGAGCTGGGCGAAGGTCGTGGCAATACGGCTCATACGGCCTCCTTGGCGGCGTTTGCAGTGCTAGCGCCCTTGACGGTCAGGCCGCGCATGGAAGGGCGGTCGTAAAAGTCGCTGCCGGACAAATCGGCCACCGTGCCAATGTCCTTGTCGCCCCGGCCCGACAGATTCACCAGAATCGACTGGTCGGGCCGCATGGTTTTGGCCAGCTGCATGGCATACGCAAAGGCGTGGCTGGATTCCAGCGCGGGGATGATGCCCTCAGTGCGGCACAGGTAGTGGAAGGCAGCTAAAGCTTCCGCGTCGGTGATGCCCACGTATTCGGCGCGGCCAATGTCCTTCAGAAACGCATGCTCCGGGCCGACGCCGGGGTAGTCCAGCCCGGCGCTGATGCTGTGGGTTTCGGTGACTTGGCCATTCGCGTCTTGCAGCAGATAGGTGCGGTTGCCGTGCAGCACGCCAGGGCTGCCTTTTTGCAGGGATGCCGAGTGCTTGCCCGATTCCAGGCCCTCGCCCGCCGCTTCCACACCGATCAGCCGGGTAGCTGCATGGTTAATGTAGGGGTAGAAAATGCCCATGGCATTGCTGCCACCGCCCACGCAGGCCACCACGGCATCGGGTTGGGGGCTGGTGCAGCCTGCGGCCGCCAGCATCTCGGGCATCTGCACCAGGCATTCATTGCCGATCACGCTCTGGAAGTCGCGCACCATCATCGGGTAGGGGTGCGGGCCCGCCACCGTGCCGATGATGTAGAAGGTGTTGTCCACATTGGCCACCCAGTCGCGCATGGCTTCGTTCAGCGCGTCTTTCAGGGTTTTGCTGCCCGACTCCACCGGCACCACGGTGGCACCCAGCAGCTTCATGCGGTAGACGTTGGGGCTTTGGCGCTTCACGTCTTCGCTGCCCATGTAGACCACGCATTCCAGGCCGTAGCGGGCGCAGATGGTGGCCGTGGCCACGCCGTGCTGGCCCGCTCCCGTCTCGGCAATGATGCGCGGCTTGCCCATGCGCTTGGCCAGCATGGCCTGGCCGATGGTGTTGTTGATCTTGTGCGCGCCGGTGTGGTTCAGGTCTTCGCGCTTGAGAAAGATCTGCGCGCCGCCCATTTCACGGCTGGTGCGGGCCGCGTGGTAGATGGGCGAAGGCCGGCCCACAAAGTGCGCCAGTTCCGATTCAAACTCGGCCAGAAAGGCCGGGTCATGCTGGTACTGGGCGTAAGCGTCTTTCAGCTCTTCAATGGCGTGGGTCAGCGTCTCGGAAACGAAACTGCCGCCATATATGCCGAAGTGGCCTGAGACATCAGGCTGTTGGTAGGTTGTCATGGTTTAACTTTGCAAGTTGGTCGTCTGCCGCGCGCACAGCGGCGACAAACTGGTGGATTTTTGCGGCATCTTTGATCCCTTTGAGGGTTGCCCCTCCGGTAGCGGAGATCTCGACACCGGAGCTCACATCAACGGACAGCGACAGAGCGCGTGGCAGAACCTGCAAAATGCCATCGGTCACGTTTGCAGGCGTGAGTCCACCACTTAAGACGAGGTGAGAGCTGACGCTTGGAGGAAGACGTGACCAATTGAATGTTTTTCCGCCGCCGCCATATCCATCGACGTGTGCGTCGAGCAGGATGGCTTGGGCTGTTGCGTAATCGGATACGAATTTTAGCAAGTCAAATGGCTGGCTGTCATCCAGGGGAATCCGGGCCGCCCGTAAAAACGGCCGCGTGCCGTTGGCACTGGCCGCCCAGCACTCCGCAGGCGATTCTTCACCATGAAATTGCACTGTAGCGCAGGGTACGACTGCACAAGCAGCTATTACATTAATAGCGGTCTCGTTGACGAACAATAAAACCGGCGTGACGAAAGGCGGCAGGCGCTTAGCCAGTTCTGCGGCACGCTGGGGCGTCACGTAGCGCGGGCTGGGCGGGTACAGCACAAAGCCGACCGCATCGGCCCCAGCGGCTACCGCTGCGTCCACGTCCTGCTCGCGGGTCAGGCCGCAAATTTTGATGCGGGTGCGGTGGTAGGTCATTTCTATGGCATCCAGTCAAAAGCGGCGGTTCGGGTGGGAAGGCCCCAGTGTGCGGGATACACCGGCCCCATGAAATACAAACCGTCTGGCGAGAAGGTGGGCGCGGCAGCGTTGCGGTCGCGCGCGGCCAGCACTTCCAAAATCCACTCGGGTGGCTGGAAGCCCTGGCCCACCGCCACCAGGCAGCCCATCAGGTTGCGGATCATGTGGTGCAAAAATGCGTTGGCTTCAAATTCAAAACGCCAATACACGCCGCGTTGGGCAATGTCGATGCGGGTCAGATTTTTGACCGGCGACAAGGCCTGGCAGCGCGCCGCCCGGAACGATGAAAAGTCGTGCTCGCCCACCAAATGCGCGGCGGCCTGCTGCATGGCGGCCAGGTCCAGTGGGCGGTAGACCCAGCCCACCCGTCCGCCCTCCACGCTGGGGCGCACCGGCGACTCCAGCAGCGCGTACACATAGCGTCGGGCTACGGCGCTGGCACGGCAGTGGAAGCTATCGGGCATTTCCTGGGCCCACTGCACCGCGATATCGCGGGGTAAAAATGCATTCACGCCGCGTACCCACGAAGCGGTGGGGCGCTGCAGGGGCGTGTCGAAGTGCACCACCTGCATCAGGCCATGCACCCCGGCATCGGTGCGGCCCGCGCACAGAGTGGACACCTTGCGCTGGCTAAACGCGGCCAGGGCGGCCTCTAACTTGTCTTGTACGGTGTTGCCCGACAACTGGCTCTGCCATCCCTCGTAGCCCTGGCCGTTGTAGCTCACGCCCAGGGCTATCCGCACCTTGCAGCCCCTCGGTGCAGAGGCATCAGGACAGGCTGTCCAGGAATTTCTGCGCTTTGGCGCGCAGCGCGCCGGTGGCTTCTTCCAGCACTTCTTCGGCCAGAGCGCGGGCACCGTCTTCGTCGCCGATGGAGCTGAACTCTTCGGCCAGCGAGAGTTTGGTGGCCAAAGGGTCGCCTTCGTCAATGTTGTTGGTGCCCGCTGTATCGGCCTCGGGGTCCAACCCCGCGGCAGCGGCGGGCAGCGGATCTTCTAGATCCAGTGACAAGGAGCCCAGGTCGAATGCAAGAGGCCCTGTCGTGTCTTCTGCCAAAGGCGGGTGTGCCGCAGCAGCGACACCCGAAAGCGGGCTGGATGCCGTGCTCAGGTCCAGGTCAAAGTCCAGGCCGTCGATGGATGCATCTTCGACCGCATCGGGCAGTTCTAGGGCTGCGGGTACGGTGAGTGATGAAGCCAATGGATCAGACACCGCCGGGGTGGCAAGTGCATCGGGACTATCGGATATCGCACGCAGATCGCTGTCCATGAAGTCCAGGTCCAGATCAAGGTCCAGACCTTCCAGCCCGGCAGGGGGCTCCGACACGGGGGCAAAATCCTCGGCAGATGGTTCTGCACGCAGACTGTCCATCCAGGCGGGGCTATCGGCCGCGGTGCTGACGGCGTTCTGCTCAGCCGATTGGTATAAGCTGTTGCCGGGCTCCAACCCGTGGCCTATTGCGGCGATGCGGTCCCATTCGGGTCCCTGGCCGCCAGTGAGTGCATGGGCTACAGCGGCCAAGCCTGCAAAGTTGACGGCATCGCGGCGCTTGGCGTAAATCTCCAGCAGTTTGCTGTGGATGGCAATGCGTTCTGGCGTGGCGCGCAAGGCTTCCTTGAGGATTTCTTCGGCTTGCAAATCGCGCCCATAGGCCAGGTACACATCGGCTTCGGCCACTGGATCGACATCGCTGGCGGCATCCAACTGGCTAGGCGAATACGACATGCTGGATGCAGGTGCATCGTCGGCATGGGTGTCCACGCGCTGTCCCCCACTGGCACCAAAGAACGAATCGGCCTGCAGGCGGCTTTCCAGAAACGAGCTGTCGGCACTGGCCAATTGCTTGCGTTTGCGGGCGCTGTAGATGCCCAGGCCGCCCAGCAGAGCAAGCAAACCCGCGGCAACCCACACCAGCGGGTTATCGCGCAGCGTATCTGTCCAGCTGCCAGAGTCTTCGGCAGGGGAGGCGGATGGTGCACTGGCAGCGGATGCCGGAGCGGCTACGGGCGCTGCCGGTTCGGACGCGGGCGCAGACACAGCGGGTACGGCGGGTGCAGGTGCGGGTTGTGCAGGGGCCGACGCCACTGCGGGTGCGGGCACGGCCACGGGTATCGCGGGCAGTTCAGGTACCGGCGCTTTGGCCACACTGGCTGCCGGTGCGGGCGGCACCACGGTGGACGCCCCCAACTTGTTCAGTGCGGTGATGTTTTTGGCGAGTTCGGCGACACGGGCCTTGGATTCTTGTTCGGCTTTGTCGCGGGCGATTTTGTCTTCGTCGGTTTTGCTCTTGAGCGCGCCTTTGGACAGCGTCAGCTTGTCGGGTGCGGCAGTGGACGGTTTTTTCTCATCGACCTGGGCTTGCACTTTGCCGCTGGCTTTGCGGTCAGCTTCGGCTACCTGTACCGCCGGTACACCAGTCGCCAGCTTGTTTCGGAAGGCGTTGAAGTCGCGGCTTTGCGCCGTGATGATCTGCGTGGCTTCTACGGGCGCAGTGCTGCTTGCCTGGGTGGCATCGGGCAGGTTCAGTACCGCACCGGCTTTCACCCGGTTCACGTTGCCGTTGATGAAGGCATTCGGGTTGGCGCGCAACATGGCGACCAGCATCTGGTCCAGCGACACGCTCGTGGGCTTGCTGGCGCTGGCAATTTTGCTGGCGGTGTCGCCCGCTTTCACGGTGACCTGTTTTGCATCGCTGGCAGCGGGTTTGGCGGCTGCACTGGGGGCGATGGGTTTAGCTGGGGCGGTGCGCGCAGGAGCGGCTACAGCGGGCGGGGCGGGCGACACGGTGGCTGCAGCCTGTGGGGCAACTGCCGGGGCTGGCGCAGCGGGCGCGGTGATCTGCGGTGCGATAGCCGCCGCTGCCGGGGCCGGGCGCGTTGAAGGCGGGTCCAACAGGATGGTGTAGTCGCGCACGATCCGGCCTGAGGCCCAGTTGACCTGCAAAATCAGGTCGATAAAGGGATCGGTGACAGTGCGGTTGCTGCTCAGCCGCAAAAATGATTTGCCGTCGGCCCGCCGCTGCAGCACGATGCGCAGGTCGGTCAGTGCCGCGTTGTATTCCAGCCCAGCCGCACGAAAGGCTTCCGCCGGGGCCACCTCGGGTTTGAGGCTACTGGCCTCGTCGGCGGTGATGTCAGGCAGTTCAATTTCAGCGCGCAGAGGTTCGCCCAAACCGGACAACACCGTCATGCGGCCCAAGGACAGCGCCATGGCACTGCTGCTGGCCAAGCCTACCAATGTTGCCACCACAGCTGCCGTGGTGGCAGACGTCTTCCAGCGGGGTGCAGAAACAGAGCTTCTGGCGCTATCAACCGGGCAATTTTTGTTCATCATTCGGGCATGCACTGCGACACTGAAATAGGAAAAATCACCATAACATCAATGTCTTAGGCTGACAAGATGACGTAAGGCTCTTACGGTTGCAACACCGGTTTTCACTGGCGTTGCATCAGGTTACATACTACCAAATGTCGGTTAACAGTCGGTAGCTGCGTTAAGCAGCAAGCAAGATCCGTAGCATGCGGCGCAAAGGTTCGGCTGCGCCCCACAGCAGCTGGTCGCCAATCGTGAACGCACCCAGGTACTCGGGTCCCATGGCCAGCTTGCGGATGCGGCCCACCGGGATGCCCATGGTGCCGGTCACCGTTACGGGGGTCAGGTCTTTGACCGTCGCCTCGCGGGTGTTGGGCACCACGCGGACCCAGTCGTTGTCCTGGGCGATCAGGGCTTCGATATCGGCCAGGGGCACGTTCTTTTTCAGCTTGAAAGTGAGCGCCTGGCTGTGGCAGCGCATGGCACCCACGCGCACGCAGAAGCCGTCGACTGGGGTGATGGCCGTGCCGAAACTGGGGCCCTGGCCGAGGATCTTGTTGGTCTCGGCCCCGGCTTTCCATTCTTCCTTGCTGGAGCCGTCTCCCAGGTCTTTGTCGATCCAGGGGATCAGCGAGCCGCCCAGGGGCGCGCCAAAGTTGGCGATTTCCGCCGCGCTCAGGTTCTGCTGCTTGGCCAGCACCTTGCGGTCGATTTCCAGGATGGCGGATTTGGGGTCGTCCAGCAGAGTGCGGACTTCGGCGTTCAGCGTGCCAAACTGTGTCAGCAGTTCGCGCATGTGCTGGGCACCGCCGCCAGATGCAGCCTGGTAGGTCATGCTCGTCATCCATTCGACCAGACCGGCCTTGTACAGCGCGCCCACGCCCATCAGCATGCAGCTCACCGTGCAGTTGCCGCCGATCCAGTTCTTGCCGCCCTTAGCCAAGGCGTTTTGGATGACCGGCAGATTCACCGGGTCGAGCACGATGACGGCATCGTCGTTCATGCGCAGGGTGCTGGCAGCGTCGATCCAGTGGCCGTTCCAGCCGGCAGCGCGCAGCTTGGGGAAGACTTCGCTGGTGTAGTCGCCGCCTTGGGCGGTCAGGATGATGTCGCAGCGCTTGAGCGCGTCGATGTTGTACGCGTCTTGCAGCGTGGGTTCATTCTTGGCCTCTGCGGGGGCTGGGCCACCGGCGTTGGAGGTGGAGAAGAACATCGGCTCGATCAGGGCGAAGTCGCCCTCTGCCTGCATGCGGTCCATCAGCACCGAGCCGACCATGCCGCGCCAGCCTACCAAACCTACTAAGTTACCTACTTTCATACCATCGCCCTTTTAAAAAATGAGTTTTTTAGCCCTGGCTCGTCGAGCCGGGGGAGGGCGTGACGAACCGGGCTGGATCAGCCTTTGGTTGTCTTGGTAATTGCAGCGACCACAGCGTCGCCCATTTCCCGCGTACCCACCTTCGCCGTGCCTGCGGAATAGATGTCCACGGTGCGCAAACCCTGGGCAAGCACGGATTGCACCGCAGACTCGATACGGTCGGCAGCGTCGGCTTGTTGGAGTGAGAAACGTAACATCATGGCAGCGGACAGGATTGTAGCCAGTGGATTGGCGATGCCCTTGCCCGCGATGTCCGGCGCGCTGCCATGGCTGGGCTCGTACAGGCCCTGGTTGTGCGCGTTCAGGCTGGCCGAGGGCAGCATGCCGATGGAGCCGGTAAGCATGGCCGCCGCATCGCTGAGGATGTCGCCAAACATGTTCCCGGTCACGATCACGTCGAACTTCTTCGGGGCTTTGACCAACTGCATGGCCGCGTTGTCCACGTACATATGGTCCAACGCCACATCGGGGTATTCCTTGCCCACCTCGGTGACCACGTCTTTCCAGAACTGGAAGGTTTCCAGCACGTTGGCCTTGTCCACGCTGGTGACCCTTTTGTCTCGCTTGCGGGCGGCCTGGAAGGCGACGTGGGCGATGCGCTCGATCTCCGGGCGGCTGTAGCGCATGGTGTCGAAGGCTTCTTCGGAGCCGGGGAAATGCCCGTCCACCGCGGTGCGGCGGCCACGCGGCTGGCCGAAGTAGATGTCACCGGTCAGCTCGCGGATGATCAGAATATCCAGACCCGCCACCAGCTCGGGCTTGAGGCTGGACGCATCCACCAGCTGCTCGTAGCAGATGGCGGGGCGGAAGTTGGCGAACAGGCCCAGGTTCTTGCGCAGGCCCAGAATGGCTTGCTCGGGGCGCAGCGGGCGGTCCAGCGTGTCGTATTTCCAGTCGCCCACGGCACCGAACAGCACGGCATCGGACTCTTTGGCCAGCTTCAAGGTGGCATCGGGCAGCGGATGGCCAAACGCGTCGTAGGCCGCACCGCCGACCAGGGCGGTTTCCATCTCGAACGGCAGTTCCAGCACGTTCAGCACCTTGATGGCCTCGGCCATGATTTCCGGGCCAATGCCGTCACCGGGCAAGACTGCGATTTTAAGGGACGTCATATTTAAAAATTTATAAGAAATAGGCCTCTAGCGCAGGTTCTATCTACGCTAGTAGCTATGAAAAGTATAGTTAAGCGCCCACGACCGTAGTGTGCGCCAACCAGGGCTTGGTGGCCAGACGCTCGGCTTCAAAGGCCTTGATCTTGTCGGACTGCAGCAGCGTCAGGCCGATGTCGTCAAAACCGTTGAGCAGGCAGTATTTGCGGAAAGCCTGCACCTCGAATGGCAGCTCTTCGCCCTGCGGCATCATGACCACCTGGCGCTCCAGGTCGATGGTCAGCGTGTAGCCGGGGAAGGCCAGGCAGGCATCGAACAGCGCGGCGACTTGCGCTTCCGGCAGTTGAATAGGCAGCAAGCCGTTCTTGAAGCTGTTGTTGAAAAAGATGTCGGCGTAGCTGGGCGCGATGATGGCGCGAAATCCGTACTGGTCGAGCGCCCAAGGCGCGTGTTCGCGCGACGAGCCGCAGCCGAAGTTCTTGCGCGCCAGCAGCACCGAAGCGCCTTGGTAGCGCGGCTGGTTCAGCACGAAGTCGGGGTTCGGTCGGCGCGTGGCGGGGTCCTGGCCGGGGAAGCCCGCGTCCAGGTAGCGCCATTCGTCAAACAGATTCGGGCCAAAGCCGGTCTTGCGGATCGACTTCAGAAACTGCTTGGGGATGATGGCATCGGTGTCCACGTTTTCACGGTCCATCGGGGCCACCAGGCCCTGCACAACGGTAAATTTTTGCATTATTTGGTCGCCGCGCCTTCGATTTTTTCACCCGCTTTTTGCACGTCCTGGCCCACGCCGCGCACGGTGTTGCAACCGGCCAGGGTCAGGGCAAATGCGATGGCGATCAGGGTGGCAAATTTTTTCATGGGAGTCTTTCAGGGATGGTTTAAGAAAATTGGCGGATGTCTACAAAATGGCCGTGCACGGCGGCGGCGGCGGCCATGGCGGGGCTGACCAGGTGGGTGCGGCCACCGGCTCCTTGGCGGCCTTCGAAATTGCGGTTGCTGGTAGAGGCGCAGCGCTCGCCAGGCTCCAGCTTGTCGGAATTCATGGCCAGGCACATCGAGCAGCCGGGTTCGCGCCACTCAAAACCGGCGGCGATGAAAATCTTGTCCAGGCCTTCGCGCTCGGCCTGTTCCTTGACCAGACCGGAGCCGGGCACCACCAACGCCAGCTTGATGTTCTTAGCGATTTTTTGGCCCAGGTTTTTGACCACGGCGGCGGCTTCACGCATGTCTTCGATGCGGCTGTTGGTGCAGGAGCCGATGAACACTTTGTCTACGAAGATATCGTTCAGCGCCTTGCCGGGTGCTAAGTTCATGTAGGTCAGCGCGCGTTCGATGGCCAGGCGCTTGTTGCTGTCTTTTTCTTTCTCGGGATCGGGCACGCGGCCGTCGATGCCCAGCACCATCTCGGGCGAGGTGCCCCAGGTGACTTGCGGAATGAGCTGGCTGGCATCGAGATCGACCACCGCGTCGAAATGCGCGCCGGGGTCGCTGTGCAGCGTGCGCCAGTAGGCCGCAGCGGCATCGAACTCGGCTCCCTTGGGCGCCAACAGGCGGCCCTTGACGTAATGCACGGTTTTTTCGTCCACCGCCACCAGGCCGGCGCGGGCACCGGCTTCGATGGCCATGTTGCAGACCGTCATGCGGCCTTCCATGCTCAGGGCACGGATGGCCGAGCCACCGAACTCGATGGTGTAGCCGGTGCCGCCCGCGGTACCGATCTTGCCGATGATGGCCAGCACGATGTCCTTACCGCTGCAGCCTTTGGGCAGGGTGCCTTCCACCCGCACCAGCATGTTCTTGGCCTTTTTGGCCAGCAGGGTTTGCGTGGCCATGACGTGCTCGACTTCGCTGGTGCCGATGCCGTGCGCCAGCGCGCCAAACGCGCCGTGGGTGGAGGTGTGCGAGTCGCCGCAGACTACGGTCATGCCGGGTAGGGTGGCACCGTTTTCTGGGCCAATGACGTGGACGATGCCCTGGCGTTTGGACAAGAACGGAAAGTACGCCGCCGCGCCGGATTCCTTGATGTTCGCGTCCAGCGTGGTGATCTGCTCTTTACTCACCTGGTCGGTAATGCCGTCGTAGCCCAGTTCCCAGCCGGTGGTGGGCGTGTTGTGGTCGGCGGTGGCGACGATGGAGCTGATGCGCCAGACCTTGCGGCCCGCCTGGCGCAAGCCTTCAAAGGCCTGCGGGCTGGTGACTTCGTGGACCAGGTGGCGGTCGATATAGAGGATGGCAGTGCCGTCTTCTTCGGAGTGGACGACGTGTTCGTCCCAGATTTTGTCGTACAGGGTGCGTGCCATTTTTACTTCTTTCGTGGGATTCAATTTTATGCTTCTGGGCGGGCGCTAAGGTGGTCTAGCAGCAGCCGGGCGGTGATGGGCAGGGTCGAGAAATCGCGGGCCACCAGCCCGATCTGGCGGGTGGCCCATGGGTCTGATAGCGGAACGGCTCTGAGCTGGCCACTGCTGTGCAGCAGCTCGAAGGCCCGCTGCGGCATCACGCCGATGCCCAGGCCGTTGGCGATCATGCGGCACATGGCATCCAGCCCGGCCACGTGGATGCGCAGTTTGATGCTGCGGCCCTGGGCGGCGGCGGCCTGGTGCATGGCCTGGTAGATCGAACTATTGGCCTGCAGGCCGACCTGGTCGAAATCCAGGGTTTCATCAAAATGAATAGCTGCTTGTGCAGACAGAACGTGCGCTACCGGCACAATCAATACCAAATTGTCTTGCCGGTACGGCAGGGTTTGCAGGCTGCCCACGCCCCCGGCGGTGTTGCAGATGCCCAGATCGGCCGCGCCTTCTTGCACTGCGCGGACGACTTCGGAGCTGAGATGTTCTTCCAGGTCGATCTTGACCTGCGGGTGTTCGCGGCAAAACGCACCCAAGTCTTCGGGCAAAAACTGCACCACGGCGGAAATGCTAGCGTGGATGCGCACGTGGCCGCGCACGCCAAAGGCGTATTCGCTGAGCTCGCCCTGCATTTTTTCCAGGCTGTAGAGCATGCTGCGCGCGTGGTGCAGCAGGCTTTCGCCCGCCGGCGTCAAGTCCACGCCGCGGGTGTGGCGCACCAGCAGCGGAGTGCCCAGGGTAGCTTCCAGGTCGCTGATGCGCTTGCTGACGGCGCTGGCCGCAATGAACTCGCGCTCCGCCGCACGGCCAATGCTCCCCAGCTCGCACACGGCTACAAAGAGCTGGAGCGAGGTCAGGTCCATGCGGCGGGCGAAGTTGCGTTCGGTGGGTTGCATCGGGGTGGGCATCGCGGTGTGCGATGGATAGTTATTTTCCCGCCTTTAGAGGGTCTGTGTCGTCTTGATTCGCGATGACTGTCATCGCCCACGTGTGCGCATGAATTTATATGTTTTAGGACTTTAGCGCAAATACTGCCTACGCTAGCAGCTATTGAATTAATAGCATTTGCGTGCGGACATGCAAAAACCCGCCGACATGGCTGTCCGGCGGGTTTTGGGGGAAGCGGTCTAGCGAATTAGATCAGCGTGTGGCTCAACGCGTAGCGATAGGCAACACGTCGCGCTTCTCCGAGCCGGTGAAAAGCTGGCGTGGGCGGCCGATCTTGTACTCGGGGTCGCCAATCATTTCGTTCAACTGGGCGATCCAGCCGGAGGTGCGGGCCAGGGCGAACACGGCAGTGAACAGCGGTGTGGGGATGCCGATGGCGCGCTGCACGATGCCGGAGTAAAAATCGACGTTGGGGTAGAGCTTGCGCGAGACGAAGTAGTCGTCTTCCAGGGCAATCTTTTCCAGCGCCATGGCCAGCTTGAACAGCGGGTCGTTCTCTAAGCCCAGCTCGGCCAGCACTTCCTTGCAGGTCTCTTGCATGAGCTTGGCGCGCGGGTCGTAGTTTTTGTACACGCGGTGGCCAAAACCCATCAGCTTCACGCCGGAGTTCTTGTCCTTGACCTTTTCCATGAACTCGCCGACCTTGGACACGCCGCCCATCTTCTGGATGTCGGTCAGCATGTTCAGGCAGGCTTCGTTGGCGCCGCCATGGGCAGGGCCCCACAGGCAGGCCACACCGGCGGCAATGGCCGCAAACGGGTTGGTGCCGGACGAGCCGCACAGCCGCACGGTGGAGGTGGAGGCGTTTTGCTCGTGGTCGGCGTGCAGGATGAAGATGCGGTCCAGGGCGCGTTCCAGCACCGGGCTGACCACATATTCTTCGCACGGCGTGGCGAACATCATGTGCAAGAAGTTGCCTGCGTAGCTCAGGTTGTTCTTGGGGTACATGTACGGCTGGCCGATGGTGTACTTGTAGGCCATGGCCACCAGCGTGGGCATCTTGGCGATCAGGCGGATCGCGGAAATCTCGCGGTGCGCCGGGTTGGTGATGTCGGTGCTGTCATGGTAGAAGGCCGACAGCGCACCCACCAGGCCGGTCATGATGGCCATGGGGTGGGCATCACGGCGGAAACCGCGCAGGAAGAACTGCATCTGCTCGTTGACCATGGTGTGGTTGGTCACGAGCTTGGTGAAGTCGGTTTTTTGGGTCGCGTTGGGCAGCTCACCGTACAGCAGCAGGTGGCAGGTTTCCATGAAGTCGCAGCCGGTGGCCAGTTGCTCGATGGGGTAACCGCGGTACAGCAGTTCCCCCTTGTCGCCGTCGATGTAGGTGATGGCGGACTGGCACGACGCGGTGGACAAAAAGCCCGGGTCGTAGGTGAACATGCCGGTTTGGGCGTAGAGCTTGCGGATGTCCACGACATCCGGGCCCACATTGCCCGAGTACACGGGGAGATCCACACTCGGGCTGCCGTTACTAAACGACAGAGTGGCTTTGTTATCTGCTAACTTCATTTCATTGCCCTTTCAGCGGTTTCTCAACATACTCAAAACTTCGTGCACGTCACTGCGGTCCAGCGCGGGTTCGACATCGGCAAGCGGTTTCCGTGCCAAGTGTAGGTCCAGCAAATCGTTGTCACTCAAATCCATTAGATCCAACATGGCTTGCCCCTGGCTGACAGTCAGCGTGTCGGCAAACTTTTGAAAGAAGCGTTCGATGTACAAGTCGTTTTCCAGCAAACCGCGGCGGCAGCGCCAGCGCAGTTTGCTCAGAGCCCGCTCGCCGAGCAAGTCCGAACCGGCAGCAGCGACAAGAGCAGCCGTTGCGGTAGAGGGGGAAAGTGGCTGCACCAACAGCCCTTAGATGGCGCGACGCACCATCAGCTCTTTGATCTTGCCGATAGCCTTGGTGGGGTTCAGGCCCTTGGGACACACGTCCACGCAGTTCATGATGGTATGGCAGCGGAACAGGCGGTACGGGTCTTCCAGATTGTCCAGGCGGGCAGCGGTGCTGTCGTCGCGGCTGTCGGCAATAAAGCGGTAGGCCTGCAACAGACCGGCGGGGCCGACAAACTTGTCCGGGTTCCACCAGAAGCTGGGGCAGCTGGTGGAGCAGCTAGCGCACAGAATGCATTCGTACAGGCCGTTCAACTCGTCGCGCTCTTCGGGGCTTTGCAGGCGTTCACGCTCGGGCGGCAGGCTCTCGTTCACCAGGTAGGGCTTGATCGAGTTGTACTGCTTGAAGAAGTCGGTCATGTCCACGATCAGATCGCGGATCACCGGCAGGCCCGGCAGCGGCTTGAGCACGATGGTGCCCGGCAGCGTAAGCATATTGGTGAGGCAAGCCAAACCGTTCTTGCCGTTGATGTTCATCGCATCCGAGCCGCACACGCCTTCGCGGCAGGAGCGGCGGAACGACAGGGTGGGGTCTTGGGCTTTGAGCTTGATCAGCGCGTCCAGCAACATACGCTCATGGCCGTCGAGTTCGATCTCGATGGTCTGCATGTACGGCTTGGCATCGGTGTCCGGGTCGTAGCGGTAGATCTGGAAGGTGCGTTTGGTCATTTTGGGTTCCTA
The DNA here is from genome assembly GCF_056521385.1 of Rhodoferax sp. RT5P35. Lineage (NCBI taxonomy): Bacteria > Pseudomonadati > Pseudomonadota > Betaproteobacteria > Burkholderiales > Comamonadaceae > Rhodoferax > Rhodoferax sp. RT5P35. The sequence goes on along the minus strand of NZ_JBWMAX010000006.1, from coordinate 145,574 downwards.
ATCGTGCAGTAGCTGGTTTAAAACGTACGCACTTTGGGTGGAATGCTGTCTACCGTCAGGGGTTTGAGGTTAACGGGCTTGTAGCTCAGGCGGTTCTCGTCGCTGTACCACAGGGTGTGTTTCATCCACTCCTTGTCGTTGCGGCCCAGCGGGAATTGGTCGTGGTCGGCCGGGTGTTCGTAGTCGTACACGGTGTGGGCACCGCGGCATTCGCGGCGGGCCGCAGCCGAGACCATGGTGGCCTGGGCCACTTCGATCAGGTTGTCCACTTCCAGGGCTTCAATTCGGGCGGTATTGAAGATCTTGGACTTGTCTTTCAGCGTGATGCTGGCCACACGTTTGCGGATGGCGGCGATTTTTTCCACGCCTTCGTCCATGCTGGCCTGGGTGCGGAACACACCGGCATGCAATTGCATGGTGGTGCGGATTTCAGCGGCCACGTCTTGGCAGTAGCTGCCTTCGGCAGAGCTTTCCAACTGGTTCAGGCGCTCCAAAGTGCGGTCGGCTGCGTCGGCAGGCAGGGGTTTGTGCTCTTTGTTCTTCTGGTTGAATTCGACGATGTGGCGGCCCGCGGCTTTGCCGAATACCAGCAAATCCAGCAACGAGTTGGTGCCCAGGCGGTTCGCGCCGTGCACGCTGACGCAGGCGCATTCGCCTACCGCGTACAGGCCGTTGACCACTGAATTGTTGACATCGCCCTTTTGTTCGACCACCTGGCCGTGGATGTTGGTTGGCACGCCACCCATTTGGTAATGGATGGTAGGTACCACGGGGATAGGCTCTTTGGTGATGTCAACGTTGGCGAAGTTCACGCCGATCTCATACACCGAAGGCAGGCGCTTGTGGATGGTGTCGGCACCCAGGTGGTCCAGCTTCAACAGGATGTAGTCCTTGTTGGGACCACAGCCACGGCCTTCCTTGATTTCCTGGTCCATGCAGCGTGACACGAAATCGCGCGGGGCCAGGTCTTTCATGGTGGGCGCATAGCGCTCCATGAAGCGCTCGCCATTGCTGTTGAGCAAAATCGCGCCTTCGCCGCGGCAGCCTTCGGTCAGTAGCACGCCTGCACCGGCCACGCCGGTGGGGTGGAACTGCCAGAACTCCATGTCTTGCAGGGCGATGCCGGCACGCGCTGCCATGCCCAGGCCGTCGCCGGTGTTGATGTAGGCATTGGTCGATGCGTCAAAGATACGGCCTGCGCCACCGGTGGCCAGCAGCACGGTCTTGGCTTGCAGGATGTGCAGGTCGCCGGTTTCCATTTCCAGCGCGGTCACGCCGACCACATCGCCTGCCTCGTCGCGGATCAGGTCCAGTGCCATCCATTCGACGAAGAAGTTGGTCTTGGCCTTGACGTTTTGCTGGTACAGGGTGTGCAGCATGGCGTGGCCGGTACGGTCGGCAGCGGCGCAAGCGCGTTGCACCGGCTTTTCGCCGTAGTTGGCGGTGTGGCCACCGAAGGGGCGCTGGTAGATCGTGCCGTCGGGGTTGCGGTCAAACGGCATGCCGAAGTGTTCCAGTTCGTAGACCACCTTGGGGGCTTCGCGGCACATGAACTCAATGGCATCTTGGTCGCCGAGCCAGTCGGAGCCCTTGATGGTGTCGTAGAAATGGTAGTGCCAGTTGTCTTCGCTCATGTTGCCCAGCGAGGCGCTTACGCCGCCCTGTGCTGCCACGGTGTGGCTGCGGGTGGGGAACACTTTGGACAGCGAGGCCACGTTCAGGCCGGCTTTGGAAAGTTCGAGTGCGGCGCGCATGCCCGAGCCACCGGCTCCGACGATCACGACATCAAATTTACGCTTGGAAATGTGGGCTTTGGTATAGGTCATTTTTATGTTGCTTTTGTCGAATGTGCTTTAGAGGCGCCAGAGGACCTGGATGGCCCAGCCAGCGCAGCCGATCAGCCAAACCATCGTGAAAATTTGGAGCAGTAGACGCAGCCAGACCATGGATGTCACGTAGTCCATCCAGATATCGCGCATGCCCACCCAAACGTGGTACAGCAAGGCGATGATGACCGAGAAGGTGACGATCTTCATCCACTGCGCGGCAAAGATGCCTGCCCACAGGTCGTAGCCGATGGGTCCTTTGGAAAGCAGCAGCTGCGCCAGCACCACTACCGTGAACAAGGCCATGATGCCTGCGGTGACGCGCTGCGCCAACCAGTCGCGCAAGCCGTAATGTGCGCCGACGACGACGCGCTTGGATCCGTAATTAACCGACATTTTGAATTGCTCCGAGGGAATTTAGTACAGGCCGAACAGCTTGGCTGCCAGCACGATGGTCAGGCCGATGCTGAGTGCCAAGGTGAATTTGGCCGACGAGGCACCGAATTCTTTGGTCACCGCGTCGTGGCTGGTGTCCATCCACAAGTGGCGCAGGCCGGCAATAAAGTGGTGCAAGTAAGCCCAAATCAGTGCCAATGCGACCAGTTTGAAGAAGAAGCCAGGCACAAAACCGGCGCCTTGGTTGAACACATGTTTGAATTTGGCAAACGAGATTTCGCTGGAGACCGAGGTGTCGAACATCCAGATGATGAAGGGCATCAGCAAAAACATGATGAAACCACTGATGCGGTGCAGGATAGACACCCAGGCCGCCGGGGCCATGCGGTAGGTGGGCAGGTCTTTCAACGCATGGATGTTGCGAAATTCGGGCCGTTTGGGGCGGGCGGTGGAGGCAATCTCTGTCATGGGTTCGCTTTCGTGGTGTGTAACTGCGTTGTAATTTTTAAGAATTCTGCTTGCAAAATTCTATTGCAATGCAGCATAAGGGAATAAGTCACGGCAATATTGGCCCCGACTCTGGTTCAACTAAGTTCGTTGTGGTAGTGGTGCGTCAGGGTGGTGTAGAGGCCGCGGCGCAGTTCCATAGGGACATCGTTGTAGGTGTAGGCCACGCGCTCCACGCTCAACAGCGGGGCGGTGGCTGCCACCTTGAGCAGGCGGGCCTGCTCGGCATCGGGGTGCACAGCGCGGATTTTTTCATCGGCCCGCACCATGTGCACGTTGAATTCGGTTTCAAACAAGGCATACATCGCGCCCTGGTAGCCCGCCAGTCGCTCGGCCGTCAGGCCTTTGAAGGGGCCACCGGGCAGCCACAGATCTTCCAGAATGGTGGGTACAAACAAGCCATTGTCCTGGAATGACAGCACCCGGCGCACCTGCAGCACCGCGTCGCCGGGCCGCAAAGCCAGGGCGCGGGCCACATCGGCACTGGCACGCTGGCGCTTGCAGTCGATGATGTCGCGCTGGGCCGGGCCTTCGTCGGTGGCGTTGCCCACATCGGGTTTGAGCTTCAAAAACCGGTAGGGCATGTGCTGTGCTGCGTGGGTAGCCACAAAAGTGCCCTTGCCCTGGCGGCGCACCAGCAGATTGTCAGCGGCCAGCGCGTCAATCGCCTTGCGCACCGTGCCCTGGCTGACGCGAAAGCGCACTGCCAGGTCCATTTCACTGGGAATGGCTTCGCTGGGCTTCCATTCACCCGCTTGCAGGCTCTGCAGGATCAGCCCCTTGATCTGCTGGTATAGCGGGCTGAAGGCCGGGGTGGTCGATGCAGCGGCCGCACCGGACTCGGTAGTGGCGGGCAAAGAATCAGCAGTGGAGTCAGCAGAGGAGGGGGCAATGTGGGCCATGGGCAAGCAGGGTGGATGGCATAAAAACTACATCTTGAAACCTCTTGGATCATATCTTATATAAGACATAAGACAAATTGGCGCATGCGGGTTTTCGAGAGTAAACTCTGCGCTGATTTCCAGTGCTCAGGCCCAGGCTTGGCACATGTCAACCTCCTTTTTCACAACTTTCTGGAGTTTTCCCCCATGAGCAAGAAGCCTGTTCGCGTTGCTGTTACCGGTGCCGCTGGTCAAATTGGTTACGCCATTCTGTTCCGTATCGCCTCCGGCGAAATGCTGGGCAAAGACCAGCCGGTGATTCTGCAATTGCTCGAAGTGCCGATGGAAAAGCCCCAGCAAGCCCTGCAGGGCGTGATGATGGAATTGCAAGACTGTGCCTTCCCGCTGCTGGTCGGCATGGAAGCCCACGGCGACCCGATGACCGCCTTTAAAGATGTGGACTACGCGCTGCTGATCGGTTCGCGCCCCCGTGGCCCGGGCATGGAACGCGCCGAACTGCTGGCCGTGAATGCCGAGATTTTCACCGCCCAAGGCAAGGCCCTGAACGCCGTGGCCAGCCGCAATGTCAAGGTGCTGGTGGTCGGCAACCCCGCCAACACCAATGCCTACATTGCCATGAAGAGCGCGCCCGACCTGCCACGCAAGAACTTCACCGCCATGCTGCGTCTGGACCATAACCGCGCACTGAGCCAGGTGGCTGCCAAGACCGGCAAGGCTGTGGCCGATATTGAAAAGCTCACCGTCTGGGGCAACCACTCGCCCACCATGTATGCCGACTACCGTTTCGCCACCATCCACGGCGAGAGCGTCAAGTCCATGATCAACGACCAGGAATGGAACGCCAACACCTTCCTGCCCACGGTGGGCAAGCGCGGCGCAGCCATCATCGCGGCACGCGGTGTGTCGTCGGCCGCCTCGGCCGCAAATGCCGCCATCGACCACATGCGCGATTGGGCCCTGGGCACCAATGGCAAGTGGGTCACCATGGGTATCCCGTCGGACGGCCAGTACGGCATTCCCAAGGACACCATGTTCGGCTTTGCCGTAACCTGCGAAGGCGGCGAATACAAGGTGGTGGAAGGCCTGGAAGTGGATGCATTTAGCCAGGAGCGCATCAACATCACGCTGAAAGAGCTGCAAGACGAGCAAGCCGGCGTAGCCCACCTGCTCTAAATGATGTCGGCCTCCCGGTTTGCCACTGCCCCGGCATCGAGGGTGGTCGATGACTCAGGTGCTACGCCACCCCCCCAGGGGGAGGCTGTGCCAGCCTTGGGGCGGCTCGGCGGCGGCACCACCATGCAGCATCCCCGCCAAGTTCTGCTGGGTGCCCAGGCTGCGCAGTGTTTCCTGCCGGTCTGTGACCACTACAGCGGTGTGGAAGCGCGGATGCGCAAAAGCCTGCAATTGCAGGCCGAGATGACTGAAGAATTCGGGGCCTGCGTGTTCGACGTGACCCTAGACTGTGAAGACGGTGCGCCCGTCGGCGGCGAGGCCGAGCACGCCGCCATGGTGGTGGCGTTGGCGCTGGCCTCCGCCCCCGAAGCGCGTGTTGCGGTGCGGGTCCACGCGATAGACCACCCGGCTTTTGAGCAGGACATGGCCGCCATCGCCGCCCAGGCGGGCCACCGGCTGACCCACATCATGGTGCCCAAGATCGAATCGGTGCGCGACATCATTCAGGTCGAAAAAGCACTCCAGCGCGCGTCTGCTCTGCATCTGCCGCTACATGTTTTGATTGAGTCGCCCGCCGCCGTTCAGCGCGCTTTTGAAATTGCCGCCCAGCCACGGGTGCAGTCCCTGAGCTTTGGGCTAATGGATTTTGTGTCCAGTCACGGCGGGGCCATCCCGGGCGATGCCATGGGCGTTACCGGCCAATTTACCCACCCTCTGGTGGTGCGCGCCAAGCTGGAGATTGCCTCAGCATGCCATGCCCACGGCAAGGTGCCTTCCCACTGCGTGGTGACCGAATTTGCCGACACCCAGGCCTTGCAGGCCGCTGCCGAATGTGCGGCCCGCACGCTGGGTTTCACCCGCATGTGGAGCATCCACCCCGGCCAGATTCGGCCCATTCTGGCTGCGTTTACGCCGGGCGAGGCCGAGGTCGAAACCGCCGCCCGCATCATTGCCGCCGCAGTAGTCGCCCAGTGGGCCCCGATTTCTTTTGCGGGCCAGCTGCACGACCGTGCCAGCTACCGTTATTTTTGGCAGGTGCTTGAGCGTGCCCACCAGACCGGGCGTGCCTTGCCGCCCGAGATGGCGGTGTATTTCAAGCTACCGGCCCTCACTCTTACCCCTGAAACTGTATGAAACTGATCCTCTCTGCCGCCCTGTTGGCTGTGGCCCCCGCTTTGGTGTGGGCCCAAGACGTACCCAAAAAACCGCTCAAGGCCACGGCCAAAGCTGCCCCCAAGTCGACCAGCAGCCGCGTTCAGCTCAAAAGTGCCGCCAAAAATGTGGCCGCAGGTATTGAAGCCGCCGAAGCTGCCCTGACCCCCGCCGAAATGGCGATTGGCGAGCGCGTGCAAGTCGGCACCGTGCCCTGTGAGCTGGGCACCACCGTCACGCTGGTGGCCGATGCCAAATACCCCGGCTACTTCAACGTACAGGTCAAAAACCTCAAGTACCGCATGTTCCCGGTGGAGACCAGCACCGGTGCCATCCGCCTGGAAGACCAGAAAGCCGGGGCCGTGTGGCTGCAGCTGGGCAATAAGTCCATGCTGATGAACCAAAAGCTGGGCCAGCGCCTGGCCGACGATTGCATGAGCCCGCAGCAGGTTGCCGTGGCCGAGTCCTTGAAGCTGAATCCGGCACAAAGCGTGCTTAACGCCCCTGCTCCGCTGCCTGCGCAGGCAGTATCTCAGCCTGAGCCGCAAGCCGTACCGCAGCCCGAAGTTGCCGCCAAATAAAAAAACCTTCCGTCTGCCCCCACGATTATTTGAACCAGGAGAAAACCATGTTGCAAGCCTATGCCGCCCATGCTGCTGAGCGCGCCGTCCTCGGCATTCCGCCGCTGCCCCTGTCTGCCAAGCAGACGGCTGAGCTGATCGAGCTGCTGAAGAACCCGCCCGCAGGCGAAGAAGCCAACCTGCTCAATCTGATCACCCACCGCATTCCCGCCGGTGTGGACGATGCCGCCAAGGTCAAAGCCAGCTACCTGGCCGCCGTGGCCCACGGCACCGAAAAATGCCCGCTGTTGGCGCGTGAAAAAGCCACCGAACTGCTGGGCACCATGCTGGGCGGCTACAACATCAGCCCGATGATCGACCTGCTGGACGACGCATCCGCCACCGTGGCCGAGGCCGCTGCTGCCGGTTTGAAGAAAACCCTGTTGATGTTTGACCAGTTCCATGACGTGCAGGAAAAAGCCGAAAAGGGCAACAGCTACGCCAAAGCGGTGCTGCAAAGCTGGGCCGATGCCGAATGGTTCACCAGCCGCCCCGAAGTGCCCAAGAGCATCACCGTCAGCATCTTCAAGGTGGCCGGTGAAATCAACACCGACGACCTGTCGCCCGCGCCCGATGCCTGGAGCCGCCCCGACATTCCGCTGCACGCCCTGGCCATGCACAAAAATGCCCGTCCTGGCATCGTCCCGGAAGACGATGGCAAACGCGGCCCCATCAAGTTCCTGGAAGACCTGCGCGCCGAGGGCAACCTGGTGGCCTATGTGGGCGACGTGGTCGGCACCGGCTCCAGTCGCAAGTCGGCCACCAACTCGGTGCTGTGGTTCACCGGCGAAGACATTCCGTTCGTGCCGAACAAGCGCTTCGGCGGTGTCTGCCTGGGCTCCAAGATCGCTCCGATTTTCTACAACACCATGGAAGATTCGGGCGCACTGCCGATCGAACTCGACGTGAGCCAGATGGCCATGGGCGACGTGGTGGAACTGCTGCCGTACGAAGGCAAAGCGCTGAAAGACGGCAAAGTCATCGCCGAATTCACACTCAAGAGCGAAGTGCTGTTCGACGAAGTGCGCGCCGGTGGCCGTATTCCCTTGATTATTGGCCGTGGCCTGACCGCCAAGGCGCGGGAAGCGCTGGGCCTGCCTGTGTCAACCCTGTTCCGCCTGCCACAAAACCCGGTGGACACCAAGAAGGGCTTCACCCTGGCGCAAAAGATGGTCGGCCGTGCTTGCGGCTTGCCTGCGGGCCAGGGCGTGCGTCCTGGCACCTACTGCGAACCCAAGATGACCTCGGTTGGCTCGCAAGACACCACCGGCCCCATGACCCGTGATGAGCTGAAAGACCTGGCCTGCCTGGGCTTCAGCGCCGACCTGGTAATGCAGTCCTTCTGCCATACGGCGGCTTACCCCAAGCCGGTGGACGTGAAGATGCACCACGAGCTGCCCGACTTCATGAGCACCCGTGGCGGCGTGCCCCTGCGCCCCGGTGACGGCATCATCCACAGCTGGCTGAACCGCATGCTGCTGCCCGACACTGTGGGCACCGGCGGCGACAGCCACACCCGTTTCCCCATCGGTATCAGCTTCCCCGCCGGTTCCGGTCTGGTCGCCTTTGGTGCCGCTACGGGCGTGATGCCTTTGGACATGCCCGAGAGCGTGCTGGTGCGTTTCAAGGGCGAAATGCAGCCTGGCATCACCCTGCGGGATTTGGTGAACGCGATTCCTCTGTACGCCATCAAGGCGGGTCTGCTGACCGTGGCCAAGCAAGGCAAGATCAACATCTTCTCTGGTCGCATCCTGGAAATCGAAGGCCTGCCGAACCTGAAGGTCGAGCAAGCATTTGAGTTGAGCGATGCGTCGGCCGAGCGTTCCGCGGGCGGCTGCACCGTGCACCTGAACAAGGAACCGATCATCGAGTACATCAACAGCAACATCACCATGCTGAAGTGGATGATCGCCACCGGTTATTCAGATGTGCGCACCATCAACCGCCGCATCAAGGCGATGGAAGCCTGGCTGGCCAACCCCGAGCTGATGCACGGCGATGCCGATGCCGAATACGCAGCCGTGATCGAAATCGACCTGGCCGACATCCACGAGCCTATCGTGGCCTGCCCGAACGATCCGGACGACGTGAAGACCCTGGCCGAAGTCGAAGGCAGCAAGATCGATGAAGTGTTCATCGGCTCCTGCATGACCAACATCGGCCACTTCCGTGCCGCCTCCAAGCTGCTGGAAAACAAGCGCGACATCCCTGTCAAGCTGTGGATGGCACCGCCCACCAAGATGGATGCCAAGCAACTCAGCGAAGAAGGCCATTACGGTGTGCTGGGCAGCGCCGGTGCGCGCATGGAAATGCCGGGCTGCAGCCTGTGCATGGGCAACCAGGCGCAGGTGAAAGAGGGCGCTACCGTGTTCTCTACCTCCACCCGCAACTTCCCGAACCGCCTTGGCAAGAACAGCAATGTGTATTTGGGGTCGGCTGAGCTGGCCGCCATCTGCTCCAAGCTGGGCCGCATCCCCACCAAGGCCGAATACATGGCCGACATGGGCGTGCTCACCAAAGACAGCGAGAAGATCTACCAGTACCTGAACTTCGACAAGGTGAAGGATTACACCGACCTGGCCGACACAGTGAAAGACACCGCCGCCGTCTAAACGACGGACCCCGGGGATACCGGAGGGTTTGCGTCTTCTGGTGGGAATGCAACGGCCTGCCGCTATGGTTAAGATAGCGGCAGGCCGTTGCTGTTAGTGCCATTGCATTTACACCTTCGGCGGGGATGGCGCGGGACTTCTGCGCACCGGTCGGGTGGCAGCACCCCCAAACATCAATTCGTGTGCCACCATTAACGTGGTGCCAGTGCCTGCAAGGCCTGGGCCACTTGCTGCGCCTGCATGGGCCGCACCAGCCGCGCCACTTCATGCCCATCTTGCAAAAACACCAGCGTCGGCCACAGCTTGATACCAAATGAGCGGCCCAGCGGGCGGCCTCGGCCATCGGCGATCTTGAGGTGCCGCACATCGGGCCGGGTGGCGAGTGCCAGGTCGATGGCAGGCCGGGCGGCTTTGCAGATGCCGCAATAGTCGTCGCCAAACTCCAGCACCAGGGGGCCGGAGCGGGTTTCGATGTCGGCGCGGGTTGGGGCTTCCTGGCTGTAAGTTGGGCGCATAGTGTCCTTTCGGGTTGCGGTGAGATTCAGGCTGCCAGTGTAGGAGTCGGCGCTTCGGAAACCGGGCCTGCAGCGGGTACAGCGCGGGGCGGCGGCCACGCAGCCAGCGCTGGCCCACCGGCACTGCGGCAGCGAATCCGGTGGTCGCGCGCTTTGTCGACGTGGTACAAGCGGAAATTTATAAAAAATAAGCCGCTAGCGCATATTCCACATGCGCTGGTAGCTATGATTTAAGTAGCGGCGTGGTGCTTGCGCCGCAAATGCTTGCGCAGCCACAGCAGCAGATCGTCCACATAGGTGAACACCACAGGAATCACCAGCAGGCTCAGCATCGTAGATGTCAACAGGCCGCCGATCACCACGATGGCCATCGGTCCGCGGAAGCTGGAATCGGTGCCCCAGCCCAGCGCGATCGGCAGCATGCCGGCCACCATGGCAATGGTCGTCATCAGGATCGGCTGGGCCCGCTTGTGGCAGGCATCCACCAACGCCTCGTAGCGGCCCATGCCCTGCTGGTGGTAGGCCACCACGGCGTATTCGACCAGCAGGATCGAATTTTTGGTGACGATGCCCATCAGCATCAGCAGGCCGATCACCGACGACATCGAAAAGCCGCTGCCGGTGATCAGCAGCGCCATCAGTGCGCCGCCGATCGACAAGGGCAAGGCAGCCAGAATCGTGGCCGGCTGCATGAAGTCGTGGAACAGCAGTACCAGCACCGCGTAGATACACAGAATGCCGACCAGCATCGCGCCGCCAAAGCTGGTGAAAAGCTCGGCCATGCGCTGCGCGTCGCCGGTGGCGATCTGCTGAACACCGCTGGGCAGGTTCTTGATGCTGGGCAGGGCCTGCACCATCTTGTTGACATCGCCGGTGCTCAGCTTGCCCAGCTCGATGCTCAGCGTGACATTGCGCATGCGGTCCAGCCGGGCCACCTGCGACGGGCCGCCGCCCAGCGACAGATCGGCCACCGCGGCCAGCGGCACGGCCGCCGTGCGGCCGTCCACCCGCAGCTGGCCGATGGCTTCCAGGTTGGAGCGCACGCTGTCGTCAAAGCGCACGCGGATGGCGATCTGCCGCTGCGGCAGGTTGAACTTGGCCAGATTCGTGGCGTAGTCGCCGTAGGTGGCGATGCGCACCACGCTGGCCAGCGCGTCAGTGGTCACACCCTGTTCGGCCATGCGCACCGGGTCGGGCCGCACATGGATTTCCGGGCGCTGCAGGCTGGAGCTGTCGGTGATGTTGCCGATGCCCTGCAGGGTGCGCAGGTCTTTGATGACCGCGGCGGTGGCCTGGTTCAACGCCACCGCGTCGTCGCTGGCCAGCGTGATGTCCAGCGACTGGCCGTTGCCCATGCCCATCACGCCGACACGGGTGCCGGGCAGTGCGCGCAGCGCCTGGCGGATGGCGTTTTCCATGTCCGACTGGGAGCGTGCGCGGCTGGTGCGCGGCGTCAGGCTGACGGTCAGCGCGGCCTCGTTGACGGTGCTGCTGCTGGCATCGCTGGTGGTGTCGCCGATGACGGTGAAGACCTGCGTCACCTCGGGCATTTTGGCGATCAGCGCCTGGGCCTGTACGGCGGCGGCGCGGGTCTGGTCCAGCGTGCTGCCGGGCGGCAGCTTCAGCGAAATCGTCGTCTGCGCGTTGTCGGACGCGGAGATGAACGAGGTCGACAGCAGCGGCACCAGGCTGATCGAGCCGATGAAGAACAAGCCGGCCATCACGATGGTGCTGAGCCGGTGCGTCTGGCACCAGTGCACCATGGCCAGGTAACGGCGCATCAGCGGGCCGTCTTTTTCTTCGTGCGCCGGGCTGGGCTTGAGGATGTAGGCGGCCATCATCGGCGTCAGCAGCCGGGCCACCAGCAGAGACGCCAGCACCGCCACCGAGCAGGTGATACCGAACTGGCGGAAGAACTTGCCCGGTATGCCGCTCATGAAGGCCGTGGGCAGGAACACCGCCACCAGCGTGAAGGTGGTGGCGATGACGGCCAGGCCGATCTCGTCTGCGGCTTCCATGGCTGCCTGCTTCGGTGTCTTGCCCATGCGCAGGTGGCGCACGATGTTCTCCACCTCGACGATGGCATCGTCCACCAGCACCCCCACCACCAGCGACAGGCTCAGCAGCGTGATCAGATTCAGCGAATAGCCCAGCAAATGCATCACGATGAAGGTCGGGATGATGGACAGCGGCAGCGCCACGGCAGACACAAACGTGGCCCGCCAGTCGCGCAAAAATAGCCACACCACAATGATCGCCAGCACCGCACCTTCGTACAGCAGGTGCATGGAGCCGTCGTAGTTATCCTGGGTAGGGCTGACGGTTTCGATCACTTCGGTGAGCTGTACCTGCGGATGGTTGGCGCTGAAGGTTTTGGCTGCTTCCCGTACCGCAGCCGCCACCGATACTTCGCTGCTGCCGATCTGGCGCAGCACCTGGAAGCCGACCACCGGCTTGCCGTTCAACGCGGCAAAGGCAAAGCGTTCCTCCGCGGTGTCACTGACGGTGGCAATCTGGTCCAGCCGCACGCTGGTGGAGGTCGGTGTGCCATTGGCGGTGGTGACCGGAATCGCCAGCGCCGCCAGCTGCTCGGGCTGGTCCAGTCGGCCCAGCGTGCGCACCGACTGGTTGCTGCCACCCAAGGTGCCGCGCCCGCCCGAGGCATCGGTCTGCACCGCCTTGATCTGGCTGGACACGCTGCCCGCAGTCACCCCCAGGCCAGCCATGCGTGCGGCATCCAGCGTCACATGCATCTCGCGTTCCAGCCCACCGATGCGGGTGACGCCGCCCACGCCTTTGACCGACAGCAAAGCCTTGCTGATGTCGTTGTCGACAAACCAGGACAGGTCGGACTCGCTCAGGTGCGCGCCCGCCACGGTGTACGTCAGCAGCGCGCCATTGGAGCGGGTGAGCTTGGAGACTACCGGCGCGGCCATCTCGGTAGGCAGGTCGGCACGGGCACTGTCTACGGCATTGCGCACCTCGTTGAGTGCGACCTCGCTGTCTTTGTCGATGTCGAAGCTAACGCTGATGCTGGCAGCGCCGTCGGTGATGGTGGTGGCGACGTGGTCGACCCCGGCAATCGACGCCAGCTTGTCCTCGATCTTGCGCGCCACCTCGGTTTCCAGCTGCGCCGGTGCAGCGCCTTCCAGCGATGCCGAGACCACGATGGTCGGTAAATCGAGGTCCGGAAAGTTCTGGATGCCTAGCTTGTGCAGGCCAAACAGCCCGGCCCCGGTGAGGATGATGAACAGCAGGATTGCCGGAACCGGATTGCGTATCGACCAGCTCGAAACATTCATGGCTTGGCCTCTGCGGTATTGGCCGTGGGTGCATTGGTCCACTGCACCGGGTCACCGTCTTTCAGGAAGGCACCGCTGCTGAGCACCAGCTGGGCCTGCGCACCGATGCCGCTGGTGATTTCCACCCGGTCACCGACGCGGCGCCCGGTCTGCACCTGGCGCTGGGCGACCTTGCTGGTACCGTCTTTCTCAAAAACGTAGCTATTGCCGTCACGCAGCACCACGGTGCTGGTGGGCACGGTGAGGGCGGGTGCCTGGCCGGTATCGATCTCGCCGCGCACATACATGCCGGCGCTGGCAGCGCTGCCCACGGGCACATCCACATAGGCCAGGCCATTGCGGGTGCCGGCGTCCAGCGTCGGGCCCACCAGGCGCAGGTGGCCTGCCACCTGGCTGCCGTCAGGCAGGGTGATCTTGGCAGTCTGGCCGGGTCTCAAAGCGCTGATCTGCTGTCCGGTAACCTCGGCGCGCCACTCCACGCGGCGCTGGCGCACCAGCTGGAACAGTTCGGTACCCGAGGCCACCACATTGCCCAGCGTAGCGCTGCGGCTGGAGATGATGCCGTCGTCCACCGCCAGGATGCGCGTGTGGCCCAGTTTGATACGCTGGCTGTCCAGTGTGGCCAGGGCGGCATCCAGGGTGGCCTGGGCGGTTTGTTCGGCAATCAGGTAGGAAGTGACCTGCTGGTCCGACAGAGCGCCGCTGTCTTTCACCGCCCGGCTGCGGTCGGCTTCGGCCTTGGCCTGCGCCAGCTTGGCGCGGGCCTGGGCCACCGTGGCCTGCTGTGAGCGCAGATCGGCCTGCACGCTGTCGTCGTTCAGGCGGGCCAGCAACTGGCCGCGCTTGACCACGCTGCCGACGTCCACCAACACTTCAGCCAGGCGCAGCCCGGCTTCTTCGCTGGCGATGCTGGCGGTCTGCCAGGCAAACAGCCCGCCAGACAATTGCAGGCTGCGGCCCCAGGTGGCTTGCTGCGGCGTGACGGCGCTGACGGTCAGGCCGGCATTGGCGGCCGGGGCCACAGTCGCAGCGGGTGCGGCGCGCGACTTGACTACCCACACGCCACCCACAACGACCAACAGCACGGCGGCTGCAATCAAGCTGATCTTTGCTAATTTCACTTCACTTCTCCAACAGATACCGACCAGCCGCCGCCGACGGCTTTGTACAAGGCAATGCCGTACAGCAGCTGGTCGCGCTGCACGGTGATCAGGGTTTGCTCGGCGGCAATCGCGTTGCGCCGGGCGACTTCAAGGTTCAGCAGGCTGTCGCCGCCGGCGCGCCAGTTGGTTTCCACGGCGTTGGCGTAGCTGCGGTAGCCCTCGGCGCTGCGGCGTACATCGGCGGTGCGGCGCTCGGCGCTGTCTTGCTGCACCAGGTTTTGCTCAACCTCCTGCACCGCCGTGCGCACAGATTGCTGGTAGGTAGCCAGCGCCAGGTCATAGGCTGCCTGGGCGCTGTCTACTGCGGCGCGTTTGCTGCCGCCATCGAGCAGCGGCAGCGACAGGCTGGGGCCGAAAGACCAGGGCGTCGTATTTACCCCTGCGGTGCGGCTGCGTGACAGCGAACCTGTCAGCGACAGGCGCGGATAGCGGTCGGCCTCAGCCACGCCGATCTGGGCGCTGGCGGCGGCCAGCGCGCGCTCTGCCGAAACCAGATCGGGCCTTTGGCTCAGCATGTCGACCGGCAGGGTCTGCACCGCCAGACTGTCGGGCAGCGGCAACCGGGCAGGCTGCGCATCCAGCTGCTGGCGCAGCGCAGGCTCAGCCAGCCCGGTCAGCGCCACCAGGGCCTTGAGGGTGACATCGCACTCGGCCTGCTGGGCAATCGCGCTGGCCGAGGCGCTGGCGGCACTGGCATCGGCCAGGTCGGCATCGGCCCGCGCCGTCATACCGGCCTGCAGAGAGCGCTGGGTGATGCGCGCCGTGGCCTGGTTGGAGAGGGCACTCATTTGGGTCGTCTGCAGCGTCAGCTGGCAAGCACGGTAGGTTACGTAATCGGTAGCCACTTCGGCGGCCAGGGTGACGCGCGCTTCGTGCCAGTCGGCCTGGCGGGCTTGCAGCAGTGCGTCGGCCGACTCGGCGGAGCGGCGCACACTGCCGAACAGGTCAATCTCCCAACTGGCATCCAGCCCACCGGTCACGCTGGTCTGCGCGGACCCAAGGGTGTTGCTGCGGGTGGCCGATGCCGCGCCGGTCACCGCAGGCAGTCCCGATGCCCGCGCCGTGCTGGCGCTGGCGCGGGCCGAGGCGATGTTGGCACTGGCTTTTTGCAATGACGGGTTGCGGGTCTCTGCGGCCTGTAGCAGGGCGGTCAAAGCCGGGTCGTTGAGCCGTTGCCACCAGGCCAGCAACTGGCCCGGGTTACCGCCATGCGGCAATACAGCCTGCCATTGGCCAGGCACGGCTAGCTGTTGCGATGCAGGGGGCTGGTAGGTGGGGCCCACGGAGGCGCAGGCCGTCAAACCTGCGCAGCACAGCAGCAGGGCGGGGCGGTAGTGCAAAAGCGGCACGAAAAGCATAGGCAGGCGGAATGTTGTGAGGGCCTACGCTGCGCCTTCTGTGTCGCCCGCTGGCACACCGAGGGTGTTGTGCAAGCCCGGGTTGTTAAAAACGGTAATTGGCAAACACGCCAAAGCTGGTGGGTGATTTTTTTTCGGTGATCGGGCTGTCGGCGGCATCGCCACGCAGGCTGCTGGCGGTGAAACGTGCGCCCAGGCCCCATTGTTGGGTCAGCTGGTAGTGGGCTCCCAGGTTGAGGCTGACCGTATTGAGGCCGGCCTTGGCTGTGTAGCGGGCCAGCCCGGAACGGGCGCTTTGGGCGGCATCCACCCCAAAAAAGGTCTGTGTGTACTTGCTGTCTGCCCAGGTCAGGCTGGGGCCTGCCGTGAGCATCAGCTTCGGCATGGGGCTGTAACGGCCTTCCAGGTCCATGGAGATGCGTGTGCCCTGGTTTTTGCCGCCGATATCGGTGATGACATTGCCGCCCACTTTCCACCATGCGTCGCTGTAGCTGGCAAACATGCTAGCCAATGCTGTCCCGTCGATGTCGCCCAGGCCTGCCAGGCGCGCGGAGTCGGACTCCTTGCGCGGCTTGTCCAGGTTGGCCCCCAGGCCCACGCCCAGCCGCCAGTGGGCATCTTGCACCAGGTAGGCACCCACACCGGCCGGAACACCCGCACCGGGTACACCACCGATGAAGTAGCGGCCGTAGTTGGCGCTCAATATGGGCAGCACCGAGGTTTTGCTTTCACCGCTGCCAGGGTATTTAGGCTGGCTGATGAGCCCTAAACCGGCAGAGAACTTCCAGCTGTCGGGTGTGTTGCCGGTGTCTGGTACGTCCTGGGCCAGGGCGCTGGTACAGCTGGCTGCCCAGACGGTGGAGGCGGCCAGAAAGGCGGTATGGCGGAGGAACAAGGCAATGCGCATGGGGTTTTCTTTCAAACAGTGGTGCTGGAAGGGGTGGTAGGGGAAAGTGTGTAGCTGGTTTCCAGCCGAAACAGGGTGCCTGTGGGGGTGTCGCACAGGCGGAGTTGCCAGCCATGGGCGAGGGCAATCTCCTGGCAGATCGACAGGCCCAGGCCCGCGCCTTGCGGCACGGCTGCACCCGGGCTTGGGCCGCGCCAGAAGCGCTCGAACAGGTGGGGCCGGTGTTCGGCGGCGATGCCCGGGCCTTCGTCGCGCACGCTCAGGCCCGTGCTGTAGACGGACAGCGTGACTACATCCCCGGCGGCCGAGTGGTGGATGGCGTTTTCCAGCAGGTTTTTCAGCAGCGTAAACAGTGCGCTTTTATCGCCCTGCCAATGCACGGCTTGCTCCGGGAGCTGCAGGTCCAGTTGCACCTGGCGGTGGTCGGCCATGCGCGACAGAAAGCCCACGGTTTCTACGGCTACCTCCACGGCGTCCATGGTGCCGATCTGGTAGTTGTGGGCCTCGCTGACTTCGGCCAGATGCAGCAGCTGGTGGACTTGCCGGGCCATCACGTCGATGTCCATCAGCAGGGTCTCGCGGTCAGCCACACCGTCGAGTTCGATCTGGCCGCGCATCAGGGTCAGCGGGGTTTTCAGCTCATGGGCGGCGGCACCCAGGAATTGCTGCTGCACCCGAAAACCCTGTTCCAGCCGCTCCAGTGCCTGGTTGAAGGCGTTGATCAGCGGCACCAGCTCGGTCGGCACATGGGTGATGGGCAAGCGGGCCGACAGATTGCGTGGATCAATGTGCGCTGCGGCCTCGGAGGTTTCACGCAGGGGACGCAGCAGGCTTTTCAGCGCCAGCAGCATCAATCCGATCAACACGGGTATGGACACCAGCAGCGTCAGCACCAGGCTGCCGCCCACCGGCTTGCGGGCCGTCAGCTGGACCAGTTCGATGATGCGTTGGCTGGCAACAGCTTGCAGGTAGTAGCGTTGGCCAGGCGGCGTGTCGGGCACCAGCACTGTAGCCAGTTGCACTGCCGCGCCGTTGACTTGCAGATCGATGGTGCCGACCTCGGGCTGCCGGTGGAAATCGACCGGCAGCAGCTGCTCGTGGGGGTAGACCCGCAGCACCACCAGGCCTTGTTCGTCCACCACGCGGAATTCGACATCGCGCGGAAATGCGTTGTACAGCCACTGGAGTTCTGGCGGCTGCTCGATGCTGCTGGGCGTGCCGTGGGTATCGCGCAGCAAATGGCTGGCGGTGCGGGATGCGATGTCTTGCAGCATGCGGTGGCGCGCCGTTAAGTCGTCCTGCCAAACAAATACCAGCATGAACAGCCCGCTGATTACGGCTGCCACAATCACCACGCCGACCACGTAGGCTGCCAGCAAGCGCCCGCGCAGGCTGCGAAACCAGCTACACCTCGACCAGTGCATAGCCATGCCCCCGCGTATTAACGATGCGCACCGCCGAGCCAATCGCCAGCAGTTTGCGGCGTAGCCGGTGCAGGGCTACGTCCAGCGCGTTTGGGGTGACGGCTTCGGACAACCCCCAGGCGGCCAGCTCCAGGGTCGAGCGGCGTGCCGTTTTGCCGCCGACACGCAGCAGGCTCAGCATGATCTGCATCTCGGCCGGGGCCAGGGTGATGACTTCGTGCGCGCATACCAGCATGCCGCCATCGGGTCGCACCAGAATGTCGCCAAAGCTGTGGATGGCATCCAGCCGCTGGCTGGGGCGGCGCGTGAGTGCGCGGACACGGGCTACCAGCTCTTCCATCGCAAACGGTTTGGTCAGATAGTCGTCTGCGCCGGACTCCAGGCCATCTACGCGGTCGTGCAAAGCGTCGCGGGCGGTCAGCATCAGGCAGGGGGTGGACTGCTTGGCTGCGCGCAGCCGCCGCACCAGGTCCATGCCATCGCCGTCCGGCAGGCCCCGGTCGATTACGGCCACCTCGTAGTCGCCGTCGCGCAGGGACGGCCAGGCAGATTCGATGCGCGGAAAAGCATCGACCAGTATGCCGACGTTGGCCAGGGCCTTGCACACCAGCAGGGCCAGGCGTTCATGGTCTTCCACGAGTGCGATACGGGCCATGGTGTCAGGCCGAGCGGTGGGTAAGACGCGGGCTGGAGCGAAAGATGAAGTGCATGCACGGTATTGTGCGCAGGCCTCTCTTACTGCCGACTTTCCCGGACGGAATTTTCACCGCTGGTGACAACAGCCCGCATGGCCTGGACGCGCTAGTGCGTCATATCAGGTCGTTTGCGCGCACAAACAGATGAGTTGCCGCAGCCACTGGTGGGTGGGGTCGCTGTCCAGGTGCCGGGGCCAGGACATCACCTCAACCACGGGCGGCATCTCGAACGGGGTGTTGACCAGGCGCAGCGGGTAGATGCGCGAGAAGTATTCGGCCTGTTTGCGGTGCAGCGTGGCAATGCGGTTGGTGCCCAGCACCACCAGGGGCAGCACGCTGAAGTTGTCTACGCTCAGCTCTATGCGGCGCTGCTTGCCGTAGCTGGGCAGAAACCATTCCTCAAACGCCAGACTGCGCTCATCGCCCAGGTGGGTGGTGACGTGGCCCATGGCCATATAGGCATCAAACGTTAGGGAGGTGCCAACTTGGCTGTTATCCGTCCAGACCATGCACACCTGGGTGTCCTGGAAGAGTTCGACCTGGGGCGTGGCAAAGCGCGCCATGTACTGCTGGGGCATGACCAGCAGGTCGATATTGCCCCGGTCGAAGGACTCAAACACATCTGGCAGCGGGCTGCGCAGGTCGATCACGATCCCGGGTGCCTGCTCCGCGGCGCGGCGCACCACCTCGGCCATCAGCACGGTAGTGACGTAATCAGAGGCGGCAATCAGGAAGCGCCGTTCTGCCGTTGCCGGGTCGAAATCGGGCTTGCGCGCAATCGTGGTGCGGGCCAGCAGCAGGGTGTCGCGCACCGGCTCCACCAGGCTTTCGGCCAGCGGGGTCAGTACCAGCTTGCGACCTACCTGCACCAGTAGTTCGTCGCCAAAGTGTTCGCGCAGCCGCGCCAGGCTGCCGCTGGCGGCCGACTGCCCGATGTGCAGGCGCAGCGAGGCACGGGTCACATTTTTTTCTTCCAGCAGGGCATCCAACACCACCAGCAGGTTCAGGTCAAAGCGGTCCAGGCGCATTTTTCAAGTGCCAAGGGTTTGCCCTTGGTATTGGTGGAAACGATGGAAATCATCGCAACAAACTGTTTTTCTAACAAGCGGGTCTTCACTATCTTCGGCTCCTGTTCAGGGTCATACGGGTCTGCCAAGCGGTACTCCTCTGCACCCATGGGCAGACACCCACAAATAAAAACTGGAGACAACAATGCGCAAAGAAAACCGTTGGGGCCACGCAATGGCCGCCGCCCTGGCCACTATGGCCAGTACCGCTACCCTGGCCCAGGTACAGCTGTATGGCACCGTGGATGCCGCCGTGGGGCGTATTGCCACCCAGGCTCCCGGCCCGGCCAGCACCCCTATCACCAGTGTGAACGGCGTGCACAGCGGTGGCTTGCAAACCAGCTACTTTGGCCTGCGCGGCACCGAAGACCTGGGCGGCGGGCTGAGCGCCAAATTTCTGCTGGAAAGCTTTTTCCGAACCGACACCGGTGTCACCGGCCGCTTCGACGGCAACCCCAGCTCGGTGGGCGATCTGATGTGGTCCCGCCAAGCCTTCGTCGGCCTGGCTGGGGGCTTTGGCGAGATACGGCTGGGCAACAACGACAACCCGATGTGGGTGACGATGCTGCTGACCAATGCCATGGGCACCAATTCCACCTTCTCGCCAGCGTTCCGGCAGCTGTACAACGGCAGCACGCGCGGTGTGTCCGAGGTCGATACGGCGATGGTCAGCTCGGTGCGCTACATCTCGCCCCTGGTCGCCGGTTTCGAATTCAGCGCGGTGGTGTCCGCCGACGAAGGCCGTGGCTCTTCTAACTACGCGGCCCACCTGGTCTACAAGAACGGACCCTTGCTGGTCAGCGCGGCCACGCAGCATGTCGGCCATGCGGCACCGCCCGCTTCGACCACGCTGCTGGTCGCTCCGTTTGCGCCGCTCAACACCAACCGCGACCAGAGTATGAACATGCTGGGCGCGGCCTACAGCATCGGCCCGGTGCGCTTGTTCGGCCAGTACACCCAGGTCAAGAACGCCCGCACCGGTACCACCGACAAGATTCCTGACCTGGGTGTGTCTGCCCGGCTGGGTAACGGCGACTTGCAGGTCGCGTTCGGCCAGGACAAGACCAGCGGCACCACGGTGGCCAAGCGCACCACCAGCTCGGTGGGCTACGTCTACAACCTGTCGAAGCGCACCGACCTCTACACCTTCGCCATGGCCGACAAGGTCAGCGTGGGCACCGCCAACAGCTATGTGGCCGGCATCCGCCACCGCTTTTAGGAGTTTCGCCATGAGAACCCCTGATACCTTGGGCGGCAAAGCCGTCCTGACCCTGGCCCATGTGGTGGGCATGATCGACATGGTGGCGCTGCCCGTGTGGGTTGGCGCGCTGATGCAGCACTACCAGTACAGCGCGCCCCAGGCCGGGGTCACGGTCACCGTGTTCCTGCTGGGTGTGGTGCTGGCCAGCGTGTTCTTTGCGCCGCGCTTCAACCGCGTGCCGCGCAAGGCGGCTGCCACGGCGGGCTTTGCACTGGCGGCGGGGGCCTTCTTCTTCGCCAGCCAGCAGCCGGTGGCCGCCAGCAGCTTCCAGGCCCTGGCATTGCTGCACGCCGTGGCGGGGCTGGGCGTTGGCTGTGCACTCACCTTTACCCACGGCAGCATCGGCCGTAGTGCCAACCCGCACCGCATGTTCGCCGTGGTCAACATCCTGCTGGGCTGCTTTGCCGTGCTTTTTCTGGGCGGCATGCCGCAATTGATCCAGCGCCTGGACGCCTCCATCTTGTTCTCGGTGATCGCCTGGCTGATGGGGTTGACGGCGGTGGTGATGGCGCTGGCCTTCCCCACCATTCCGGATACGGCGCGTGTGCTGGGCACGGCGGTGCCGCTGGCGGGCCTGCGCATGCCGGGCGTGTCGTGGTTCATCATCGGTGTGGTGGTTTGCCTGACGTTGAACCAGTCGATGGTGTTCGCATTTCTGGAGCGCATCGGGGCTGAACGGGGCTTTGGCGTCGAACGCGTCAACGGCGTGCTGATTGCGCTCGGCCTGGTCAACCTGACTCCTGGTGTGCTGGCTGCGCTGCTGCAGAAAAAGTGGTCGCCGGTGGCAGTGGGTATGGGCGGTCCGGTGGGGCAGGCGGTGCTGGCCCTCACCATGACCAGCGCAGCGACCTTCATGCCCTATGCCATCGCCGCCAGCCTGTATGTGTTCATGGTGATCTTCACGCACAACTTCCTGTTCGGCCTGCTGTCGCGGCTGGACCCGAGTGGCCGGGCGGCAGCGGCCACCCCGGCCATGATGATGGTGGGCTCGTGCATCGGCCCGGCGCTGGGCGGTGCCATCGTGCAGGGCCTGGGCTACCCCGGCCTGGGCTGGGCGGCCTGTGTGGTGGCCACCGTGGCCGTAGTGGGCATGTTGCAGGTGCGCCGCCATTTGCCTGCGGCCTCGGCCCAGGCCGAGCAAGCGGCAGGCATCCGGGCGGCACACGTTTGAGGTGGACGGCATGCTGACACTTTACGGTTCCACCGCCTCCCGTGCCCACCGCGTGCTGTGGATGCTCAAGGAGTTGGGGCAGCCCTTCGAGCACGTGCAAACCCCTTTCATGGACGGCAGCACGCACACGCCCGCTTTTCTGGCTATCAACCCCAATGGCCGCGTACCGGCGCTGGTCGATGGCGACTTGCTGCTCTGCGAATCGCTGTCCATCAACCTCTACCTGGCCCGCAAATACGGCGGGCCGCTGGCCCCCGAGGGTCTGCGCGAAGAAACCCTGGCCACGCAGTGGAGCTTCTGGGTCACCACCGAGGTGGAAAAGCCGCTGCTCTTCGCCTCGGCCAACCGCGCGCTGTTTGCAGAAGGTGCACGCGACGAGGAACAGGCGCAGATGGCGATTGCCAAGCTGGCCCGGCCTTTCAAGGTGCTGAACGCGCAGCTGGCGCAGCAGCCCTATCTGCTGGGTGCGCGCTTCACCGTAGCCGACCTGAACGTGGCCACGGTGATGGACCTGGCACCCCAGTGCGGTATTGCGCTGGATGCCTGGCCCCACATGGCAGCCTGGCACCAGCGCTGCCTGGAAAGACCGGCGGCAGCCGACTGGAAGGACGTGAAGTTCTCCATCCCCCGGCCACCCACGCCCCTGGGCCTGTTGAAGATGTTTGTGTGAATGGAAAGAAGATGATTGAAGTACTGATGACCATAGCCGGCCAGCGCCTGCAGGCCACCAGCGGCGCAACGTTCGAGCGCCGCAACCCCTTGTCGGAGACCGTGGCCAGCCGTGCCCCCGCCGCCACGCCCGCCGATGCCCGCGCTGCCGTGGATGCTGCTGCCCAGGCCTTCCCTGCCTGGTCTGCCATGGGGCCGGGCGCGCGCCGCGCCTTGCTGATGCGCGCCGCAGAAGCCATGGAAGCCCGCGCCGAGGCCTTCGCCGATGCCATGGCGCACGAGACCGGCGCGTCCCGCCTGTGGGCCGGGTTCAATGTGCACCTGGGCGCGGGCATGCTGCTGGAGGCGGCGGCGCTAACCACCCAGGTGGGCGGCGAAGTCATTCCGTCCGACACTCCCGGCAACCTGGCCATGGGCCTGCGCGTGCCCGCGGGCGTGGTGCTTGGCATCGCGCCGTGGAACGCGCCGGTGATCCTGGGCGTGCGAGCGCTGGCCGTGCCGCTGGCCTGCGGCAACACGGTGGTGCTGAAGGGTTCTGAACTGTGCCCGGCCACCCATGCACTGATCGTCGAATCGCTGGAGGCTGCCGGCCTACCGCCCGGCGTGGTGAACTTCGTGACCAACGCCCCGGCCGATGCCGCCGCCGTGGTGGAGGCCATGGTGGCGCACCCGGCAGTGCGCCGCGTCAACTTCACCGGCTCCACCCGGGTGGGCCGCATCATCGCCGAGACCTGCGCACGCCACCTCAAGCCCGCCGTGCTGGAGCTGGGCGGCAAGGCCCCGTTGGTGGTGCTGGACGATGCCGACATCAACGCCGCCGTGGCCGCCGCCGCGTTTGGCGCATTCGCCAACTCGGGGCAAATCTGCATGTCTACCGAACGCATCATCGTGGACGAGCGCATTGCCGACGCGTTTGTGGCCCAGCTCAAAGCCAAGGCCGAGAGCCTGCCCATGGGGGACCCGCGCGACACTTCGGGCGGCCCCAAGGTGCTGGGCGCGGTGGTCGACCGGGCCACGGTGGCGCGCTGCAACGCCCTGGTGGACGACGCACTCGCCAAAGGTGCCACCCTGGTGTGTGGTGGCCGGTCGGATTCGCTCATCATGCCGGCCACGCTGCTCGACCACGTGACCCCGGCCATGCGCATCTACGCCGAGGAAAGCTTTGGCCCGGTGAAGCCGGTGGTACGGGTAGACGGTGTAGATGCCGCCGTGGCCTGCGCCAACGACAACGCCTACGGCCTGTCGGCTGCCGTGTTTGGCCGCGACATCGCCCGCGCCTGGGGCGTGGCCCAGCGCATCCAGTCGGGCATTTGCCACATCAACGGCCCCACCGTGCACGACGAGGCGCAAATGCCCTTCGGCGGCACCAAAGATTCGGGCTACGGCCGCTTTGGCGGCAAGGCCGGCATCGAGGCGTTTACCGAGCTGCGCTGGATCACGCTGCAAACCACGCCGCGCCACTACCCTTTTTAACTTGTCCAGACCGACCATGACCACTGAAACCACAGACACCCCCGGCCTCAAGTTCCCCGACCAACTGGTCTACCGCGGCTATTCCGCGCCCGTGCGCATCGAAGCCGATGTGTACGACCTGGAAGTGGAGGGTGTGATCCCGCCCGAACTCAACGGCGCCTACTACCGCAACAGTGCCGACCCCAGCTACCCGCCGCTGCTGGGCAAAGACATCTTCCTGAACGGCGACGGCATGGTCCACATGGTGCGCTTCGAGAACGGCCATGCCGACCTGAAGACCCGCTATGTGCGCACCGAAAAGTTGGCGCTGGAACGCAAGGCCCGCCGCGCGCTGTTTGGGGCCTACCGCAACCCGTTTACCGATGACCCGAGCGTCGCGGGCCAGGACAACGGCACGGCCAACACCTCGGTGCTGTGGCACCACGGCAAGCTGTACGCGCTGAAGGAATCGCAACGGCCCATGGAGCTGGACCCGCAGACGCTGGAAACCCGGGGCCTGTGGGACTTTGGCGGCAAGCTCACCAGCAAAACCTTTACCGCCCACCCCAAGCTGGACCCTCTGACCGGCGAGCTCATCGCCTTCGGCTACAACACACCGGGCCACGCCAGCCGCAACATCGAGATCTACACCATCTCGCCCGCCGGGGAGCTGGTCCGCACCGAGACCTTCGAGGCCCCGTACTGCTCCATGGTGCATGACTACCACGTGTCGCGGAACTACATCGCCTTCACCATCTGCCCCATGGTCTGCGACTGGGAGCGGGTGCAGCGCGGCGAGCCGTATTGGCATTGGGATTCGACCAAGCAGACCCAGATTGGCATCATCCCGCGCAAGGAAGGCGTGCAGGCCATCCGCTGGTACACCTGCCCGGTGGTGGCCATGCAGACCCATACCTTCAACGCCTGGGAGGAAGAAAAAACAGATGGGGAAGGCGGCACCACGTTGCACCTCGACCATTTCATCACCGGCTCCGGCTGGCTCAGCCAGTTCCCTGACATCCACAACCCCGAGGCGAAGGAGAAACCGCCGTTCGGCGAACGCTGGTCCTTCGACCTGGCCGACCCGGCGGACAGCTTCCGCATCCAGCGGCTGATCAACCACGTGGGCGAGATGCCGGTGATCGACCCGCGCTTTGCCATGCGCCGCGCCAGCCAGTTCTACTTCGGCACCAGCAACCGCGACCTCGGCCCGATGCTGCCCATGGGCCCCAAGGGCCCGCCGTTCACCTGCCTCGGGCACTACGACGAGCTGAAGAGCCAGCTGAACTTCTTCTACGCCGGCCCCGACGCCGCGCCCGAGGAACCCTGCTTCGTGCCCAAGGGCCCGA
The DNA here is from genome assembly GCF_056521385.1 of Rhodoferax sp. RT5P35. Classification (NCBI taxonomy): domain Bacteria; kingdom Pseudomonadati; phylum Pseudomonadota; class Betaproteobacteria; order Burkholderiales; family Comamonadaceae; genus Rhodoferax; species Rhodoferax sp. RT5P35. The sequence goes on along the minus strand of NZ_JBWMAX010000006.1, from coordinate 120,053 downwards.
ACGCGCCCGAAGGCGAAGGCTGGCTGCTGACCATGGTGGGCCGCCGCGCCGAGAACCGCACCGACCTGGTCATTCTGGATGCCGCCCACATCGAGCGCGGCCCGGTGGCGGTGGTGAAGTTTCCGTGCCGGGTGCACGAGGGCTTTCACGGCATCTGGGTCAGCGCCCAGGCGCTGGGCTGGGAGGCCTAGCATGGTCTCTAACGGTAAAAAATATAAGAAATCGGCCTCTAGCGCATATATCGCATGCGCTAGTAGCTATAAATTAAATAGCAAATGGGTTGGCACTGCCGTGCAAGCCCGGAAAGACTTTGTATGCCCAGCCTGAGCCTTGAACAAGCGCTGCACATCCTCCGCGCCGCCCTGGCGGCCTCCCAGGCCGCAGGCTACCCACCCATGGGCATCGCGGTGCTGGACGGCGCGGGCCACCTCAAAGCCTATGTCCGAGAAGACGGCGCCAGCATGTTCCGCTGCGAGATCGCCCAGGCCAAGGCCTGGGGCGCGGTGGGCATGGGCGTCTCCAGCCGGGTGCTGGGCCAGCGGGCGCAGACCAACCCCAACTTCTTTGTCTCGCTGGCCGCCACCGCCGGGGGCAAATTTTTGCCGCAAACCGGTGCAGTGCTCATCAAAGATGGCCAGGGGGCGGTGCTGGGGGCGGTGGGTGCCAGCGGCGGCACCGGCGACGAAGACGAGGCCATCTGCCTGGCGGGCATCTGCGATGCAGGCCTTTTCAGCGGTTGAAGGCGGGAGTTACCACCGATGCCCCATTCCCTGCCATGCCGCTGCGGCATCGACGTGCATGCCCATGTGATTCCGGAAAACTTTCCGCGCTACCTGGGCTCGGCGGTCCCTTCGGACTGGCCGTCCATGGTGCCCGCCCACGCCTGCCACCGCAGCGTGATGGTGTCGGGCAAGGTCTACCGCACCGTGTCCGACCACTGCTGGGACACCGGCAAACGCCTGGCCGACCTGGAAGCCATGGGCCTGGACCTGCAGGCCATCTCGCCCATGCCCGAGCTGCTGTCGTACTGGATGGCCCCGGCGGATGCCGCCCAGCTGATTGACTTTTTGAACGCGCAGATTGCCGACATGGTGAACGCCGCGTCGGGCCACATGGTCGGGTTGGGGGCGGTGCCCCTGCAAGACATGGACCTGGCCTTGCGTGCCCTGCGCCGCCTGATGGCGACCCCCGGCTTTGCGGGGGTGGAAATTGGCAGCAACGTCAACGGCGTGCCCATCGGCGACCTGCGCTTCGACCCGTTTTTTGAAGCCTGCGAAGCCCTGGGTGCCGCCGTGTTTGTGCACGCCCTGCGCCCCGCCGGCATGGACCGCCTGGTCGGGCCACCCGTGCTGCAACAGGCGCTGGCCTACCCCAGCGAGGTGGGGCTGGCCGCGGCCTCGGTCATCACCAGCAACCTGGTGGTGCGCCGCCCTGGTCTGCGCATGGCCTTCAGCCACGGCGGTGGCACGCTGGGGCTGCTGCTGCCCCGGCTGGAGCAGGCCCGCAAGGTGTTTCCGGCCCTGCAGGAGGCCATCGCCACATCGCCCACCGCACAGGCGCGCAAACTGTTTTATGACAGCCTGGTGTTCGATACACCGACCCTGCGCTACCTGGTGGACCAGTTTGGGGCCACGCAGCTGATGCTGGGCACCGACTACCCGTTCCACTTCCAGGACAGCCGACCGGTGGACAGCATGGACCTGGCCGGTTGGGATGCCGCCACCCGGCAACTGCTGCTGCAGTCGAATGCCCAGCGGTTTTTAGGGCTGCCCACCCCCATTTCTAGCCCCTGCACACAGGAAGCCCCATGACCCCCAAATCCCTGATAACCCCCGAATCCCTGATAACCCCAGAACCCCTTGTCACCAGCCTGCGCAGCGTCGCCATGGGCGTGCCCGATGTGGCCGCCGCCGAGCAGTTCTACACCCACACCTGGCACCTCCGCGTGGTGGCCCGCCAGGGCAGTAGCGTGTACCTGCGCGGCACCGGGGCCGACCACCACCTGCTGGCGCTGCACGCCAGCGCCACGCCGGTGTTGCAAAATATCACCCTGCGCGCCCGTTCGGCCCAGGCGCTGGACCAGATTGCCGCCCACGCAGTGGCGCACGGCGGTAGCCTGCTGGCCGCCCGCGCGCCGCTGCAAACCCCTGGCGGTGGCGAAGCCGTGGTGGTGCGCGACCCGCAAGGCCGCATTTTGGAATGTGTGTGGGGCGATGCGCGACATGCCGACACCGCCGACCAGCCCGATGCACCCATCCGCCTGGCCCACGCGGTGCTGAACAGCCACGACGTGGCGCTGGCCCTGCCGTTTTACGAGAACGTGCTGGGCTGCAAGCTGTCGGACCGCACCCGAATCATGGCTTTTTTGCGCATCCCGGTGCAGCCGCGTGGCGACCACCACAGCATTGCCCTGGCCGATGCCGACAACGACTGCCTGAACCACATCGCCTTTGCCATGCCCAGCCTGGAAGCCGTGATGCGCGGTGGCGGGCGCATGCAAGACGCGGGCTACGGTATCGAGTGGGGCCCTGGTCGCCACGGGCCGGGCGACAACGCCTTCAACTACTTTGTCGGCCCGGCGGGCTTCGTCATCGAGTACACGGCCGAGGTGGAGCAGGTGGACGACACCTATGTGGCGGGCGGCCCCAACGACTGGAAATGGCCCACCGGCCGGGTGGACCAGTGGGGCATTTCCGCCCCCCCATCGCCCCGGCTGAAACAGGCCCAGCGGCAAATTGCCTTTGTCACCCCTCTTTGACATTTTTTTATCCCCCCGGACGCACCGCTGTGTACGTCCCCCACTTTTTGGAGTTTGTATGAAATTAGTGAGTTTTCACCACCAGGGCAGCATCCGCCTGGGCGTGGTGGTCGCCGACGGTGTGATCGACCTGCACGCCGCCCAGCCACAGGTGCCTGCCGACCTGGGTGCCGCGCTGTGGCAAGGCGTGGATGTGCACGCCGCCGCCCAGGCCGCCATAGCCTCTGGCGCGCCACGCCTGCCGCTGGCCGACATCGCTTACGCCGCGCCCGTGCCCCGCCCCGGCAAGATCGTCTGCCTGGGCCTGAACTACTACGACCACGCCAAGGAAGGCGGGCGCGAAAAACCCGACTACCCCTGGTTCTTTTTACGCGGGGCCACGTCCTTGATTGCCCATGGCGAACCCGGCATCCGCCCCCGGGTGTCCGAGCGCTTTGACTACGAGGCCGAGCTGGCCGTGGTGATCGGCAAAAAAGCCCGGCACCTGACCCCGGCCCATGCGCTGGACTGCGTGTTCGGCTATGCCTGCTTCAACGATATGTCGGTGCGCGACTACCAAAAGAAAACCCCGCAGTGGACGATAGGTAAGAACTTTGACGGCACCGGTGCCTTTGGCCCGTTTTTACTGCCTGCCGATGCCCTACCCGCCGGTGCCGTGGGCCTGCACATCGAAAGCCGCCTGAACGGCCAGGTAATGCAAAGCGCCAACACCACCGACATGATCTGGGGCGTGGCCGAAACCCTGGTGCTGCTGACCGAATGTATGACGCTGGAGCCGGGCGATGTGGTCATCATGGGCACGCCCGCCGGGGTGGGGCAGGCCCGCACCCCGCCGGTGTGGATGCGCCACGGCGACACCATCGACGTTGAGATCGAAGGCCTGGGCGTGCTGTCCAACCCCATCCAGGACGAGGCGGCTTGAAGGTGGCACCGCTGGACGATAACGCGGCTGCAGCCGAAATCAACGCAACCTACGAAATCTACGAAATCTACGATGTGGCCATCGTCGGCTTTGGCCCCTCGGGGGCGGTGGCCGCGGCCCTGCTGGGCGCGCAAGGCCTGCGCGTTTTTGTGTGCGACAAGTCGCGCGAGGTCTACCCCCTGCCCAGGGCCTTTGCGCTGGACCACGAAATCATGCGCGTGTTCCAGCAGTTGGGCCTCGCCGACGCGGTGTTGGCCTGCGCCGAGCCGTTCACTCCGTCGGAGTTCTACGGCGTGGACGGCCAACTCATCAAGCGCTTCACCACGGTCGCGCCGCCGTACCCGCTGGGCTATGCGCCGTCACTGGTGTTCAGCCAGCCGCCGGTGGAGCGGTTATTGCGCGCGCATGTGCAGGCTTTGCCGTCGGTCGACGTGGCGCTGGAATGCGAGCTGCACCAGCTTGAGCAGGATGCCGCCGGTGCCCGCCTGTATCTGCGCCAAGCCGATGGCAGCACCCGCCAGGTGCAGGTCCGCTACGTGGTCGGCTGTGACGGTGCTTCCAGCCGGGTGCGCCAAAGCGTTGGCATCCCGCTCGAAGACCTGGGTTTTGACGAGCCCTGGCTGGTGGTGGATGTGCAGGTCAACCCGCAGGGCGCGGCCAAGCTGCCCCAGACCAGCGTGCAGTACTGCGAACCCACGCGCCCCTGCACCTACCTGATCGGCCCGCAGAACCACCGGCGTTGGGAGATAGCCCTGAACCCTGGCGAGGACCCCCAGGCCATGGCCACGCCCGAGGGCACCTGGGCCCTTTTGTCGCGCTGGATCACGCCGGACGACGGCACCCTGTGGCGCCAGGCCACCTACCGCTTCCATGCGCTGGTGGCCGAGCGCTGGCAGGTGGGGCGGGTGTTCATTGCCGGGGATGCCGCCCACCAGCAGCCACCATTTTTGGGCCAGGGCATGTGCCAGGGCATCCGCGATGCGAGCAACCTGGCCTGGAAGCTGGCCGCGGTGCTGCGCGGCGAGGCGGCCGCTGGCCTGCTGGAGAGCTATGGCGTGGAACGCAAGCTGCACGTCACCGCGCTGACCACCCGCATCAAGGCCATTGGCCAGATCATCGGCCAGCGGGATGTGGCCCTGGCCCGGCAGCGCGATGCCGAGCTGCTTGCCGCCTGCGGCGGCGTGGTGCCGTCCGTGCCCCGGCAAGATGTGCAGCCTGCGCTGCAAGCCGGGCTGCTGTCGCCCCAACCCCACGCCGCCCGGGGCACCATCGCGCCACAACCGTGGATCGTGCAGGGCACTGGCCGGGTCCGGCTGGACAGCCTGGCCGGACTTGGCTGGCGGCTGGTGCTGGCAGCCGGGGTGGCCACGGTGCCGCAGGCCTGGGCTGCCGGTATGCCGCTGCGATGCTTGCGCATCTGTGGCCTGTCCGATGCGGTGGCCGATGGTGGTGAAGAGGGCAATTGCACGACTTATGTGGAGGCCGACGGGGTATTCCAGCGCTGGTTTGCCCAATTTGGCTGCCTGGCCGTGCTGGAGCGGCCCGACCACTATGTCTACGCCGTGGCGCAAACCTACGAGGGCATTGCGGACATGTTGCGCTTGGCCGCCAGTGCCGCAGGCTACCGGTCGGTGCCAACCCATGCCGAGCTTGTTGCGGCATAGCCCTTTCCATCCATGCAGCCGATGTACTCAGTCAATCAATTGCCCACCGTCGTGGAACGGGTACGGCCCGGCAAACTGGCCGCTGGCCACCTGGTGGCTGACCAGTGGCCCGCCATCGCCCAGGGCATGCAGCGCAAAGCCGGGCGGCTCCAGCGCCCAGGCGGAGGCTGCACCGGGTGCCAGATCCAGGCAGACTTGGTGGGCGGTCGAGGGAACAGTCATGGCGATGCTGCCGCCAAAGCGCACCTGGATGCTGCGGTGCAGATGGCCGCAGAGGATGCGCTCCACATTCGGGTGCCGCGCCACCAGCGCTTTCAGCTCGGTCGCGCCTTGCAGCAGGCCGATGTTGTCCATGTGGCCGATCAGCGTAGCAAACGGCGGGTGGTGCATGGCGATGACCACCGGGCGGTCGCGGTGCTGGTCCAGAGTGTCGGCCAGCCACTGCAGCCGCTCGGCGCACAGGCTACCGTGGCTGGCACCGGGCACCACCGTGTCCAGCGCGATCAGCTGCAGGTCGCCGACGGCCACGCTGAACTGCACGAAGCCGCTGCCACCCAGATAGCCGTGGTCGGCAAAGCTGGCGCGCATCTGTTCGCGGTTGTCGTGGTTGCCGGGCATCAGGTAGATCGGCATAGCTAGCGGAGCCAGCAGGCTGCGCAGGTGCGCGTACTCAACGGGGCGGCCAAAGTCGGTCAGGTCGCCGGTGATGACCACCGCATCGGGCTGTTGCGGCAGCCGCAGGATGCTGTCTACCGCCTGCTGCAGGTAGGGCGCGGTGTCGAGCCGGCCATAGGCCAGGCGACCGGGTTCGCGGATGTGCAGGTCGGAGAGTTGCAACAGCAGGGTGTTCATAGGTTTTCTTCGCAGGACATCAGGCGCTCCGGGGCAATGCAGATGCCCACAGTGTCCCCCACCTTGGCCGGGTGGTCGCGTGCCACTTCGGCCTGCAGCGGGGCCTGGTCGGCCAGCGCCAGGGTGAGCTGCAAGCGGTTGCCCAGAAAGCTGCGGCGTTGCACAACGGCCTGTCCGGTGCCAGCCTGCACCGGGCCAATCTGGATATCTTCCGGGCGCACCAGCAAGGCCTTTTGGCCTGCACGGGCTGGCGGGCATTCCAGCAGCACACCGCCCAGTGGTAACAGGTTGCGCATGAGTGCCTGCGTGTCGCGCTGCAGCGTATTGACCCGGCCCAGAAACGCCGCCACAAACGGATGCCCCGGGCGGCGGTACAGGGTTTCGCCATGGCCCACCTGCACGATGCGCCCGGCCTGCATCACCGCCAGGCGGTCGGCAATCGCCAGCGCTTCTTGCTGGTCGTGGGTCACGTGGATGGCAGTGATGTGCAGGCGGCGCAGCAGCTCGGCCAGCTCGTCGCGCAGCGACTCTTTCAGCTTGGCATCCAGCGCGGTCAGCGGCTCGTCCAGCAGCAGCACGCGCGGGCGCACCGCCACTGCGCGGGCCAGGGCCACGCGCTGGCGTTGGCCACCGGAGAGCTCGGCCGGGCGCTTGTTTTCCAGGCCGTTCAGCCGCACCAGATCGACCAGCTCGCCGACGGTTTTGCGCTGTTCATCTGCGCCCACGCCGCGAATCCGCAGGCCGTAGCCGATGTTGGCCGCCACCGACATCTGCGGAAACAGCGCGTAGTGCTGGAACACCATGCCGATGCCGCGCCGCTCGATGGGTAATGCGGTTACGTCCTCGCCGCCGAACAGGATGCGGCTGCCCGCGTCCGGCGTTTCCAGCCCGGCGATCAGGCGCAGCAAGGTGGTTTTGCCGCAGCCGGAGGGGCCGAGCAAGGCCAGCACCTCGCCGGGCTCAATCGCCAGCGTGGTCGGCTGCAGGCCGCGCGTGCCGTCGGCATAGGTTTTGGCGCAGTCGATCACATCGACGCGCATGGGGCTAAGTTCCATGGTGTTTCTCAATCAAATGTCCCAGCCATTGCAGGCCCCAGAGCACGGGCAAGATGACCAGCAAAAAGACCAGGGTGTAGGCCGAGCCGATTTCGATGCGCATCGACGCATAGCTGTCCGCCAGGCCCACTGGCAGGGTGCGCGTCAGCGGCGTGTGCAGCATCCACGTCAGGTTGAATTCGCCGACCGACAGGGTGAAGACCATCAGGCTCCCTGCAACGATGGCGGGCAGCACGGCGGGTACCAGCACGCCGATGAAGCGCTGGCCGAAGCTGGCACCCAGCGAGCGTGCGGCTTCCTCCAGCGCCAGCAGTTCATGGCGGCGAAACGCTGCACTGACCGTGCGCACCATGAACGGTAGCGTGAACACCAGGTGCCCGACCAGGATGAAGGCAAAGCTCTGGCGGAATTCGCGCAACTGCCCGTAAGCCAGGATCAGCGCCAGCGCGGTGGCCAGGCCGGGCACGGCCACCGGCAGGGTCAGCAGCTCTTCAAACAGCCGTGCCCAGCGGGACGTGCTGCGCGCCAGCGCATAGGCGCAGGGCACGCCCAGCAGCAGGCAGCCAACCACGCTGAGCAGCGCCAGCAGCAGCGATGCCGCCACGGTGCCGCCGTACACGTCCAGCACCTCGGTTATCCAGCGCAGCGTCAGGCCGCTGGCCAGGCCGGTGCTGTAGTTGTTGACCAGGCCGGCCAGCACCGACAAGGCGATGGGCGCGAGCATGAAGACGCTTACCAAGGCGGTCAGCGCTGGCAGCAGGAAGGGGAGTTGGCGAGGGACTGGGTGTTTTGGGGCCATGGTGTCAGGCTCCCGCCGCCGCCGGGCCAGCCGCATGCCGCGCCAGGAACAGGCTGAGCCAGGTGATGATGCCCAGCGTGATCGACAGGCTGGCGGCCAGCGCGAAGTTGGCGTAGTTGGTGAACTCGTTATAGAGCGTGATCGGCAGCACTTCAAACTTGCTGGCCAAGGTGAAGGCCGTGCCGAAGGCGCCCATGGACGTAGCAAAAACAATAGCGCCACACGCAAGCGTGGTCTGCGCCAGCTCAGGAATCCATACATCTTTTGCCACCTGCCAGCGGGACGCGCCCAGCGAACGCGCAGCCTCTTCCAACTGCGCATCCATGGCGCTGGCGGCAGCGGTGTAGGTGGCGATAGCGCGCGGCAGGGAGAAATACAGATAGCCCAGGAACAGGCCGGTCAGCCCGTAGGCAAACGTGGTGCGGCCCAGACCCAGCCATTCGGTCAGATCGGCCACCAGGCCCTGGCGGCCACCCAGCAGGATGATGAAGAAACCGATGACCACGCCGGGGAAGGACAGCGGCAATGTCAACAGCGACAGAAGCAGCGGCTTGGCTTTGAAGCGCTGGCGCGCCAGCGTGATGCCGACCAGGCCGCCGAGCAGCAGCGTGACCAGGGTGACGGCCAGCGACAGGCCCAGCGTATTTAGCAGGCTGCGCAGGTAACGGCCATCGGTCAGCACCGCGAAATAGGTGGCCCAGCCTTTGTCTGCCGGCAGTGCGAACAGGCGCACCACCGGCAGCAGCCAGAAAGCCGCAAAAAAGGCCACGGCCGGTGCCGCGCAGGCGCCCAGCAGGCGGGATGGGGAGGTCATGCGGAGCACCTTTTGCGGACTCTGTGCAGTGTTACTGCACGTCTTTCAGGTAGCGGTCCGAGAAGGCTTTTTGCACGGCGGCCATCTTGGCGTAGTCCACAGTCTTGGCACGGGCGTATTCGCTGGCGGGCAGGAAGCGGGCCTGGATCTCCTTGGGCATGGCCGTGGCGCGCACCGGCCGCAGGTAGGCGTTGGCCCAGATGGCCTGGCCTTCATCGGACAGCACAAAGTCCAGCACCTTGTGGGCGTTGTCGGCGTGCGGCGCATTGGCCACCTGGCCCATCACATAGGGCACGACCAGGCTGCCTTCGGTGGGGACGACGAACTGCACGTTGGCTTTGTCTTTGTACTTGGCGCGGTAGGCGTTGAAGTCGTAGTCCAGCAGGATGGCGATCTCACCCGACAGCACGCGGGCATAGGCGGTTTGCTTGGGCACGATAGGTTCGTTCTTTTGCAGTGCCTTGAAGTAGTCGATGCCGGGGCCGAAGTTTTCCAATGTGCCGCCGCGCGCCTGGTTCACCGCCACCGCGCCCACGTAGCCCACAAAAGCCGAGGCCGGGTCCAGGTAGCCGATCAGGCCCTTGTAGTCGGGCTTGAGCAAATCCGCCCAGGACTGCGGCACTGGTTTGCCCTTGAGTGCATCCACATTCACCATGAAGCCCAGGGTGCCGGAATGGATGGTGAACCAGTGGCCTTGCGGGTCTTTCAGCCCATCGGGAATATCGGCCCAGCCAGCGGGTTTGTAGGGGCTGACCACGCCTTCTTTTTGCGCCTGGATGGCGAAGGTCACGCCCAGGTAGCCCACGTCGGCCACCGGGCTGGCTTTCTCGGCCACCATTTGCGCCAGCGACTGGCCGGAGTTTTTGTTGTCCGGCGGCACGGTGATGCCGGTCTTGGCTTTGATGGCCTTCATCTGGCTGGCCCAGTCGGCCCATTCGGGCGGGCAGTTGTAGCAGATGGCGTTTTGCGCCATGGCGCTGGCACCGGCCAGGCCGAGGGCCAATAGCGCGGCACGCGCCAGGGTTTGGAAATGTTTACGCATAAAGACTCCGTTGAAGTAAATGGGTGGGGGACGTAGCTTCTTGTTATGACTGCAGCACCGGGGCGCAGGACTCGCCGGTGCGAAAACCATGGGCCAGCAGCACACTGGTGTCGGGCGCTACCGTGGTACCTGCGGCCATGGCGGCCACCAGCAGCTGCACGCTGTGGCGGCCGATGTCCGCATTCGGTTGGGTGATGGTGCTGAGCATGGGCGTCAGGTCTTCGCCCAGCGCAATGCCGTCGAAGCCGGTGACGCTGATGTCCTGCGGCACGCGCAAGCCCGCCAGGTAGGCTGCGCGGATGCTGCGGATAGCCAGCAAGTCGTTCGAGCAGACCAGGGCGGTCGGGCGGGGGCTGTGCTGCAGCAGTGCACAGATGTTTTGCACGGCGGTTTCGACAAACGGCACTTCCAGCCATTGCGTGCCATCCATCCCCAGCGCCTGCATACCGGCGCAAAAGCCACGCTGGCGTTGCTGGGCCCGGTCAGATGCCGCCAGCTGCCCGCTGATCAGCGTGATGCGGCGGTGGCCGAGGGCGGCTAGATGCGCTACCAGCTCGCGCACCGCCCGTTCGCTGTTTACCGACACGCAGGGGTGGTCTGGGTGCTGGTTGTAGGCGAGTACATAGGGCAGATGGGCCGCGCGCAGCCGGGCCAGCGCGGTGGATGTGGCGGGGTTGGACACCACCAGCAACATGCCGTCCACATTGCCAGCCAGCAACTGCTGTACGGCCTGTTCTTCGCTATCGAGCCGGTAGTCGGTGGTGATGGGCAGGATGGCGTAGCCTGCGGCGCTGGCGGCCTTGGCAATGCCGTCCAGGCACTCGGCGAACACCGGGTTCAGCAGGGTGGGCAGCACCACGCCAATCACCCGGCTGCGCTGGGTGCGCAGGCTGCGGGCGCTAGCGTTGGGCAGATAGGCCAGGGTGTGCGCCATCTGCAGCACATGGGCGCGCGTCACGGCATTCACCGTGTCGGGGCGGTTGAAAACCCGCGACACGGTGGCCATGGATACGCCAGCCTGCTTTGCTACTTCTCGGATGCTCACGTTGTTGTCCTGATTGAAAACGTTTTCATTGGACAAGCTGGGCGTGACACCGTGATGACATGCGCGTCGGCGCAAACGCAGTGCGAAAAAAAGCCCGCATCAGCGGGCTTCAGAAGCAGGGCGAGGGCTTACTTGCCGCGCTTGACCCGCAACAACTCGTCCAAAATCAGGCAGATGGCCCCGAGGGTGATGGCGGCATCGGCCAGATTAAAGGCGGCAAAGTGCATGCCGCGCCAGTGGAAGTCTAAAAAGTCCACCACGTAGCCGTGCAGCAGCCGGTCCACCACGTTGCCAATGGCACCGCCCAAAATGCAGGCCATGGCAAACGAGAACAGTTTTTGCCCGGCGTGCGCGCGCAGCATGTAAATGATGAACAGCGCCGCCACCACCCCAATGCCGGTGAAGAACCAGCGCTGCCAGCCGGTTTCGCCCGCCAGGAACGAGAACGCCGCACCGGTGTTGTGGGCCCGCACGATGTTGAAGAAGCTGGTGACATAGGTGCTGTCACCCAACTGGTAGTAGCCCATGATCAGCACTTTGGTGAACTGGTCGGCGATCAAAATGATCAGCGCCAGGCCCAGCCAGGGAATCAGGCTGGCGCTGGACTTGCCAAAGGTGGATTTGCTTTTGGTCGCCATTACGCAAACGCCCGGGTTTCACCGGCTCCATACAGGTTGCTGCTGCAGCGGCCGCAGATCGTTGGGTGGACGGCATCGCTGCCCACATCTGGCGTGTAGTGCCAGCAGCGTTCGCATTTCACGTCAGAACTGGCCCTGGCGCTTATGTTGAATGCGCTTCCAGCTATTAAATTAATAGCAGAGGTAATGAAGACGAATTTCAGGTCTGCCCCCAGGCTGGACAGCAGGGCAAAGTCGTCGGCAGGCACGGTCAGGTCCACATTGGCCTGCAGCGATGCACCCACCTTGCCGTCGGCGCGCAATACCTCGATGTCCTTGTTGACCGCGTCGCGGATCTCGCGAATGCGGCTCCACTTGGCTTGCAGCGCGCTGTTTGGCGCAGGCAGCTCGGCGTAGGTTTCCAGGAAGATGGATTCGCTGCTGCCAAAGATCTTCCAGGCCTCTTCGGCCGTGAAGCTGAGGAACGGCGCCATCCAGCGCAGCATGGCGTGGGTGATTTGCCATAGCGCGGTTTGGGCGCTGCGGCGGGCCAGTGACTTGGGTGCCGTGGTGTAGAGCCGGTCTTTCAGCACGTCCAGGTAGAACGAACCCAAATCTTCGCTGCAATACACCTGCAGCTTGGCCACCACGGGGTGGAATTCGTACACCTCGTAATGCGTCAGGATGTCGGCCTGCAGCTGGGCGGCGCGGCCCAGGGCGTAGCGGTCGATTTCCAGCAACTGGTCAAACGGCACTGCATCGGTGGCGGGGTTGAAGTCGCTGACGTTGGCCATCAGGAACTTCAGCGTGTTGCGCACCCGGCGGTAGGTGTCCACCACGCGGGCCAAAATCTTCGCGTCGATGGCCAGGTCGCCCGAGTAGTCGGTAGACGCGCACCACAGGCGGATGATTTCCGCGCCCATCTTGTCGCTGACCTCTTGCGGCGCCACCACATTGCCCTCGCTCTTGCTCATCTTGCGTCCGCGCCCGTCGACGGTGAAGCCGTGGGTCAGCAGGCCCTTGTATGGCGCGTGGTCGTACATGGCGCAGGAGGTCAGCAGCGAGCTGTGGAACCAGCCGCGGTGCTGGTCATGGCCTTCCAGGTACAGGTCGGCGGGCCAAGCGGATTGCTCTTTGTGGCTGGCGCGCAGCACGTGTTCATGGGTGGTGCCGGAGTCAAACCACACGTCCAGGATGTCGTTGACCTTGCTGTAGTCGGCCGCATCGGCGCCGATGATGGATTCGGCCGTGGCCTTGCTCCAGGCCTCCACGCCTTCCGCTTCCACCATGGCCGCCGCTTGGTCCATGATGTCCATGGTGCGCGGGTGCAACTCGCCCGTGGCGGTGTGGATAAAGAAGGGCAGGGGCACGCCCCAGTTGCGCTGGCGGCTGATGCACCAGTCGGGACGGCCCGCGATCATGTCGCGCAGACGGGTCTTGCCATTCTCGGGGTAGAAGCTGGTTTCCTCGATGGCATTCAGCGCCAGCTTGCGCAGGGTTTGGGGTGCCTTGTCCTTGGTGAACACGCCCACGCCTTCGTCCATGCGGATGAACCACTGGGCGGCGGCCCGGTAGATCACCGGGGTTTTGTGGCGCCAGCAGTGCGGGTAGCTGTGGGTGATGGTCTCGGTGGCAAACAGGCGGTTGTGCTCGCGCAGTTTCTCGATGACCAGCGGAGCGGCCTTCCAGATATTCAGCCCGCCGAACAGCGGCAAATCGTCGACGTAACGGCCATTGCCCTGCACGGGGTTGAGGATGTCGTCTGTCTTGATGCCGTTGGCCACGCAGGAGTTGAAATCCTCTACGCCGTAGGCGGGCGAGGAGTGGACGATACCGGTGCCGTCGTCGGCCGTGGCGTAGTCGGCCAGGAAGATGGGGCTCAGGCGCTGGTAGCCGTATTCCCCTTTGTCATCCTTTACGTCATACAACGGGTGTTTGAAGTTGATGAGGGCGAGCTTTTCGCCCAGGGTGGTGGCCAGCACGGTGCCGGTCAGGCCGAAGCGGGCCGTGGCTTTTTCGACCAAATCTTCGGCCAGCAGCAGGATGCCGCGCTCGGTTTGCACCAGGGCGTAGGTCAGGGCCGGGTTCAGGTTCAGCGCCTGGTTGGCGGGGATGGTCCAGGCGGTGGTGGTCCAGATGACGGCGAAGATACTTTTTCCCGTTAACCGCATTGCGGCTTTCTGAGTTGTTACCGACTCAGGGCTATCCGGAAAAAAGGCGGACAAAAGCTTTTCGGGCTCGGCGCATTCAAAGGCCACGTCCAGCGTTTGCGACTTCTTGTCAGCGTATTCGATCTCGAACTCGGCCAGCGAACTGCCGCAGTCGAAGCACCAGTACACGGGTTTGAGGCCCCGGTACACAAAGCCGCGTTCCATGATGCGTTTCAAGGCGCGGATTTCGTTGGCCTCGTTGGCGTAGTCCATGGTGCGGTAGGGGTTGTCCCACTCGCCCAGCACGCCCAGGCGTTTGAAATCGGTCATTTGCCCTGCAATCTGCTCGGCGGCAAAGGCGCGGCTCTTGACCTGCACTTCGTCGCGGCTCAGATTGCGGCCATGCAGCTTCTCGATGGCGTTTTCGATCGGCAGGCCGTGGCAGTCCCAGCCGGGCACGTATGTCGCGTCCATGCCTTTTAGCTGGCGCGCCTTGACGATCATGTCCTTCAGGATCTTGTTGACGGCGTGGCCAATGTGGATGTTGCCGTTGGCGTAGGGCGGGCCATCATGCAGCACAAACTTGGGCGCGCCCAGGCGGGCATCGCGCAGGCGCTTGTACAGGCCCTTGTCTTCCCATTCCTTGACCCAGCCCGGCTCGCGCTTGGGCAGGTCGCCGCGCATGGGGAAGGGGGTGTCGGGCAGGTTCAGGGTGCTGCGGTAGTCGGGAGCGGTGGAAGCTTCGGATGGGGTCATGGGATGTATGGGGGCACGTTGGGGAGGCAGCCGACAGGCGCAGGCTGCAAGATCAGGCGGGCTGTCTGCTGACAGCAACGAGATCGTCTAAATTCGGTCGCGCGTCGTCTGGCGGCTGGTTTCTGCGTGTTGGCTGGCGAAGTACGCGCGTGCGTCGTCGCAGTCTTTGGCGATGCCGATTTGCAGGGCATCCAGACTGTCGTATTTCAATTCGTCATGCAGTTTGTGCAGCAGTTCCACACGGATAATTTTACCGTAGGCCCCCTCGGCACCCAGACTGGCGGGCCAGTCCAGGCAATGGGTTTCCAGCAGCACGCGGCCGCCGTTGATGTCGTTCGGGTCCAGCGAGGGGCGGATGCCCAAGTTGGCCACGCCCACCAGGGCGGTTTCACCCAGGCCGTGCACCAGCACCGCAAAGATGCCGCTGGCAGCGGGTTTCCAGTGGGCAAAGCGTAAATTCAGGGTGCGAAAGCCATCCTGGCGGCCCGGTGCCGATTCGCCCAGTTGCCGCCCCAGCTTGCGCCCGTGCACCACGTGGCCGCTGATGCTGAACGGGCGGCCCAGCAGGCGGGTCACGTCCTCCATGCGGCCCGTCTGCAGGGCAGCGCGCACGGCCGAGCTGGACACGCGGGTGCCGTGCACCTCGTAGCTGTTCATGCGGGCCACGTCAAAACCCAGGGCCAGCCCGGCCCGGTCTAGCATGGCGTAGTCGCCCGCGCGCTTGGCCCCAAAGCAGAAGTCGTCGCCCACCAGCACGTAGCGCACGCCCATGCCGCGCACCAGCACGTCGTCGATGAAGGCCTGGGGCGATTGGGCGGCAAACGGTGCATCAAAGGGCAGCACCACGGTCTGGTCCACGCCGCAGCGGTGCAGTTCGGTGAGTTTGTCGCGCAGGGTGGCAATGCGGGCCGGGGCCAGATTGGGCTGGCCGTGGGCCTGGGCAAAGTAGTCGCGCGGGTGTGGCTCGAAGGTCATCACCCCGCTGGGCACGCCGCGGTGGCGGGCTTCGTTGATCAGCAGCGCCAGCATGGCCTGGTGGCCACGGTGTACCCCGTCAAAGTTGCCGATGGTGAGCGCACAGTGGGGTGCAATGCCCGGATGTTGGAAGCCGCGAAAAACCTGCATGGAATGGTATCTTTTTGATAGCGGATTGCGCCCGTCGAATAAGCGCTGTCACGTAATAACGCATGGAACAAGGTATATTGTGACTTAGCAGACAGAGTCAAGGCATCAAAGCCTTGGGTGCATTTCCGGTAAGTGGTCGTTCATTTGATCCAGGAGGCGTTTCGTGAAGGTTTTGAAGCTCTCAGCCCAAGGGCTGCCCCAGTCGTGGATATCGCTGGAGCAGGCCGTTGTCCACTACGCTGCCGAAGAGGTGCGCTGGGAGATGGGCGCGCAGGTGGCGGTGTTCCACGGCGGGCACAACGCCATCACCGGCGAGCAGTCCATCATCACGGTCAACAGCATCATCGGCACCCGCGGCGTGCCCAATATCAACCCGTTCGACCTGCGCCCCAGCCTGACCAACACCAAGCTGTTTGTGCGCGACCGCAATGTCTGCGCCTACTGCGGCAACCATTTCCATGAAGACGATCTGACCCGCGAGCACATCAAGCCGCTGGGCCAGAAAGGGGCGGATACCTGGATGAACGTGGTCACCGCCTGCCGCGCCTGCAACCACCGCAAAAGCAACCGCACACCCGAGCAGGCCCACATGCCGCTGCTGTACACGCCCTACGTGCCCAGCCTGTGGGAAGACTTTATTTTGCGCAACCGCCGCATCCTGGCCGACCAGATGGATTTTCTGATCGCCCATGTGCCCAAGTCGTCGCGCTTACTGGCGTAGCGACAGCCAGTTTCACTTTCAATTGCGGCACCCACGCCGCACGCAAGCGGCGCGGACCAACCCATAAACACCATGGACCTGGCTTCGCCGGGCCACTGGTGCTGCCCCCTTGAGGAAGAAGCGCCGCAGGCGCATCGGGTTTTCCTAGTACGTCAGCTCCAGAAATACCAGGTGGCCGCCGGCCACCGGCCAGGTCTGCCCCACCACCCGCTCGCCGTTGAATTGCGCCGCCACGCTGCGTTGTGCCGTGCCTGCGGGTTTGATCTTGGCCGATGACACGCCCGCACCGGCGGGTACGTCTGGTGGCGGTGCGCCGTCGAACAGCATCTGGTCGCGTGCCGGGTCAAGGTAGCCGCGCGGGCGCGTCATGCTGACCACGGCGGCTGCCGTCTTGTCGGCATCGGCGATGCGTTCGGCGCGCAGGTGCACGATGTTGCTGCTGCGCGGAAAGCCGCTGCGGTAAATATGTGTGGTGGCATAGCCGGTTGCGGCGATGGCGAATTCGAGCGGTGCGCTGGTGGGCACCACCAGCGGGCCCCACAGCCCGTCGGCCGCCACGGTGGTGCGCAGCAGGGCTTCCCCCGTGCGGGCACCGGTTGTCGCATCGGTGGCGTATACGTCCAGCCGGGCACCGGGCAGGGGCAGGTTGTTGCTGAAGTTGCCGCTGGTTGCATCCAGCGGGTCCAGACCGAGGCCGGTGACCTTGCCCGACAGCGCCACGCGCGCCTCTGTGGCGATGGCGGCGGCGGGTGCCTGGCCGGTGATGAACGGGTAGGCTGCGGCAAAGGCGGCGGCCGAGAACGAAGTCTCCCGGTGGTCGATGCGCGGAATCACCACGTTGCGGGCACCTTTGAGCTCGGGGCCTGCGAAGCTGACGTTGGTGGGCGTGCCCTTCAGGCCGATCCACAGGCCGTCGGGCTGGGCGAACTTGTCGTTGCTGTCCGAGCGGACGGTCATCCACTGCACCGGGCCGGTCACCTCGTCGCCCGCCGCATTCTTGGGAGCGTTCAGTCCGGTGAGGAAGGGGCCAGTGCCCGCGAATTCATTGCCTTCGCGGTAGCCGGGAATCGCCCACACGCCATGGTTGGGCGTGCCGCCCAGGATGGCATGGCTCACGGTGCGGTCGCCGCCGCCGTTCTGGATGTAGTTGCGG
Source organism: Rhodoferax sp. RT5P35 (assembly GCF_056521385.1). Classification (NCBI taxonomy): domain Bacteria; kingdom Pseudomonadati; phylum Pseudomonadota; class Betaproteobacteria; order Burkholderiales; family Comamonadaceae; genus Rhodoferax; species Rhodoferax sp. RT5P35. The sequence goes on along the minus strand of NZ_JBWMAX010000006.1, from coordinate 102,580 downwards.
ATGGCATAGCCGCCGCGCGAATTACCCACCAGCACCACCTTGCGGGCGCCGGTGGCCAGCAGCAGCTTGTCCACCTCGGCCTTGAGGTAGGCCATGTGCTCGGCGGTCGAAGTGCGGCCGGGCTGGGCCTTGGCGTCTTCATCGCGGCTCTGGGGGTAGGGCAGATCGATGGCGTACAGCCGCTCGCGTGGCCAGCCGCTCGACTCGAAGCGCCACATGGTGGTCTGCCACAGCGCTGCCGTGTCGCCGTTACCGTGCACGAAGACGATGGGGGGCAATGCCTCCTGGTCGGCATCCTGCGTGGAGGTGATGCAGCCGGTCAGCATCAGGCCGGTTGCCGCTGCGGCGGCTAACAGTAAGCGCCGGCGCTGCAAGTGAATTGTGGTCATGGTGCTTCTCCTGAAATAAAAAATGCCCGTAAACAGGCGAGTCCGCGAGCATGCCTGGCGCATATGACCACATTACGTCAGACCACCACCGCAGGCCGAACGGGACCGCTCCGGCCGCATTTTTATGCCGTCAGCGCGTCCGACCACCCACAGCGCGCCGCACTCTTGGCAGACGGGCGGAATCAGTCTTGTCCGGGCTGCGGCAGCGGTGGCGTCAAGCCAAGTTCTTCGCAGAGTTTTAGCACCGTGGTGCGCAATTGCGCGAGTTCGGTCTCCAGCACCTGGACGCGGGCCTCCAGCCGCATCGACGCGCCGGCGCCGGGCTGGGCCGCATCGGCATCGGTAGCGGCCAGCGCCGCCAGATCGACCGGGCCGCACAGCAGATGCGCCCAGCGCTGTTCGCGCGCACCGGGCGCTCGCGGTAGCTTGACGACCAGCGGGCCGCCTTTTTCTTCGCTGCGCTCCAGCATTTCGTCCAGAAAGCCTTCCACCGAGGAAATGTCGGCAAATTTGTACCAGCGCTCGGTGTTCAGGCGCAGCTCGCCTGCGGTTTGCGGGCCGCGCAATATCAACAGGCCCAGCACCACGGCGGATTGCTCGGGCACGCCAATGCCGCGCTGAAAGTTGTGCTCGAAGCGGGTGACCCGGCTGCCGCTGGATTCACGCACCAGGGTCAAATCTTTCAAGCTGCCCAGGGCCTCGGCGACTTCGGCCTCGGTCAGGTTCATGGTCGGCTCGCGGCTGGTTTTCTGGTTGCAGCCGCTGAGCAGCGCCACCATGGACAGGGGGTAGCTGTCGGGCACCGTGCGGGCTTTTTCCATCAAGGTGGCCAATACGCGGGCTTCGATGGGCGAGAGGAGGGTAGTCAAAGGGATAATTCCAGTCAGTATGAAGAACATTGTTATTTTGATCTCTGGCGGTGGCTCCAACATGGAGGCCATCGTGCGCGCGTCGATTCGCGACGACTGGGCACGGCGTTTTGGCGCCAAAGTGGTGGCGGTGGTCAGCAACAAGGCGGCTGCCGGGGGTCTGGAACTGGCCCGGGCGCAGGGCCTGGCGACCGAGGTGGTGGAGCACAAGGCCTTTGCCGATGCGCCCGACCCGCGCGCGGCTTTCGATGCCCAGCTGGCGCAGGTGATAGACCGCTATGAACCGGCGCTACTGGTGCTTGCGGGCTTTATGCGCATCCTGACGCCGGGCTTTGTGGAACGCTACGCGGGGCGGATGGTCAACATCCACCCCTCGCTGTTACCGGCTTTTGCAGGTTTGAACACTTACCAGCGGGCGCTGGACGCGGGCTGCTGCTTCGCCGGGGCCACCGTGCACCAGGTGACTGCCGAGCTGGACCACGGCCCCATCCTGGGCCAGGCCGTGGTGCCGGTGCTGCCGGGCGACACCGCCCAGATGCTGGCTGCCCGGGTGCTCACCCAGGAACATTTGCTGTATCCGCGTGTCATTGCAGATTTACTATCAAAAATGTAGCTATTGGCGTAGATAAATTATGCGCTAGAGCCCGATTTTTCCCTGATTAGCTACCTGCCTCAGACCGACTTACAATTTGGGCCGAATGCGTAAATATTGTAGTTATTAACAGTTACTCGCGAGGCGCCCCATGTCGATGAACCGCATCCAGTTCCAGCCCGGCCTGTCCATGCACGACTTCCAAAGTCAATACGGCAGTGAAGAGTGCTGTGTTCGCCTCGCGTTGGCCCAAGGGCTGGCGTTGTGCGCATTGCGGGTGTTCCCGCTCGTTTCAAACCCGTAACGGCACAGGTCGCCAACTGTGGGAGTGCTTGATCTGCGGCTACCAGTCCTCCAGCATCGTCGGTACAGTGTTTGAGCACACCAAGCTGCCTCTGACCATCTGGTTCCTGGCCATGTACCTGTTGACGCAGAGCAAGAACTCCATCAGCGCTTTGGAGCTCATGCGCCAGCTTGGCGTGACGTACAAGACCGCCTGGCTAGTCAAACACAAGCTACTGGAGACAATGCGTCTGCGAGAGGAGCCACGCCGTCTGGATGGACGCGTGGAGATCGATGATGCGTATCTGGGCGGTGAGCGGGCTGGCAGCATCAACGGCGGCCGGGGTGCCTTGAACAAATCGGCCTTTGTGGCAGCGGTGCAAACCGACATGGACGGCAAACCACGCTTCATGCGCGCGGCTGTCACCACCAAGCCGTTTCCTCTGTGCGATCTTCAGTGGTCTGAGGCAGGTAGCTAATCAGGGAAAAATGGCTTCTAGCGTATATTCTGCATACACTAATAGCTATGAATAGTGTAGCAAATAACATCAGGCCATCCGCATGACCGGTCCGGGGCGCTCTGGCCAAGTGCTGGCGCGCGGCTTGGTGGTGGCGGCTGTGTGGCTGCGGCGCTCTTCGCTCGGGGATTGGCCGAACAGGCTGCGGTAGGCCTTGCAGAAGTGTGACGACGACTGGAAGCCGCAGGCCACCGTGACCTGCATGATGGGCATGCTGCTGTGCGTCAACAACTCCTGGGCGCGGCGCAGGCGCAAGTTCATGTAGTACTGCGCCGGGTTCATGCTGAAGTAGCGGTGGAACAGCCGCTCCAGCTGGCGCAGCGACAGGTGGATGGCTGCAGCCAGTTCGGCCAGCGGCAGCGGTTCTTCGATGTTGGCGGCCATGATCTCGGCGGCCTCAGTGAGGTGCTGGTAGCCAGGGCCGATGCATTCGGGCTGGGGGATGCGCTGGCGGTCTTTGCTGGCGCGCAGGCGCTCGATGATGAACTGCTCGGACACGTCCATCACCAGCTTGGCACCAAAGCGTTCGCGCATCAGGTGCAGCATCAGGTGCAGCGGGCTAGTGCCGCCGGAGCAGGTGATACGGTCACGGTCAACGATAAAGACTTCGGTGGAGAACTGCACCTTGGGGAACTCTTCGCTGATGGCAGCCAGGTTTTCCCAGTGGATGGCGCAGCGGTAGCCGTCCAGTAGCCCGGCATGGGCCAGCGCAAACGCCCCGGTACACAGCGAACCCATGGTGGCACCGGTGGCGGCACATTGGCGCAGCAACTGGCGCACGTTGTCGTCGGTGGCCTGGCGCACATTGACCCCGCCGCAGACAAACACCATGTCGCAGTCGGTCAGCCCGGCAGATCCTGCTGTAGCGCCCACAGCGCTGATCGCCAGGCCATTGCTGGCCACGGCTGCCTGGTCGCCAGGGCTGACCACGCTCCAGCGGTACAGGGTCTGGCGGCTGATGTAGTTGGCCATGCGCAGGGTTTCCACCGCGTTGGCAAATGCAATCATCGAATACTCGGGCAGCAGAACGAAGCCGACGTGGATTGCACGTGCCTTGGCACTGGAGTCATTGGCTCCAAATGCGACAACCGGGGCGGATTCTGGGGAGATGCGGGGCACAGTACGGTTCCTTAGCTTTCGCGGCTTTTTCGGGCGACACCAAAACTCTCAGTCAGGCGGTCCAGAATGATAGCCAGCAAAACCACCGCCAGCCCACTCTCAAACCCGAGGCCGATGTCCAGCCGTTGGATGCTGGCCAGCACGTCGTTGCCCAAGCCACCAGCGCCCACCATGGACGCAATGATGACCATGGACAAGGCCATCATGATGGTCTGGTTGACCCCGGCCATGATGGTGGGCAGGGCAATCGGCAACTGGACCTTGAACAGCAACTGCGTGGCGGTGCAGCCAAAAGCGTTGCCCGCCTCGACCTGCTCCGAGCTGACCTGGCGGATGCCCAGGCTGGTCAGGCGCACCACCGGCGGCATGGCGAAGATGACGGTCGCAATCGTGCCGGGCACGCGGCCCAGGCCAAACAGCATGGCGGCGGGAATCAGGTAGACGAAAGCAGGCATGGTTTGCATGAAGTCGAGGATGGGGCGCACGCTGGCGTTCACATGGTTGTTGCGGGCACACCAGATGCCCAGCGGAATTCCAAAAATCAGGCTGATGATGGTGGCCGACAGCGTCAGCGCCAGGGTCACCATGGTTTGCGGCCAGAAACCGGTCACCACAATCAGCATCAAAGCCAAAGCAACAAACACGCCAAACTTCCAGCCGAGGCGGCGCCAGCCGACCACGGTAGCGACCAGAATCACCAGCCAGAAGGGAATGGCCAGCATGCCTTGCTCAATGGATTGGGCAAAGCCTTCGACCACCACGCCGATGGAGTCGAACACGGCGGCGCTGTTGTCCAGCAGGCTTTTGACCCCGGCGTTGACCCACTTGCCTAGGGGTAGCATGTCGTGGGTGGCTTCGGTGACTTGGGTGAGCAGATCAGACATGGCGGGCCTCTTGCGAAATTTTGACGAGCAGGCTGCGGGCAGAAATGCAGCCTAAACATTGTTCGGCATCGTTGAACACGCCAACGGGTTGGTCGCCGCCGAGCACGATCTTCATGGCCTCGGGCAGGGTGGTGGACCAGGGTAGGCGCGGCCCGCCGGTGTAGGAGTGGCCATTCAGCGCCGGGTCGAGCAGGTCGGCGGCGGTGAGGTAGCGCGAGGTGTCCACGCCTTCGAAGAACCGGCGCACATAGTCGTTGGCGGGTTGGGTGATGATTTGGTGGGCTGTGCCCTCTTGCACCAGATTACCGCCTTCCATGATGGCGATGCGGGTGCCGATGCGCAGCGCTTCTTCCAGATCGTGCGACACGAATAGCACGGTGCGCTGCTGCTTCTTTTGCAGCTCCAGCATCAGGCCTTGCATCTCCACGCGTTTGAGTGGATCAAGCGCCGAGAAGGCTTCATCCATCAGCAAGATGTCGGGATCGACCGCCAGGGCGCGGGCCAGGCCTACGCGTTGCTGCATGCCACCAGACAACTGCGAGGGGAACTTGGCAGCGTAGGTTTGCAGGCCGACCTGGCCCAGCACTTCCATGGCGCGTGCTTCGCGGGTCTTGCGGTCTGTTCCGGCCATTTCCAGGCCGAAGGCAGCGTTATCCAGCACATTGCGGTGCGGCATGAGGGCAAACGACTGGAACACCATGGCCACGCGCTTGCGTCGCCACTTCACTAGTTCGGGTTGAGGCAGCTTGGCGATGTCTTCACCGTCGATGTTGATGGAGCCCGACGACGGCTCCACCAGGCGGTTGATTAGCCGAATCAGCGTGGATTTGCCCGAGCCCGACAGGCCCATGAGCACATAGATTTCGCCCGCGGCCACATCAAAGCTGACTTTGTTGACCCCGACCACGTGGCCGGTGGTGGCAAACACCTCGTCCTTGCTGCGCCCTTCGGCCAGCATTTTTTGGGCGGGGGCTATATTGCTTCCAAATATCTTGTATAAATTTTTAACACTGATCTTGGGCTGGGACATCGCAGGTCTCCGAGAATGGGGTACAACAAAGTACGTTGAAATATTTATTATTAGCAAACAACGTGCCACCATTTTCTGGCTAAAGTTTTACTTAGAACATAGGGTGAATCCATAAGAGATTTAAGATGGCATTGGTATTGCAGAAATATGAGGTTGTGATTAATCCATTAAATGTAAAAAACCCGCCAAAAAAGAATTCCAGGCGGGATTTCTTGCACTGTCTTGTGCGGGGATGCGTTGTTTTTGGCTAGCGATCCATGACGATGTCGCTCGTCGGCTTGCTGCAGCAGGGCAGAAACCAGCCCTGGTCTATTTCGCGCTGGCGAATACCGCCAGCGTGTTTCATTTCTACTGTGCCGGATATTTTTTTGGTTTTGCAAGTGCCGCATGCACCACCGCTGCACGACGACGGCAATCGGAATCCGGCGGCTACCGAGGCCTGTAATACAGTTTGATCGGAAGGGCAAGTAAATGACTTACCCATTTTCTGTAGATCAATTTTGTAATTGACTTCGATATTTTCTTTTGTTACCTCTGGATTAACCGGAGCATGTGCCGCATCGGCCACCAGGGTTTCAAAAGAAAAGCTTTCTTCGCGGTAGCGCGGCATGTCAAACCCGGCGCTGGTCAGCAGGCCGCGCACCGCGGCCATGAACGGGGCCGGGCCGCAGGTGTAGACATCACGCTGCATGAAGTCAGGGGCGATGTGGGCCAGGCGGGCCGAATCCAGCCGACCTAGGTGCCCGGCGTAGTTGCTACCCGGCGTGTGCTGTTCGCAGACCAAGGCAATGCGAAAGTGCGGCATGTTGCGCGCCATCAGCGTCAGCTCTTCGGCAAACAGCACGTCGGCAGGGGTACGGGCACAGTGCACAAACACGATGTCGGCATCGCTGCCCAAGTCGTGCAGGGCGCGGGCCATGGACATCAGCGGCGTGACGCCGCTGCCACCGGACAGGAACAAATAGCTTTTAGCCGGGGACTTGAAGCAGCTGAACTCGCCAGACGGCCCCATTGCGCCCAATTCCATGCCCACCCGCACGTTATCGTGCAGCCAGTTGGACACCGCGCCGCCGGGTACGCGCTTGACGGTGATGCTCACCAGGTCGGGCCGGGTGGGCGTGCTGGACAAGGTGTAGCAGCGGTTGATCTTTTCGCCGCCAATCTCCAGCTCCAGGGTGAGGAACTGGCCGGGCAGGTAGCGAAAGTTGCGCGGGCCGTTGGCGGCCAGCACAAAGGTCTTCACGTCAACTGTTTCCTGGCGGATGTGCACGCAGCGCAGGGTTTCGTCCTGGTCGGAGTTCCAGGGCGACGACACCGGGGCTGCGAAGTCGGGGGCGTAGGAATGGGAGGCGAAATGGGTGGGCATGTCGGTAAATTAGCGGGTGAGAGTGCTCAGGCGGTTCACGTACCAGTTGCAGAACTTTTCCACCAGGCCTTCGGTGAAGGGCGAGTACGGGCCGGGCTGGTAGGCACCGGTGGAGATGCCGATCTGTGACTCTTCCACCAAGCGGCGGTCCTGGTCGTTGGTGGCGTTCCACACGGCGGTGAGGTTATCGATGGTGTAGTCCACACCTTCCACCGCATCTTTGTGTACGCACCAGGTGGTGCGTACCAGGGTCTTGGTGGCTGAAATCGGCAGCACGGTGAAGCTGACTATGTGGTCGCTCATGAAATGGTGCCAGGAGTTGGGTTGGGTCCAAAAAGACAGTCCACCCAGCGCGGGGTCTACGAAGTCTGCTAGCAATTTCTTGGAGGCCACTTCGGCATTCATGGTTTGCGACTGGCCCGAACGGTCGATCGGCAGGCGCTGGGTGCGGAAACCGGTGATGCGGTCGTCCAACGTGTCAATCTCGGCCGAGGGCAGGCCCATGCCTTCCCAACGCTCGTGGTTGGCGGCCATGATGTCCTGGAAGCGCTGCAGGTCGGCCTTGTTGTCTTCGTTGGGCTGGTAGCCAAAACCGTATTCGTACAGCGAAATGGTCAGCTCGGGGTGGTTGCTCATGCAGTGGTAGCACTCGCGGTTGTTCTCCATCGTCAGCTTCCAGTTGCAGTCTTCCACGATGTCGATCTGCGCGGCTACCTTGCAATTACTGAGCTGGTGTGGAGCGATGTAGGGGGTCATCTCGGCAGCCATCTGCGCGAAGTCTTCGGGCGGCTTCTCGGCCAGGCAGATGAACAGCAGCCCGGCCATGTTGCGGATGTGCACAGGTTTGAGGCCCAGGCCGCTGGGGTCGAAGTCGTCGCCCATGTGCTTGGCATGGATCAGCTTGCCGGTCAGGTCGTAGGTCCACTGGTGGTAGGGGCAGACGATGTTGCCCACGATGCCTTTGGGCTCGGCGCACAGGCGCGAGCCGCGGTGGCGGCAGACGTTGTGGAAGGCTTGCACGTTCATATCGTCGTCGCGCACGATCAGGATCGAATTGGTGCCGAAATCCACCGTGATGTAGTCACCGGCTTCGGGCACCTGCGGCTCCACCGCAACGAAGATCCAGTGCTTGCCGAAGATGTGCTCCATATCGGTCTGCAGGATGGTTTCGCTGAGGTAGAACGGGGCTTCCAGGCTGTAGCCGGGGCGGCGGCGGGCCAGCAATTCACGGGTCAGCAGGGTTTGCGCAGATAGGGTGACGTTCGTGGTGGTCATGGGGGGTGTCTCCTCAAAAGGTCACAAGAGAATGGGTGCGCAGGTAATCCAATACCGCTTGGGCTTTGGTGTCGGCACTGCCGGTCTGGATCACCACGCCGCCGGTAGAGGGCGATTCGATGGCACCCAGCATGCGGGCATGGCCGGATTGCACGGTTTTGGCTTCGAGCAGCTTGCGGCGCTTGCGGGTGGGGACCAGGGTGCCGGACGGGTTTGCAGAGGCCACGGTGGCGGCTGTGGAGCGGACGATCTTGCCAGCCACCGCGTCGGCCAGCGAATGGCGCAGCGACAACGGCGCTGCCGCGCTGATGGCCAGCACCGCCGGGGCCTGTACCTTCAAACGCCGCCGTGCGCCCTTGGGCAGCGCCTGGGTGACGATCCAGCCCGTGCCGTCGGCCTGTACATGCAGCACGTCGGTCACCACGGGCCGCCCCAGGGCTGCCGCCAAGGCGTAGGGCAGCACGCCCGAGCCCTGGTCCGCGTCAGAGCGCGTGCCGGTCAGCACCAAGGCCGCACCGCGCAGGGCGGGCAGCAAAACGTCGACCAGCGGGGCATCGCTGGCACATGCCAGTACTTCCACCACGGGCGCGCCCAGGGCTAGGTAGTCGCGGGCCACCGCGTCGGGCATCTGGCCTGCACACAGCAGGCGCACGGACTTCGACAAACCGAGGGCCAACGTGGCCGCCATGGCATCGGCCTGGCAGCGTGTGAGTCGCTGGCTGGTGGGGTGGCTGCGGGGAGCGACCAATACCGTGATCTGGCTCATACGCCCTCCTTTTCTTTTCTCACCAAGCCGAGCAGGGCTTGCATCAAGACCGCGCTGTCTTCCACCACGGTCAGGTCGGCACGGCGGGCGATCGGGGCCGAGGCATCGAGGTTCACCGCGATCACGTGGCGGCAGTCCTTGATGCCCTGCAGATGCTGTACTGCGCCCGAGATGCCCAAGGCCAGGTAGCCCGAGGCGGAGACGGTTTTGCCGGTGGCACCAATTTGCTGCGTGCGGGCAAAGCGGCCATCGTCCACCGCCACGCGCGATGCGCCCACCGCCGCGCCCACCTCCAACGCCAAAGCGTGGAACAGGGGCAGGTCGGTCACGCCATTGCCTGCGGCGAGGATGAAGTCGGCCTCTTCCAGCGCCAGGGTTTGCGGGTCACCGGCCTTCATGCCGAGGTCTTCGATACCGGCATCGGGCACCGTGGGCAAAGCGGGAGCGGAGGCGCGCAGGCCCAGGCCGACAAACGGCAGCTTGGTGCTGGCAACCCCCTTGGCCAGCAGCAACACGGGCGCGTGGGGGCGCAGCCAGTCTTGCTGCACATCAGCGGGCACGCGCAGACTGTCTGCCGCCAATTCCACAACGCCGCATTGCAGGCCCAGGCCTGTGGATACTGCGAAACGGCGGCCCAGCTGACCATCGGCGGCGCTGTCGGCCAACAGCCACTGCGCCGGGGCCAGCGTGGCGTGCAGGCCTTGCAGCCATTGCACGCAGGCGCTGGGCTGGTAGGCGCTGGGGTCGAAACTGTCCAGCACCAGCAGCTTGTCCGCGCCCAGGGCGGCGGCATCGTCACCGCAGGCACCTAGCACGGCCACGACGACTTCGGTGTCTGGCGTGGCCAGGATGGCGGCGGCGGCAATTGCCTGGCGCGCGCCGTCGGTCAGCGCGCCGCGCTCGGCGTGGGTCACCACCAGGGTGCAGCGGCTAAACGGGCCGGGGCTGCGCACGGGTTTGACGGCAGGACCGTGGGCTGCGCTGGCGGTCAGACGCTCGCCCTCGCTGCTGCCGAGGATGATGCGGCGCAGGCCCGCAGGCGTAATGATCGCGGGGCGGCGTGGGTCTACGCGGCGGGTGACGGTGTTCATGCAACCTCCAATGCGTGGGCCATCAGCTCGGCAATGTCCAATACCTCGGGCCGGGGGCCGACCACGCCTTCGAGCATGGCAGTGCAGTTGGGGCAAGCGACAGCCACCACGCCTGCGCCGGTGCTCTTCGCGTCGGCAATGCGGATGTCTGGAATGCGGGTGGTGCCGGGGATGTCGGTGAAAGGCGCGCCGCCACCGCCGCCGCAGCAGCGGCCCCGTTCACGGCTGCGTTCCATCTCCACCACTTTGATGCCGATGCCTTTGAGCACAGCACGCGGTGCGTCCACTTCGCGGCCATAGCGGCCCAGGTAGCAGGGGTCGTGGTAGGTCACGGTTTCCAGGCTGCCTGCACGGGTGGGCTTCAAAGTCTTCTTCGCCAGCAGATCAGCCAGCAGCTGGGTGTGGTGCCACACGTCGAAGCTGCCACCCATGGCAGGGAACTCGTTCTTCAGCGAATGGAAGATGTGCGGGTCTGGCGTGACGATGTGCGCGAACTTGCGGGTCTTGAGTGTGGCGATGAGCTGCTGGGACAGGCGCTGGAAACCAGCCTCGTCGCCCAGCCGCCGCGCCAAATCGCCGCAATCGGTCTCTGCCGCACCCAGGATGGCGATTTGTAGCTCTGCTTTTTGTAGCGTTTTGATGAAGGCCCGCAGGCTGCGCTGGTAGCGCATGTCGAAACCACCTTCGCCCACCAGTACCAGCCAGTCGGTTGTATCGCCCTCGCCCAGCACCGGCAGGTTCAGGTCCGCCGCCCAGTGGTGGCGGGCGGCGAGCGGGAAGCCGCCCACGGTGTCGGTGTCGCGCAGCTGTGCCAGGGCTTCCATGCCCTTGTTGGGCACCACGCCGGTCACCAGGGTGATGTGGCGGCGCATGTCCACGATGGCATCCACGTGCTCGATCAGCATCGGGCACTCCTGCACGCAGGCGCGGCAGGTGGTGCAGGACCAGAGCGTGTCGGAATTGATCAGACCATTGACGATGGGCAGATGGGGGGCACCCGCGTGTTCGCCCACCTTTTGGCCGGGGTAGGGGCTGCCAGCGTAGTTGGCGTCCGTCTTGGCGCTCATGCCGACCACTAGATCCTGGATCAGCTTCTTGGGGTTCAGCGGCTGGCCGGCGGCAAACGCGGGGCAGGCGGCTTCGCACTTGCCGCACTGCACGCAGGCGTCGAAGGACAGTAGCTTGTTCCAGGCAAAGTCGGCGGGCTTGCCCACACCCATGTCATCGGGGGTGAGGGTGAGGGGTTGCAGGGCGGTGGCGAAGCGTTTGTCCGCACTAAAGCGCTCGGGCCGGGGGTGCAGGCCCAGGTGCAGCAGACCGGCGACGGCGTGCTTCATGGGGCCGCCCAGGCCGATGCCAAACGCCAGCTCCGCAGCGCCAGCGGCAAACGCCAGACTGATCAAACCCGCTAGCCAGGGGGCGAGCGCAGTGCCCGTCAATGCAAGGGCACCGACAAGCACCACGGCAACTGCGAACAACATCAGCGAGTAGGGCAGGCGGCTCCATGGGCCTTTGGACAGGCGCGCCGGGGCATTGCGGCGGCGCGAGGCCATGGCGATCGTACCCGCCAGCATCATCAGCCCGGCGAGCAGCAGAATGCCATCCAGCACCGGCCAGTACAGACCCAGGCCGTAGTTCAACGCCACCAGCGCCAGCGCCAGAATCGCACCACCTGCCACGCCCACGTGGGCGCGGGCCACAAACGGCTCGCGCGCCACCACGTCGTGCAGGTCCACAAAGTAACGCTTCGGTATTTGTAGCAGTCCGCCCAGGTCCACACTGCGCTGGCGGCCTGTTTTCCATATAAGCGCCCGGCGGGCCATACCCCATGTCAGGGCCAGCACGGCCAGCCAGAAGATCGTGCTTACGAGGTGCGGCAACATCAAAAGTCCTTGCACAGGCGCAGCGAATCGTAGATGGCGGCGTGGATGTTGTGCATAGACACGCAGTCGCCCACGCGGTACAGCAGGAAGTTGCCGTTGCCGGTAGCTTGGCTCAAACCGGGCTGGGGCAGTGCGTCGTACAGCGCTTCGATGTCGGTCTGGCCCTTGTTCATCGACAGGGGCTTGAGCTGCCAGTACAGGCCGTCATTTGGCAGGATGCCGTTCTCAATGACCACCTGATCGACCGCACGCTCTTCCAGTGCCTCGGTGTACTCATTTTTCAGCACGGCGATCAATTTATCGCCATCCCGGTACACCTTTTCCAACCAGTGGTTGGGGGTCTGGATCACGCCGTTGGCGTAGAGCTGGCGGTAGAAGATAGGGAAGGTGGTGCCGCCCACGTCGTCGGCCACTTTCACGTCGGGGGTGACGATCTCCACCAGCTTGCCGCGGGCGGCGATGAAGTCGGCCACACCGGTGCCGGCATGGGTGCTGATGCTGTCGTAGACCAGCACGTTATCAAGCGGTGCGACGGCACCCGACAGGATGTCCCAGCCGCTGACGCACAGCCCTTCGGCAGCACCCCAGGCCGGGGTTTGTCCGGTGTGGGGCACGCCGCCAGTGGCCATCACCACGATGTCGGGTTTTTCCGCCAGGATCATCTCCTGGGTGGCGGCCACGCCGAGGCGGCGGTCCACGCCCAGGCGCACGGTTTCCATGTCGAACCAGCGGATGATGCCGGCCATTTGTTCGCGCTTGGGCGGTTTGGCGGCCAGATTGACCTGCCCGCCGACCAGGGTGTTTTTCTCGAACAGCACCACGTCGTGGCCGCGCTCGCGGGCCACACGGGCCGCTTCCAGCCCAGCGGGGCCTGCGCCCACCACCACCACCTTGCGGCGCACGCCCGTGGTTTTTTCGATCACGTGGGGCATGGTCTCTTCGCGGCTGGTTGCCGCATTCTGGATGCACAGGACATCCAGGCCGTTGTACTGGCGGTCGATGCAGTAGTTGGCACCGACGCACTGCTTGATCTGGTCTTCTTTGCCGTCGCGGATCTTGATGACCATGTGCGGGTCGGCAATCTGCGCGCGGGTCATGCCCACCATGTCCACCATGCCGGTGGCCAGGATGCGCTCGGCCTGCGATGCGTCGCGGATGCTCTGGGCGTGCATCACCGGCACTTTGGAGACAGATTTAATACCGGCGGCCAGGTGTACAAAAGGTTCGGGTGGCAGCGCCATCGGCGGCATGCAGTTCACCAGGGTGTTGTGGGTGTCGGCACCGGAGCCGACCACGCTGAGGAAGTCGATCATGCCGCTCTCCGACAGCGACTGGGCGATTTCCTTGGCCATTTCGTGGCTGATGCCGTCTTCGTGGAACTCGTCGCCACACATGCGCAGGCCGACGCAGAAATCGCTACCGACCTGTTCGCGCACGGCTTGCAATACCTCGTAGCCGAAGCGCATGCGGTTTTCCAGGCTGCCGCCGTATTCGTCGGTACGGTGGTTTACGCGGGGGCTCCAGAACTGGTCGATCAGTTGCTGGTGCGCGGCGGATATCTCGATGCCGTCCAGGCCTGCGTCTTTGACGCGCTTGGCGGCGCGGCCGTAGTCGGCGGCGATGCGGCGGATTTCTTCGATCTCGATCGTTTTGGCGTTGCCACGGTGCACCGGCTCGCGGATGCCCGAAGGGCTGACCAGGTGGGGCCAGTCAAAGCCGTGCCAGGCATTGCGCCGCCCCATGTGGGTAGCCTGGATCATCAGCTTGGCACCGTGCTTGTGCATGGTTTCGGCCAGGGTGGCTAGTGGCTCGATGACTTTGTTGGTCGCCAGATTGATCGAACTCCACCACGACCAGGGGCTGTCGCGCGACACCGGGCTGGAGCCGCCGCAGATGGCCAGGCCCACGCCGCCCTTGGCTTTTTCTTCGTAGTAACGGATGTAGCGCTCGGTGGGGTTACCGCCCTCGGCGTACACCTCGGCGTGCGCGGTACTGACGATGCGGTTGCGCAACAGCACCTGGTTCAGGCGGATGGGCTCAAACAAATGCGGATAGCGCATGGCGGTGTTCTACAGAAAGATTAAAGGGGGCTGACGGTAAAAACGCAGTGGGCATGGCCTTCCGCCGCGCATTGGGTCTCGGTGCTGGTGGTACGCACCGCCGAGCCGCTGGTTTCCAGCACCCAGTCCATGGCACCCGAGAACCAGCCGGCAAACAGGTAGCAGACCTTGCTGCGGTCTACCGGCACACCGGCAATACCCTGCGCCAGCACAAACACCGAATGGTCCAGCTGGATCTGCGCATGGCCGGTGGTGGCATCGGCGCTAGCGAACTTGAACAGGCCCCAGCCGCGCTGTGACAGGCGCTTGAGGTAGTGCTCGTACACCGCCATGCCGGTCAGGCCATGGGTGGCAGATTCTTGCTGGCACCAAAAGTAGGCGGAGCGGTAACCGGCTTTGTAAAGCGCCGGGGCATAGACCTCACGGCCCACCACGGCTTCGGTTTCCACGTGGTTGTTGACGAAAAAGTGCCGCGGCACGTAGATCATCGGCAGCTTGTCAGTGGTCCACACGCCGGTGGTTTCGTTGACTTCGATGGGGAGTTGGGGTTGCATGAGCGTTCCGTGGAGTGTGTTTTTAGAATTGAATGCCAACTACGCACCACCCAGGTCACAGCCAGAACGCGTGCCGCCCAGAAACACCGCAAAACTGGCTACGCCAGGCTGCTGGTGTTGTCCCCTGCAAAGGGGTTGGCGAAAGATGCGCAGCACTGTAGCCTGGGGGTGTGCCTTACCCACCCCACACCTGGTCGAAGAACTTCATCCAGTTGGCACCCAGCACCTTGGCAATGCGCGCATTGGACCAGCCAGTTTGCTGCATCGTGGCCGTGAGGTTGGGGAAGTCGCCGATGGTGCGAATGCCTTCGGGATTGATCACCTCGCCAAAGGTGGTCAGGCGGCGCCAGCGGCCCTTGTCATGCGTCAGCATGTCGAAGAACTCATGGCCGTGGCCTTGGGTGAAATCAGAGCCCAGGCCGACGCAGTCTTCGCCCACAATGTTGATGACGTAGTCGATGGCCTCGACGTAGTCGTGCACCGTCGACTGGTTGCCGCGCTTGAGGAAGGGCGAGAACATGGTCACGCCGATGAAACCACCGTGGTCGGCGATGAACTTCAGCTCGGCGTCGCTCTTGTTGCGCGGGTGGTCTTTTAGGCCCAGGGGCAGGCAGTGGGTGTAAGCCACGGGCTTGGTGGAAGCCAGAATCGCCTCTTCCGAGGTTTTGCTGCCCACGTGCGACAGATCGACCATGATGCCGACGCGGTTCATCTCTGCGATGACCTCGCGGCCATAGCCGGAAATCCCGCCATCGCGCTCATAGCAGCCGGTGCCCACGAGGTTCTGCGTGTTGTAGCAAAGCTGGACCACGCGCACACCCATATCGTGGAAAGCCTCGATGTAGCCTAGGTTGTCCTCGAAGGCATGGGCGTTCTGGAAGCCCAGCACGATGCCGGTCTTGCCATCGGCCTTCGCCTGGACGATGTCCGCCGTGTTGCGGGCCAGGGTCACTAGGTCGCTGTTGTCGCGGATCAACTGTTTTAGCTGGGCGATGTTGTCCACCGTTTTCGGGAAGTCGTCCCACACGGAGACGGTGCAGTTGGCAGCGGCCAAACCGCCCTTTTTCATGTCTTCAAATACGCTGCGGTTCAGGTTGGCAATGATGAGACCGTCGATGACAATGGAGTCCTGGTGAAGGGTGCTCATGGCGTTACTCCTTTAAGCGTAGAGGGGGAAACGGGCGGTGAGGGCTTTGACCCTGGCGTAGACCGAGGCCTCCAGGGCGGCATCGCCTTCGGGTTTGGTTTTCAGGCTGTTGAAAACTTCCAGCATCAGGCGGCCCACCTCTTCAAACTCGGCCACGCCAAAGCCGCGCGTGGTGCCTGCCGCCGTGCCGACGCGGATGCCCGAGGTAACGGTGGGCTTCTCGTCGTCAAACGGTATGCCGTTTTTGTTGCAGGTGATGCCTGCGCGCTCCAGCGCCACTTCGGTGGTGTTGCCTTTCAAGCCCAGGGGGCGCAGATCGACCAGCAGCAGGTGGTTGTCGGTGCCGCCAGTGACTAGGTCCAGGCCACCGGCCTTGAGCACCGCGCCCAGGGCCTTGGCGTTGGCCACCACCTGCTCGGTGTAGGCCTTGAAGCCGGGTTGCAGGGCTTCGCCAAAGGCCACGGCCTTGGCAGCAATCACGTGCATCAGCGGGCCGCCTTGCGAGCCGGGGAACACGGCGGAATTGAACTTCTTGGACAAGGCCTCGTCGTTGGTCAAGATTACGCCACCGCGGGGGCCGCGCAGAGTTTTGTGGGTGGTGGAGGTGGTCACATGGGCATGCGGCACCGGGCTGGGGTACACGCCGGTGGCGACCAGACCGGCCACGTGGGCCATGTCCACCATCAGGTAAGCACCTACTTTGTCGGCGATGGCGCGAAAACGCGCCCAGTCAATAGTGCGGGGGTAGGCCGAGAAGCCTGCAATGATGAGTTTTGGCTGGTGCTCCACGGCCAGGGCTTCGACTTCGTCGTAGTCGATCAGCGAATCGGCACGGCGCACACCGTATTGCACGGCCTTGAACCACTTGCCCGACAGCGCCGGTTTGGCACCGTGTGTCAAATGGCCGCCCGCCGACAGCGACATGCCCAGCACCGTGTCGCCAGGCTGTACCAGCGCCAGCATCACCGCCGTGTTGGCCTGCGCGCCGGAGTGCGGCTGCACATTGGCATATTCGCAGCCAAACAGCTTGCACAGGCGTTCGATGGCCAGCGCTTCGACCACATCCACGTGCTCGCAGCCACCGTAGTAGCGCTTGCCGGGGTAGCCTTCGGCGTACTTGTTGGTCAGCACCGAGCCCTGGGCTTCGAGTACGGCTTTGGAGACGATGTTTTCCGAGGCGATGAGTTCTATCTGTTCGCGCTGGCGTTGCAGTTCATGTTCCATGGCGATGCTGACGGCGGGGTCGGCCTGGGCCACACCCACGGAAAAGAAGCTTTCGGTTGTCATTGGAAAAAGTCCTAA
The DNA here is from genome assembly GCF_056521385.1 of Rhodoferax sp. RT5P35. Classification (NCBI taxonomy): domain Bacteria; kingdom Pseudomonadati; phylum Pseudomonadota; class Betaproteobacteria; order Burkholderiales; family Comamonadaceae; genus Rhodoferax; species Rhodoferax sp. RT5P35. Next base: position 85,453 of record NZ_JBWMAX010000006.1, on the reverse strand, counting down.
ACGGTTTCAAACAAGGGGGTAAAAACCGGATCGGCGCATTGCGCCGGGCTGGTGATGCACATGCGGTAGGGCAGGGAGGTGCGTTCCAGCAGGCGCCAGGTGTAGTCGGCAAAGCTGCGGCGGAAGACCAGCACCACGCCCGCTTCGTCGGTACGGGCCACAGTGAGTCCGGTTTTGGACACCACTGTGCTGGCGCAGCGGCCTACGGCCAGGCTCTCGTAGTCATAGGGCCCCATCTGGCGCAGCAGCAGGAGGTGGTCGGGGCCGCTCAGGCGCATGGCGGTCAGGCCACCGCTGTTGTCCACCACCTGGGCGAACAGGTCTTGCACGGCGGCGGTCAGCGCGGCTAGCAGGCTGTCGCGGGTGGAGCGTTTGCACACCAGCAGCCATTCGTCGGGCGACACCCACAGCACTACACCGGCGGTGGTAGGCAGCACGGTCATCGGCTGGGTCGGCAGGGCCTGGCCCAGCACACTGGCCACGGCCTGCATGAAAGCCGCGTCATCCGCCTTGCCCCGCAGCACGAGGTAGCCCATGTTGCCCAGTTCGCTCAGTACCACCCGGTTTTGGGCGGTGGGGGTTGCCACACGGGCGGGTAGGTCAAAGGCGTGCAGGGGGGATTCCAGCATCGCGTTCAAATCTTTAGACATTTTGACGGTCACCTTTCACATCAACAAAAACGCTGCCGCCCACCTTCACCGGCGTCACCTTGCCGTGGGCATGCACGTACAGGGTCTGCTCTTTGCGCTGCAGGCCACCGGCCACCACCGCCATGGCGATGGAGCGGCCCAGGAAGGCGCTGTGGTAGCTGGAGGTCACGTGGCCCAGCATCTGGTTGCTGCTGCCTACGGTGGCGCTTTCCATGATTTGCGCGCCTTCGACCAGCACGGTGTTCGGATCTTCTGGCAACAAGCCCACGAGTTGCTTGCGGCCTTCGCGGGCGGTGTCGCTGCGGGCCAGCGAGCGCTTGCCCAGGAAGCTGAACGGCTTCTTCATGCCCACAGCCCAGGCCATGTCCAGGTCCATCGGGCTCATGGAGCCATCGGTGTCCTGGCCGACGATGATGAAGCCCTTTTCGGCCCGCAGCACGTGCATGGTTTCCGTGCCGTAGGGGGTAATGTCGAACTCGGCTCCGGCGGCCATCACGGCCTCCCACAGGGCGTGGCCGTAGCCGGATTCGACGTTCAATTCGTACGACAGTTCGCCGGAGAAGCTGATGCGGAACACGCGGGCAGGCAGGCCATTGACGGTCCCAGCCCGCCAGTCCATGAACTTGAAGTTCTCGGGCGACAGGTCGATGTCAGGGCACAGCTTGGCCAGCACGGCGCGGGCCTTGGGGCCGACCAGGGCCACGGTGGACCAGTGGTCGGTCACCGAGGTCATCCACACCTTGAGGTCTGGCCACTCGGTCTGGTGCCAGCGCTCCAGCCAGTTCAGCACGCGGGCTGCACCGCCGGTGGTGGTGGTCATGTAGAACTGGTTTTGCTGGATGCAGGCGGTGACACCGTCGTCCATCACCATGCCGTTTTCGTCCAGCATCAGGCCGTAGCGGCACTTGCCCACGGCCAGCTGCGTCCAGGCGTTAGCGTAGATGCGGTTCAGGAATTCGCGGGCATCCGGGCCGTCGATCTGGATCTTGCCCAGGGTGGACGCGTCCATCACGGCCACACCGTTGCGGGCGGCCAGGCATTCGCGGTTCACGGCGGCGTGCAGGTCTTCACCGGGCTTGGCAAAGTACCAGGGGCGTTGCCATTGGCCTACCGGCTCCAGGGCAGCATTGCGCGCCACGTGGGAGGCGTGGATGGCGCTGTAACGGTTGGGGTCAAACAGCTCTTCGGTCATGGTGCCCGCCAGCGCGCCCAGGCTCACCGGGGTGTAGGCCGGGCGGTAGGTGGTGGTGCCGACCTGGTTCACCGGGCGCTTCAGGGCGCGGGCGGTGATGACGAAACCGTTCACGTTGGACAGCTTGCCCTGGTCGGTGCCAAAACCCAGTGCGGTGTAGCGCTTGACGTGCTCGATGGAGTGGTAGTTCTCGCGTACGGCCAGCTCAATGTCGGCAGCGCTCACGTCGTTCTGGTAGTCCACGAAGGCCTTGGCACCGGCACCTTCTTGCTTGCCATCGGGCAGGCGGAACATGGGGCGTGCTGCCAGGCGCTTGGGCTGGATGCAGGCGGGTACCTGCAGCGATTCGCGCTTGCCGCAGGTGGCTAGCACCTGTTGCATGGCATGCGTGGTTTGCGCCAGCGCGTCGGACAGCTCGAAAGCGCCAGTCACCGAACCCACGCAGGCCACACCCTTGCGGCCCGTGCGCGGCACCACAAACGCGGCAACGGCTTCATCCCAGGTGGGGCGGCTACCGTCGTGGCAGAACAAATGCACGGTGGGCGACAAGCCGCCAGAGCTCAGCACCACGTCGCAGGCGATGTGCGTGCCGGTGCCTGCTACCTCGTCCTTGGTAGCATGCAAGGGCACCAGGCGTACGCCCTTGACTTCGCTGCCACCGGTGACTTCGGCAATGCCGTGGCCCGCCATCACGGTGTAGCTACTATTACGTGCCACCGCGCCGTGGCGCACATCGGCCACGGTGACAACGGCACCGGCCTTGGCCAGCACCTCGGCGCAGTCGTGGGCCAGGTCGCTGGTGCCGCAGATCACTATGCGGTGGCCAACCCGCACGCCGTAGCGCACCAGGAAGGTCTGGCCGGCCGACACGGTCATCACGCCGGGCAGGTCGTTGTTGCCAAACACCAGGGGGCGCTCGATGGCACCGGTGGCCAGCACCACGTGGTGGGCGCGGATCTTGTGCATGCGGTGGCGCGGCAGGTGGGCCTGGCGCTGCGCGGGGGCAATGTGGTCTTGGACCAGTTCTACGGCCTGCACCAGGTTTTGCTCGTACATGCCAAACGCCGTGGTGCGGGGTAGCGCGGTGACGTGCGGCATATCGGCCAGGGCGGCTTGCACTGAGCGGATATAGGCATCGCTTGTACGGCCGTCGATTTGCGCCGTGGGATCGGACAGCAACCAGCCGCCCAGTTCGTTTTGCTCGTCCACCAGCAAGGTCTTGAGCCCGGCGCGCCCGGCTTGCAGCGCGGCCAGCAGGCCACAGGCTCCGCCGCCCACCACCAGCACGTCCACATGGTGGTGCAGGTGGTCGTATTTTTCGGGATCGGGCTCGGTGGGTGCATCGCCAAACCCGGCGAACTTGCGGATCACGGTCTCATACAGCGGCCACAGCTTTTGCGGCCATTTGAAGGTCTTGCTGTAGAAGCCCGCAGGCATGAAGCGCGAGCCCTGGCCTAATCCCGCTATGACCGACTTCAAATCAAAGTCCAGCGATGGCCAGCCCGAGGTGGAGCGGGCGCTCAGACCGTCGTACACCTCGGCCTGGGTGGCCTTGACGTTGGGCGTGGTGAGTGCGCCCACGCCCATTTGCACCAGCGAGTTGGGTTCTTCCGCACCCGCGCCGATGATGCCGCGCGGACGGCCATATTTGAAGCTGCGGGCCATGCGGCGCACGCCAACGGCCAGTAGGGCAGAAGCCAGCGTGTCGCCGGGGTGGCCGGTGAACTCGCGGCCATCGAAAGTGAACTTCACCGTGCGCGTGGTGTCGATGCGCGCGGTGGTCTGGGGTACGCGGGAACCGCTCATGCTGATTTCTCCTGTGCCAGATCGGCCAGAAACAGTGCTTTGCCTTCGGCCAGCGTCCAGCTCCCGGCAATTTCGTAGGTGGCGGTGTTGCGCTTCACGGCAAACACCTTGCGGCAGGCTGCCGTGTGCTGCCACTGCTCCCAAAACCAGCCTTTGGTGTTGCGGCGCATAAAAACATAGTCGCCCCAGGTGGCATCGTCCACTTCTTCGGGCTTGGCAGGGCGGGGGATATAGGCTTCACCGGCGTTGCTGAACTCTTCTTCGTCCCGCGTTTCGCCGCAGTGGGGGCAGTGCAAAAGAAACATCTTGTTAACTCCACAGCGCGTTGCGCATGATGCAACGCAATAAATGAGACTGACTCTTTCCAGAAACACCGCAGAACTGGCTTTGCCAGGCTGCTGGTGTTGCCCCCTGCAAGGGGGTTGGCGAAAAGCGCTTGCGCTGTAGCCTGGGGGTGTTAGTCATACCTAATGTGCGACGCCAGCGGCGCCGTGTTCGTCAATAAGGTGGCCAGAATGGAAACGGTCTACCGAGAAAGCTTTGGACAGCGGGCCTGCTTCGCCCTGGGCCAGCATGTCGGCAAACACGTGGCCGGAGCCCGGCGTGGCCTTGAAGCCGCCCGTGCCCCAGCCGCAGTTAAAGAACAGGCCTTGCACAGCGGTCTTGGAGATGATCGGGCAGGCATCGGGGGTCACGTCCACAATGCCGCCCCACTGGCGGTTCATGCGCACGCGCGAGAACTGCGGAAACAGCTCGATGATGGCGGCGGCGGTGTGCTCGATCACGTGCGGGCTGCCGCGCTGGCCGTAGCCCAGGTAACTGTCGATGCCCGCGCCAATCACCAGCTCGCCCTTGTCGGACTGGCTGAGGTAGCCGTGCACCGCGTTGGACATGACCACGGTGTCGATCACTCGCTGCATGGATTCGGACACAAAGGCCTGCAGCGGGTGGCTTTCCAGCGGCATGCGCAGCCCGGCCATCTTGGCTAGCACCGAGGAGTGCCCGGCGGCCACGCAACCCACACGGTCGGTCTTGACCGCTCCCAGGTTGGTTTGCAGGCCACGGATCTGGCCGCCCTCAATGTCCATGCCGGTGACTTCGCAGCCCTCGATCAGGTCCACACCCAGGCGGCTGGCGGCGCGGGCAAAGCCCCTGGCCACCGCATCGTGGTGGGCCACACCCGCACGGGGCTGCCAGCTGGCACCCAGCACCGGGAAGCGGCGGCTGCGGCTGCAGTCGAGCTGGGGGATTTTTTCTTTGACTTCCTTAGCGTTCAGCACATGGGCGTCCACGCCTTGCAGGGCGTTGGCATTCACCCGGCGCTCGATATCGCGCATGTCTTGCAGGGTGTGGCCCAGGTTGAACACGCCGCGCTGGCTGAACATGACGTTGAAGTTCAGGTCTTCGGTCAGGCCTTCCCACAGCTTGAGTGAATGTTCGTATATCGCCGCGGACTCGTCCCACAGGTAGTTGGAGCGCACGATGGTGGTGTTGCGTGCGGTGTTGCCGCCGCCAAGGTAGCCTTTTTCCAGCACCGCTATTTTGCCGACCTCGGGATGGTTTTTGGCTAAATAGTAGGCCGTGGCCAGGCCGTGCCCGCCACCACCGACGATGACCACGTCGTAGGAAGGTTTCAAGGCCACCCGTTCCCAGGCAGGTTCCCAGGTTTGGTGGTTTTTAAAGCCGTGCTTGAGCAGGCTCCAGAGGGAGTAGTTTTGGCCGCGCATAGTGTGTCCAGTAACACCCCCAGGCTGCAGTGCTGCGCATCTTTCGCCAACCCCCTTGCAGGGGGCAACACCAGCAGCCTGGCAAAGCCAGCTCTGCGGTGTTTCTGAATGGCGTGCGTTCTGTCTGTTACCGGGAGGTGGATCGTTGCGTATCTGCATTCATTGTTAAGCGCCACCCACGGGTCACCTTGCGCCTTGCAGACGCACACTTGTTCAAATTCGACATTCGGACAAATTGCGTCGAATTTGTCTGTTGACCCCCCCATCCTGGCGGTGCTCTTGGACCCCTTAAAATCTGAAGATGACCACCGACACTGCCCCCATGAACCTGACGCATCACTTTTTGATCGCGATGCCCGGTCTGGAGGACGAAGCTTTCGCCAAAAGCGTGGTGTATCTGTGTGAACACAGCCCGCGCGGTGCCATGGGCCTGGTGATCAACAAACCTAGCGATATCAGCCTCAAAAGCCTGTTTGACAAGGTCGAACTACCGCTACGCCGCGCCGACCTGAGCGAGAGCCCGGTGTTTCAGGGCGGCCCGGTACAGACCGAGCGCGGCTTTGTGCTGCACGAGGCCTTTATCAGCAGCGACATCGACCCCTCGGAATCTGTTTATGCCTCCACCATGGCCATCCCCGGCGGGCTGGAGATGACCACCTCCAAAGACGTGCTCGAAGCCCTGTCCACCGGGGCCGGGCCGCGCCGGGTGCTGGTGTCCCTGGGCTATTCGGCCTGGGGCGAGGGCCAGCTCGAAGCCGAGCTGGGCGAAAACAGCTGGCTTACGGTGGAAGCCGATCTGGGTGTCATCTTTGACACCCCGGTGGCCGAGCGATACGACCAAGCCTTGCTGTTGCTGGGCCTGCAGTCTTGGATGCTGTCCCCCGAAGCGGGTCACGCATGACTGCACTGAGGCACACCCCCAGGCTTGCCCACTGCGTGTGGCCGCCCACCCCCTTGCAGGGGGCAATACCAGCAGCCCGGCAAAGCCGGTTCTGCGGTATTTTTGGAACGAGCGGTTCTTGTTTCATGCAGTGGTTTGGGTCCGCATGTTGCGGGCTATTTGAATGAGTTTGGTTGAAATTCCCGCAAATTTGCAATCCTTCCTGGCCTTGGACTACGGCCAAAAACGCACTGGCGTGGCCGTAGGCAACCGCCTGACCCGCACCGCTACGCCGCAGGGCACCATTACCGCCGAGGGCGATGCCCGCTTCATCCCCATCGCCGTCCGTGTCAAGGAATGGCAGCCCGATGCCTTGGTGATCGGCGTGCCGTTCCACCCCGACGGTGCGGCCCACGACAACACCCGGCGCGCACAAAAGTTTGCCCGGCAGTTGCGCGGGCGTTTCAATTTACCGGTTTTCGAAGTAGATGAGCGCTATAGCACCACAGAAGCGCTGGAGATGGGCGCAAAAGACGCAGATGCCGCAGCGGCCTGCATCATCCTGGAACAATTTTTGAGGAGTATTCCGTGAGCACACTCATGCTTGATGCCGAAGCGCTCTACCTTGAGCTATTGAAGGGCGTGCGCGCCTTGCTGCAGCCCGACACCCGCCTGGTCGGCATCACCTCCGGCGGAGCCTGGCTGGCTGAGCGCTTGCAGGCCGACCTGCAGCTCCCCGGTAAACCCGGTGTGATCTCATCCGCTATGCACCGCGATGACTTTTCGCAGCGCGGCATGGTGTCGGGCGGCGGCGGGCAAACTGCGCTGGACTTCGATGTGAATGGGGCCGAAATTATTCTTTTGGACGACGTGCTCTACACCGGCCGCACCATCCGCGCCGTGGTCAACGAGCTGTTTGACTTTGGCCGCCCGTCTGCCGTGAAGCTGGCAGTGCTGGTAGACCGCGGTGGGCGCGAGCTGCCCATCCAGCCCGACTTTGCGGCGGCACGCGTCATCTTGCCCGCCACCCAGCAGCTAGCCCTTGCCCGCAGCGCCACGGGTGCCTTCAGTTTCAATGTGGAGGGCTAGTAACCTAGAAAAAGCGGTTGACCGCTTGCTACCTTCTGGAGAATCGTTATGTTTATTGAGATTTGTCGCTATCTAGCTGCGCGCCTCTTGGGTGAACCGCGCTACACACCCGATTGCACCACTGGAGCCGCGTCTACGGTCGTTGTTCCGCCTTGCGGGCATCAGCCCGCTGCGTTGTCTCGCCTACGCAGCCACACCCCCAGCGGCACACTCGGGCGCGTCCAACCGCTTTTTCTAGGTTAAACATGCTCTACAAACGCAACAATCCCCAACTCAACAAGCACGGCGAGCTGGTCCACCTGCTGTCCACCGAAGGCCTGCCGAAAGACATCCTCACGCAGATCCTGGACACCGCCGCCAATTTCGTCAGCGTGAACGACCGCGAGGTGAAAAAAGTGCCCTTGCTGCGCGGCAAGAGCGTGTTCAACCTGTTCTTCGAGAACTCCACCCGTACCCGCACCACTTTTGACATTGCTGCCAAGCGCCTGAGCGCCGACGTGATCAACCTGGACATCGCCCGCTCCAGCGCGGCCAAGGGCGAGTCGCTGCTGGACACCATCGCCAACCTCAGCGCCATGGCCGCCGACATCTTTGTGGTGCGGCACAGCGAATCCGGTGCGCCCTACCTGATCGCCCAGCACGTTGCACCCCACGTGCACGTGGTGAATGCAGGCGATGGCCGCCACGCTCACCCGACCCAGGGCCTGCTGGACATGTACACCATCCGGCACTTCAAGAAGGACTTCAGCAACCTCACCGTGGCCATCGTGGGCGACGTGCTGCACTCCCGCGTGGCCCGCTCCGACATCCACGCGCTCACTACCCTGGGCTGCGCCGAAGTCCGCGTGGTCGGCCCCAAAACCCTGGTGCCCGCCGACATGGCGCAGATGGGCGTGCGCGTCTGCCACACGCTGGAAGAGGGCATCAAGGACTGCGACGTGGTCATCATGCTGCGCCTGCAAAACGAGCGCATGAGCGGCGCACTGCTGCCGTCCAGCCAGGAATTCTTCCGCAGTTTCGGCCTGACCCCCGAAAAGCTCGCCCTGGCCAAGCCCGACGCCATCGTCATGCACCCCGGCCCGATCAACCGCGGCGTGGAAATCGACTCGGCGGTCGTGGACGGCAAGCAAAGCGTGATCCTGCCCCAGGTGACCTTTGGCATCGCGGTGCGCATGGCGGTGATGGGCATCGTTGCGGGCAACGAGGCCTGACCGTGATTGCTATTTAATCCATAGCTGCTAGTGCATATTCTGCATACGCTAGAGCCTTATTTGGTATAAAAATATGAAAACCCTGATCCAACACGGTCGCATCATCGACCCGGCCAGCGGGCTGGACACCACCGGCTCTATCGCCATCGCCACGGGCCGCATCATCGCCATGGGCCGCGATCTGCCTGACTTCCAGCCTGACCGCGTGGTTGATGCGTCTGGCTGCATCGTGCTGCCCGGCCTGGTGGACCTGTGCGCCCGGCTGCGCGAGCCCGGCTACGAGCACGAAGGCATGATGGAGTCCGAAATGGCCGCTGCCGCCGCCGGTGGCGTGACCAGCCTGGTCTGTCCGCCCGACACCGACCCCGTGCTGGACGAGCCCGGCCTGGTGCAGATGCTGAAGTTCCGCGCCAAAAAGAACCACCAGGCACGACTGTTCCCGCTGGGCGCGCTCACCCGGGGCCTGCAAGGCGAAGTGCTGACCGAGATGGTCGAGCTCACCGGGGCGGGCTGCATCGGCTTTGGCCAGGCCGAGGTGCCGCTGGGCAATACCCAGGTGCTGCAGCGCGCGCTGCAATACGCCGCCACGTTCGACTACCCGGTCTGGCTGCGGCCCCAAGAGCTGTACCTGGGTAAAGGCGTGGCCGCCAGCGGTGCGTTGGCCACCCGCATGGGCCTGGCCGGTGTGCCGGTGGCCGCAGAAACCATTGCACTGCACACCATCTTCGAGCTGCTGAAGACCACGGGCGCGCGCGTCCACCTGTGCCGCATCAGCAGCGCCGCGGGCATCGCCCTGGTGCGCCAGGCCAAAAAAGACGGCCTGCGCGTCACCTGCGATGTCAGCATCAACTCGCTGCATTTGACGGACACCGACATCGGCTACTTCGACAGCCGCGCCCGCCTGACCCCGCCGCTGCGCCAGCAACGCGATCGCGATGCCCTGCGCGCCGCCTTGGCCGACGGCACCATCGACGCCCTGGTGTCCGACCACACCCCGGTCGAGGCCGATGCCAAAGCCCTGCCGTTCGCCGAAGCCGAGCCGGGCGCCACCGGCCTGGAGCTGCTGCTCAGCCTGGCCTTGAAGTGGAGCGAAGACGACGGCGTGCCCCTGCACCGCGCTCTGGCCACCGTCACCAGCGCCCCCGCCGCCGTGCTGGGCACCAGCCTGGGCACTTTGCAGGCCAGTGTGGGCCAGTTGGTGGTGGGCGGTGTGGCCGACATCTGCATGTACGACCCCGCGGCCCGCTGGACGGTGGCTGCCGACACCTTGCGCAGCCAAGGCAAGCACACTCCGTTCTCCGGTTATGAGCTGCCAGGCCGGGTGCGGTGCGCGGTAGTGGCCGGACACGTGGCGTTCGAGGCTATTTCAGTTTAACTATCAAATAGATAGCTGCTAGCGTAGGTTCAATAAGCGCTCGTGGCCTATTTCTTATAAATATTCATGCGTATCTTTCGCGTCCTGGCCAAGCTGCTGCACCTGATGTGGCATATCGCCGTGGGCTGGTGGACCATCCGCCGCCACTTTCCCCAGATGGACGATGCGGCGCGCGGCCAGCGGGTGCAAGCCTGGTCGCTGCAGGTGCTGCGGGTCTTCGGCATCACGCTGCGGGTGCAGGGCACGCCCCCGGCCCAGGGTCCCTTGCTGCTGGTGGCCAACCACATCTCGTGGCTGGACATTGCCGTCATCCATGCGGCGGGCTACTGCCGGTTTGTGTCGAAATCGGATGTCAAGCACTGGCCTATCGTGGGCACCCTGGCCACCGGCGCGGGCACGCTGTACATCGAGCGTGCATCCCGCCGCGACGCGATGCGCGTGGTCCACCACATGACCGAGCGCCTGCGCGCGGGCGAGGTGGTGGCCGTGTTTCCCGAGGGCACGACGGGCGATGGCCGCAGCATGCTGCCCTTCCACGCGAATTTGCTGCAGTCGGCGCTATCGGCCGATGTGCCGGTGCTGCCGCTGGCCTTGCGCTTCGTGGATGTACACACCGGTGCCTTGCACTTTGCCCCCAGTTTTGTGGGCAACCAGACCCTGCTGGGCTCGATTTGGCGCACGCTGGGGGCCAGCACGCTGGGTGCCGAAGTGTGCTTTGGCACGCCCGAACGCGCCGAGGGCCGCGACCGCCGCGCCTGGGCGCACGACCTGCAGCATACGGTGGAGCAACTGCGCTCCAACCACTCCTAAATAAATAGCTAATAGCGTATTTAATACATGCGTTAGCGGCTTATTTCATGGGTTTATTTGGAGTCTGCTGCGCTCTGCACCAGTGCGGCCATGGCATCCGTCTCTGCCGTGCTTCTTGCTTGTAGTCCGGCCACCACACCCAAGCGGTCTTCCAGCGTGCGGTTTTGGCTGACTTTCCATTTGCCCACCCAGCGCTGTACCGGGATTTCGATGCCGATAATCGCTCCCAGCATGGTGTCGATGTAGTCGGCGGGCGCGTCGGCCACCTGCCAGGGTTGGGCCTGTGGCGCTTCGTGCAGGGCGGTGAGCCGCGTCACCAGGGCCCGCAGCTGTGCCCGGTCGTCGAATATCCGGGCGGTTCCGCGGGCATGCACCACGGCGTAGTTCCAGGTCGGCACCACCTTGCCGTGGACCGGCTTGCTGAGGTACCAGGACGGCGATATGTAGGCCTCAGGCCCCTGGAACACCGCCACTGTGGCGGCGGCAGCGGTGGTGGCGGCAGTCAAGGCCCGCCACACCGGGTTGGCCCGCGCCACATGGCCGACCAGCGTGCCGTGGGGTCCCCGGTCGGCATCCAACATGAACGGGATGTGGTTGACCAGCAACTCGCCATCCGCCTGCGGCACCACCCAAGTGGACAGCGGGTGGGCGCGCACCAGTGCGTGCAGGGTGGCGGGGTCGGTTTCTTCGAAGTGTTGGGGCAGGTAGGTCATGGCGTCTTTCATACAGGTTCGCACAAGACTTCGGTTTTGACCGAGTTGGCGATGTAGCAGGCCTCGTGCGCAGCGTGGTGCAGCGCTTCCAGCGCGGCGCGGGTCGGCGCACGGCTCTCCGCGAATTGCGCATGCGGGCGTAGCAGCGCCTGGGTCATGGCCATGCGGCCCTCTGCATTGCGCGCCATCTGGCCCACCGCCGCATCGGCGTAGTGGTCTACCACCCAGCCCGCCTTGGCCGCCAGGTGCAAAAACCACAGCATGTGGCAGCTGGAGAGTGACGCGATAAACGCCTCTTCCGGATCTACTGCGGTCGGGTCCGAGAACGGCAGCGGCACCGAATGCGGCGATGACGACGCGGGCATCGTAAAGCCGCCGTCAAATTGCCATGCATGGCGGCGGCTGTAGCGTTGGTCGGTAAAGGGCTCGGGTGGGTCGGTGGCACGTTGCCAGACCACGGTGGCGGTGAATTCGGCCATGCACAGGGGTTCCAGGTCGCTTGCTTCGGCAGTTTGCCGTTGCTATTGAAATAAGCGCTTGCTACGCTCACTGGATAAGCACGAGGTGCTGATTTTCTATAAATCTGCGTGGGCGCTTGCAAGGCCAGGAGGCCATTGAATGTGGTCCCCTCGACAGGAATCGAACCTGTATTTAGCACTTAGGAGGCACTCGTTCTATCCATTGAACTACAAGGGGGAGCGCGGATTGTAGGGCCTGGTGTGGGCCATTCTCGCCACGCTAGGCTTGCCAATCCGTGGAGTCGCGGTCTGTACGGCGAAAGAATATCCAGAACATGGCGAGCGCGATAAAAGCCAGGCCTGCAAATCCGTACACCATCTGGTTCAGGCCGATCAGGTCGGAGATGGGGCCGATGGCCACCAGGGAGAGCGACGCGGTTTGCGACACCAAAAATGCGTTGCCCATCACGCGGCTCCTGAAGCGGTCGTCCAGCTTGCTTTGTAATAGCACCAGGTTGGATGTCAGCGCTGCCTCTGCGGCCAGTCCGAACAGGATGCGGCTGACCACCGCAAGCCATGGGGCGGTGCTGCTGACGAAAATGACCGTAGTCACGATGGCCGCAGCAAAGCCGAGCTGGGTGATGCGCCAGCTGGTGTGTGGATCCCGGTTTTTGGACAGCGACACAGAGGCAATCGCTGCGCCCAGGCCGGTGGCTCCTGCCAGCACAGCCAGGCCGTGGGTGCCCACGCTGAAAAGCCGGTCGGCAAAGAGGGGCATCAGCCGTCCGGTCAGGCCGCGCAGCCCATCGTTGAAGAAGGTCAAAACCAGCAGTACGGCTATCAACGGGTGCCGCGCAGCGTAACGAAGCCCTTCGGTGTAGTCGCGGTAGACACTGTTGCCGGAGGGGGCTACTGGCTCGGCGGGCGGCAATCGCATGCGTTTGAGAACGACCAGATACAGCAAGTAGGCGATGGCGTTCACCAAAAACGATACATAGACCGGAAAATTGGCGAGCAACACCCCCGCAAGTGCCGGTCCCATGAACAGCGCCAGCGTGCGGTAAGACGAGCTGAAAGCGATAGCTGCAGAAAGGTTGCGTCGCTCTACGGCGCGCGGCAGCAGGCCATAAGCCGCCGGTACGCTGAAGGCGTGTACGGTGCCATGCAGAAATGCCAGCGTGGCAAGTAGCGCCACGTTGAGCAAACCGGTGAAGGACGCTACCACCAGCAGCAAGGCCTGGATCAGCGCAAAAAAATACGCCACAAAAAGCATCTTGAACCTGTCGTGCCGGTCTGCCAAAACACTGGCCCAGGGGCCAAACAGAAAATACGGCACGGTGTCGAGAAAGGTAACCAACCCCAGGGTTCCAGCCGAGTGCGATAGGTTCCAGGTGAGCCAGCTGGTCGCTAGGTTTTGCACAAAAAAGCACAGCCAGGAGGTGATGGAGGCGATGCTGTACAGCCGGAAATTGCGGTCTCCATAGAGTTGCTTCAGCGCATCACGCAGTAAAGGACGTTTCAAGTTCGGCCTCATTTCCTTTCTGCCATGGAGCGACCAGGGGACAGAGCGCAAGACCTGGAGCTTAGTCGCACTGTAAGGTGAATACCAGGTCGATAGCGCTTTGCCCGGTGCTGGTGCCCGAAGATGGCTATTTGCTATTAAAAAAGTAGCTACACATGCAGTTTTTATATGCGCTAGCGGCACTTTTATACGAAATTATGCGGCGATGCCTTGTCTAGGGGGAGCTGCAGGCCGGACTTCAGCCAGCCCAGGGTGACCGAGGTGCGGAAGCGGCGTACGTTGTCGTCGCCTTCGAACAGCCGCCGCGTCAGCGCTTCGTAGTCGGCCATTGAGGCGACGGTGACGATCAGCAGGTAGTCGGCCTCGCCGGTCACGCTGTAGCACTGCTGTACTGCGGGCTCCGTGGCGATGCGGGCGCGCATGGCGGCGGTACGGTCGGGGCGTTCGTTCTCGAGATGCAGCTCGATGATGATGGTCAGCGGCAGGCCTACCTTGGCCGCATCGATTACCGCCACGTTGGCGCGGATCACACCGCTGTCCTGCAGCCGCCGGATGCGCCGCTGTACCGCCGGTGCCGACAGGTGCACCGCCGCGGCAATCGCACGTTGCGGCACGCTGTTGTCTTTTTGCAGGATGTCCAGGATGGCGATGTCGAACGCGTCGAGGGCTAGGGCAGCGGGCATGTGGGTGCAGAGGTGGTGAGCGAATGTTGCGTTTATGGCCTGAATTTGCAGCGAAATACAGGCTTGGTGCGATTTATATTTTCACCCATGACGACAACACGGTACCAGCGGGCAATTCCTTTTTTGGCGGTTCTGGGCGCGGTGACGGCGCTGGGCATTGGCACGTCCTGGGCCAAGCAGCTTTTCCCGTTGGTAGGCGCACAGGGCACGACCGCGGTGCGGGTGGGTTTTGCGGCCCTGCTGTTGCTGCTGCTGTGGCGGCCTTGGCGCTGGCATTTGTCGCGCGCCGATGCTATTTCCATCGTTTGCTATGGCGCCACGCTGGGTGTGATGAACCTGATGTTCTACATGTCGTTGCAGACCTTGCCTTTTGGGCTGGCAGTGGCCATTGAATTTGCCGGACCACTGACCTTGGCGATCGCTGCGTCGCGCCGGATGGTGGACTTTGTCTGGCTGGCGCTGGCTGGCCTGGGCCTGGGTATGTTGCTGCCGCTGGGGATAGGGGGTGCCGATCTGGACCCGGTGGGTGTGTTGTTTGCGCTGGCTGCCGCCGTGCTCTGGGCCTTGTACATTGTGTTTGGCAAGCGCGTCGGCCACTTGCATGCCGGGCATTCGGTGTCGCTGGGCCTGTTGGTGGCGGCCATCGTGGTGGTGCCGGTGGGCATTGCGCACGCCGGTGCGGCACTGCTGTCGCCCACGGTACTGCTGGTCGGCGTGTGTGTTGCGGCGATCTCCAGTGCTATACCGATATCTTTGGAAATGGTGGCCATGAAGCGGCTGCCCAAAGAAGCCTTCGGCATCATGATCAGCATGGAGCCCGCGGTGGCTGCGGTGCTGGCCATGGGCCTGCTGGACGAGCACCTGGACTACCGGCAGTGGCTAGCCATTGGCTGCATCATGGCCGCGTCGATGGGCAGTGCTTGCACGGCCAAGCGGCCCGCGACCCAGGTGCCAACGGCGGTAATTGCTTAAGGAAACACGTACTTGGCGGCACACCCCGCCAGCGCCGTGTTCAGTCGTACTGCAGCGTGAAGATCAGGTCAATCGCGCTTTGCTGGCCGGTTTGGCCGCGCAGGGTGAAGCGTTTGCTCAGGTCGTAGAAGATGTACAGCGTGCCCAGCGTACCGGCCAGGCTGTGCTCGTAGGCCACGTAGAAGTTGCGCGACAGACGCTTGCCGAAGGTGACGGCGGCGGCGCTGGTGGTGCCGTCGGACTTGTTGGCGCTGCCACTAAAGGACAACTCGTCCAGGCCCAGGGCCGAGGCCAGCCCGCCCGACAGGCCCTTGCCGTTGCCGCCCAGCAGAGCCAACGCAGCCTGTTGCAGCACGGCAGCTTCGGCCCCGCCATTGGCGGCGCTGCGGCCCAGCACCAGCCAGGCCAGTTTTTCGGCATCGGACAGGTCGGAGTCGGAATACAGGCGGATGTTGGGCAAAAGCGCCGTGCCGTTGATCTGCACGCCCACGCGCACGCTGAGGTTGGGCCGGATGGCCAGCACGTCGAGCGACGGGTTGTCATAGGGGCCGTAGAACCGCAGGATGCCTTCCTCGATGTCCAGCGCCTGGCCATAGGCTTTAAAGCTGCCGCGCGCGGTGCGCAGCTCGCCGGTGACGCGCGGCCCGGCCAGGGTAGGGCCGGCACGCAAAACCAGCTTGCCGGTGAGGCGGGTGTCCAGGCCCCGGCCCACCAGGTGGAAATCATCGCCCAGGTCGAGGTTAAGGTTGACCTCGGGGGTGTTGCTGGCCGCCACGGGTGCGGCGGTGGGTGGTGTGGCGGTGCTGGATGGCGTGGTGGACCGTTTGCGCACCAGCACATCGCTGCCCAGGGTGGGCGCGGACTCGTCGGGCAGGATGAACAGGGCTTGGTCGGCCTTGAGTGCGCCTTGTAGCGCCAGTTTGCCTTGCAACAGGGTAGCTTGCAGGGTGCCGGATACGGTCAGGCGGCGGTCTGCCCGGGCGGAGATGCGCAGGGTTTTGGCCTGCGCCTGGATGTCCATCTGGATGCCTGCCGGGGCGGTGTTGTTCCAACGCACGTTGCCGGTGGCGGTGAGGCTGCCGCCATCGTTGCTGGGGATGGCGGTGGTGGTGTTAGCGGCGGTGGGGGCTCCGCGCAGGCTGAATTCGGTGATGTTCAGGCGCTGGCCGTCCAGGCTGGCGCGCAGGCGGCCATCGCGCAGTTCGATGCCTTCCACCACCGAGCGCAGCGCCAGGTCGTCGGCCTGCAGCGTGCCGGTCCACAGCGGTGCCAGGCGGGTGCCGCTGAGCGTGGCGTTGGCCCCCAGCGTGCCGCGCAGCCGCCAGCCGGGCGGGGCCAGTACCGACCAGATGCCGACCCGGGGCAGCGACGCGCGCACCGTGCCATTGAGCGGCGCGTCGGCGGGCCATATCCAGGTGCCGTCGGTCTGGCGCAACTGGGTGCTCAACTCGGCTTCGGCCTGGCCCGCGCGTTCGCTGTCCCAGCGCAGGCTGGCGCTGAGCTTGTCGCCGTCGGTGCGCAGGCCGATGCGGGCGGTGCGGATACCTGCGCTGATGGTGCTGGATGTATTGGAAGGACCGTTGGCGGAGTCGTCGCCAGTCAGCAGTTGCAGATCACCGCTTTTTTGGTACAGGTTGGCGCTAACTTGCAGGGTTTGGGCAGCCTGCACGTTCCAGTCGCCGTCCAGCAGCAGATCGCCTTTGAGGCCGAGCTGGGCCAACTGCCCATTACCTGCGGCCAATGTTTCCAGCCAGCCCATGGGCAGGCCTTGCAGCGTGCCCTGGGTGCGCAGCAGAGTGCGGGAGCCGTCGTGCGACCAGGCCACCGGCTGCCAGGCGATGCGAACACTGCCCGGGACCGGGCCTTTGACGCTGGCGCTGCCTGCCGCGGCATCCACCGAGGTACTGGTGCCTTGGAGTGCCAGGGCCTGGTCCAACTGCAGCGTCCAGGGGCCGGGGCGGGTGCTGTCCTGCATCTCCAGGGCCAGGCTGGCGATGCGGGCCTGCCAGTGCTTGGCCGTGCCGAGCCCGCCGGTGGCGCGGGTGCTGAGGCTGGCGCGCTGGGTGCCGGTGGCCAGCTCGCCTTGCAGGCTGACATCCAGCGCCCCCAGGCTACCGGATGCATCCAGCTGCAGTTTGTGCAGACTGATGGGGTTGCCGGTGGCGGGGCGCATTTCCAGCGTCGGTACGGCGAGTTGGGCCGTGAGCTGGAAAGGGGGCGTGCCCGCTTTACCAGGGCTGGTAGCGAGGGCACTGGCCCAGCCGCCTGTCCAGCGCCCTGTCAGCTCGGCTTGGCCCAGGATATCGCCGGGCAGGCTGGCGGCCACACCGGGCAGGCGGGCCAGCCAACGGGTGGCTTTGCCTGCGTCGGGTACATGCAAGGCAAACTCGCCCGCACCTTGCGACGCGCTGATCTGGCCTTGTACATCGGCTTGCGCACCGGGCAGGCTTAGGTGCAACTGGCCTTTGGCGGCGCGGTTGGCGAGGGTCAGGTCCAACTGGCCTTGCAGCAGGGCATCGTCGGTTTGCAGCTTCAGGGCCGACAGGCTCAGGGTGCCCGCGGCCCAGCGGCCCGTGGCCTGGGCCGTCTGGATACGCAGGCCTTGCAAAGCTTTGATCTCCGGCGCTTTGGCTGATGGCTGCAGGGCGGCATCGAAGCGGATGGCCGTGGCGGTGCTGCTGGCGGTCACCCGCCCGTCTAGTAAGGCGGGGGCCATGCGGGTGTGCAGGGCGGCGGGGTTAATGCGCAAGAGCTTGGCCTCGGCCGTCCAGTCGGTGGAGCCCGCGCCAGTCCAGCGGCCATGGAGCTGTACCTCGCTCTTGCTGAGCTGGGCGCTCAGCGACTCAATGACCCAGGCCCCTTGCTGGTACTGTAGTCGGGTGTCAGCGTGGTCCAACGGGATGCGGTTTTTGTCCCAGGGGCCGCTGAGGCGGTTGTCAAGCTTGGCCTCGGCGCGCCAAGCGGTGCCCGTGGCCAAGGGATCAGGCTGCACATGGGCGCTGCCGCTGAGCAAGGTGTGCGGTGCGTCGGGCCACAGGTCGGCCAGGTTGAGTTGTTGGAAGGTGGCGTCGGCCTGGTACACCGGTTGCGCCGCCCAGGGGTGGATTTGCGCGGCCAGCGTGGCCTGCAGGGCAGTGGACGTGCTGGGCGTGAGCTGGGCCTGGATCTGCAACAGCGCGTCTTGTCCCACTAGTTCTGCTAAGTGTCCGCTGGCCGACGCGGTTGCCGCCACGGTAGTGGGGCGGGTGTTGCCGGGCAGGGTGGTGTCCACGCTGCCTTGCACGTGGGCTTGCAGCGTGAGGGGGCTGCGGGCCAGCAGGGTGGCCTGGCCTGCGTATTGGCCTGAGGCGACTTGTACACCGTTGACGGTGAGCTGGTGCTGCGTGCCGTCATAGCGGTAGTGCCCGGCTAATTGGGTCAAAAGCAGCGCCGGTGGGCCTTGCCAGTGCAGCTCGGCAATCTCGAACGGCAGGTCTACCTGCAGGGGCAGCACGATCTCAGTCGGCAGTACGGTAGGTTCGGTGGACGGGGTTTGCGCAATGCTGAGCTGGGCGATGTGCAGCCGACCCAGGCGCAGTTCGCGTTGCAGCAGGCGGTCGAGCTGCCAGTCCACGGCGATGTCTTGGGCAACGACTTCCAGGCCGGGGCTGCGGTAGGCCAGACTGCCGATATGGCCCCCCTGGCGGACTGAGCCGGTGACCTCGCTGGTTTCCAGCGTGTGGCCTGCAGGCAGGTAAGCAGCGGCACGGGCCAGGGTGCTGGCCAGCGAGGTGTCGGTGCCCAGCCACGCCCAGAGCGCGCCGGCTGCCATGGCCAGTGCGGCCAGTACCAGCAGGGGCGCACACAGCAACCACAGCAGGCGTTTGCCCGAGGGCATCCAGCGCCGCTGGGCGGCGGGGGCTTTTTCGACGCTCAAAAGCTGAACCCTACGCTCATGTGCAGACGTGCCTTGTGGGTGGCGACACCGTAGGCGATGTCCATTTGCACCGGACCCACCGGGCTACGCCATCGCACGCCGCCGCCGATGCCGACCTTGGCTTCCAGGGCCTTGACGGTATTGGCCACGGCACCGGCATCGACAAACAACGCCGTCTCCCAGGCGCTGGGCTTGCCATTGAGGACGATGGGCCTCTGCCATTCAAAGCTGCCCGATGCCAGGTAGCGTCCGGCAGTCACCGATCCGCTGCTGCCCGCCACGCCGATTTCCTGGTAGCCGTAGCCGCGCACGGTGGTGTCGCCGCCGGTCAGGAACTGTTGGGTACTGGGTACGTTGGCATCGGCTTTGGCCACCACGGCACCCGCTTCGGCCCGCAGCGCCAGGCGGCCCGCCCGCATAAACAGGCCATCGCCGGGCAGCAACTTGCCCAGCGGGAAGTAGCCCAGCCAGCGCGTCAGGGTGCGGGTGTAGGGCTGGCGGTCAGACCCCAGCGTAAAGCCGCCGCCGAGCTCCACCGCCACACCGTAGCCCTGGGTGGGGGTGCGGATGTCGTCAAAGTCGCGCCGTGTCCAGGCGTAGTTGGCGCTGATGGCGCTGGACGCCACCGTGGGGTCGGTGCCGCTGGTGGTCAGCGCGTGGTCGTATTGCAGGTAAACGTTGCGGTCGATGTGGTCGTTGCCCTGGGTGCGGCCGGCCCGCAGGCGCTGGCTGTTGGTGATGGTGTCGCTCAGGTCCTGGTGCTGCACCTGGGCCGAAGTGACCCAGCGCCAGTTGCTGGCATCGGGCGGGCCGGTGAGCTCGGTGCCCAGTGTTTGGGTGTTTTTGTCGATGCTGAGCTTGGAGATGGCGCGCCACTGCAGCCAAGGCAGCTGGTGGTGGGTGTGCTCGGCCGACAGGCGCGGGCCGCTGTCGGTGCTGAAGCCCACGCCCAGCACCAATTTTTGCAGTTTGGCCTCGCGCAACTGGGCCACCACGGGTGCGTCTTGCGGGTCGCTGCTGGTGTCCAGGGTTAAAAATACCGAATCGAAATAGCCGCTGTCGGCCAGCCGCTGCTGGGTTTGCAGCAGTTGCGCCTGGCTGTAGTCGGCCCCAGTGGGAAGCTGGGCCAGGCGGCTGACCAGCTCGGCGTTGTAACGCTGCAGGCCGCGCAGGTCCAGCGGGCCAAACCGGTAGGCCGGGCCGGATGCCAAGCTGACATTGAGCTGGGCGGTTTGCGTGTCGGTGTCAATGTCGGCCAGGCTGCTGCTGATCTCGCCGGTGGGAAAGCGTTGCACCGTCAAGTTGCGCAGGGCCTGGGTTTTTGCATCGTCCCAGGCATCCTGGGTAAAGGGTGTGCCGGGGGCAAGCGGCCAGTCGGTGCGGATGGTATTGCGCAGCGATGCATCAGCAGAACCGTTGGCAACCGGTCCGGTGAAGTCAATCTGCACGGTGTTGATCCGCACGGGCTCACCTGGCTCAACGGTCAGGGTGATGTCGCGCGGGGCGCTGGTGCTTTGGGGAGTCAGGGTCAGCTTGAGTGTGACCTGGGCTGCAAAATAACCTTGCGTGGCCAGCAGGTCATGGGCATTGCGTTCAGCGGCTTGCATGAGCCGCGCCAATTCAGTGTTGTCCAGGTCCGTCAGACTGCGGTAACGCTGCAATTCCAGGTGTTTTAGCAGCAGATCACGGATTTTGTCTGGAGCCACGACTTGCAGGTCGAAAGAAAATGGAGGCGCTGCCGTGGTGGGAGCTTGCGCCCATAGCATGCCGGGCAGTAACAACAGCCAGCACAACACCCGCACCCGCAAGCTGAATCCGCGCATTGCTTATTTCGACAGCAGCCGCATAGTTTCTTCCAGACCTTTCAGGGTCAAGGGAAACATGCGCTGGCCCACCAGTTGCTGGACGATGCTGATGCTTTGGCGGTATTCCCACAGGCCTTGGGGTTCGGGGTTGACCCAGGCAAATTTGGGGAAGGCGTTGGTCAGGCGCTGCAGCCACACCGCACCGGCCTCTTCGTTGCTGTATTCCACACTGCCGCCGGGCTGCAGAATTTCATAAGGGCTCATGGTCGCGTCGCCGATGAACAGCAGCTTGTAATCCTTGTTGTACTTGCGGATCACATCCCAAGTGGAAAATTTTTCGGTGTAGCGACGGCGGTTGTGTTTCCACATGAAGTCGTATACACAGTTGTGGAAGTAGTAGAACTCCAAATACTTGAACTCGCTTTTGCTGGCGCTGAACAGTTCCTCTACCCGCTGCACATGCTCGTCCATGCTGCCGCCCACGTCCATCAGCAGCAGCACTTTGACGTTGTTGTGCCGTTCTGGCACCATTTTGATATCGAGATAACCGGCGTTGGCAGCGGTAGAGCGGATGGTGTCGGCCAGGTCCAGTTCGTCGGCATGGCCTTCGCGGGCAAATTTGCGCAGGCGGCGCAGCGCCACCTTGATGTTGCGCGTGCCGAGTTCCTGGCTGTCGTCGTAGTCTTTGAAGGCCCGCTGGTCCCACACTTTTACTGCGCTTTTGTTGCGGCTTTTGTCCTGCCCGATGCGGATGCCTTCAGGGTTGTAGCCATTGGCTCCAAACGGGCTAGTGCCGCCGGTACCAATCCACTTGCTGCCGCCCTCGTGGCGTTCTTTTTGCTCTTCAAAGCGTTGTTTGAGCGTTTCCATGAGCTTGTCCCAGCCCATTTTCTCGATCTTGGCTTTTTCTTCGGGACTGAGTTCGAGCTCCAGGTTTTTGCGCAGCCATTCCATCGGAATATCTTGCGTGAAGTCGGTCACCGCTTCTACCCCCTTGAAATAGGTGGCGAAGGCTTGGTCGAACTTGTCGTAGTGCTTTTCGTCTTTGACCAGCGTACAGCGGCTTAAATAGTAAAAGTCGTCTATCTTGTAGCTATCTGCGCTGTTTGGCCCCACTACACCGGCTTTGAGCGCTTCCAGCAGGCTCAGATACTCCTTCACCGAAACCGGCAGCTTGGCGGAGCGCAGGGTGTAGAAGAAGTCGATCAGCATCGTTGCAGGCTAGCTATAGCGGCTATCGGTGGTGGCGCTGCATGAACACCAGTTTTTCGAACAGGCTTACATCCTGCTCATTTTTCAGCAGTGCGCCGACCAGCGGCGGCACGGCCACCATGTTGTCCTGGCTGTGCAAAGCATCGGCTGAAATGTCTTCGGCCACCAGCAGCTTGAGCCAGTCCAGCAACTCCGAAGTGGAGGGCTTTTTCTTCAGGCCTGGCAGATTGCGGATGTCGTAGAAGGTCTTCATGGCCGCAGCCAGTAGTTCTTTTTTCAGACCGGGGAAGTGCACATCCACAATTTGCTGCATTGTGGTGGCGTCGGGGAATTTGATGTAGTGAAAAAAGCAGCGGCGCAAAAACGCATCAGGCAGTTCTTTTTCGTTGTTGGAAGTAATGAACACCAGCGGGCGGTTCTTGGCTTTGATGAGCTCACGCGTTTCGTAGCAATAAAACTCCATGCGGTCGATTTCGCGCAGCAAGTCGTTGGGAAACTCGATGTCGGCCTTGTCGATCTCGTCGATCAGCAGCGCTACCGGTTCGTCGGCGGTAAATGCTTGCCACAGCACGCCTTTGACAATGTAGTTGTGGATATCTTTGACCCGGGCCGAATCTTCGATTCCGGCCAGTTGCGAATCGCGCAAGCGGCTGACCGCGTCGTATTCATACAGGCCCTGCTGCGCTTTGGTGGTGGATTTGATGTGCCATTGCAGCAGCGGCATGCCCAGTGTGGCAGCCACTTCTTCGGCCAGCATGGTTTTACCCGTGCCGGGCTCACCCTTGACCAACAACGGGCGTTTCAAGGTGGCTGCGGCGTTGACGGCCAGCATCAGGTCTTGGGTGGCGACGTAATTATGGGAGCCTTGGAACTTCATGGTGGTGGGTCAGCAGCAAGGAATGAAAGCAAAGAATGAATATGGGGCCGCATATAATCTGCGGTCGATGGCAAGCCTGCTAAACAAGGCTGAATGCAGGCTTGATTTTTCCCCAGATTGTGCGCGAAAAAATGAATAAATTATTGACCACGGTGTTAGCGTTTGCTACTGTTTCGCTAGCAGGCATTGCCAATATGGCCAGTGCCCAGGACATCGTGGGGGATGCCAAAGCCGGACATGCCAAGGTGGATATGTGCCTGGGCTGCCACAGCATCGTTGGCTACCAAGCTAGTTTCCCGGAAGTGCATAAAGTTCCCAAAATATCGGGACAAGGTGCCAAATACATCATTTCAGCGCTCAACGCCTATAAAAAAGGTGATCGCAAGCACCCCACCATGCGCGGCATTTCCGATTCCCTGAGTGACCAGGATATGGCCGATGTGGCGGCTTACTACAGCGCCAGCGGCGTGGTGGCCGGTGCCACCTTGCCCGCCAAACCTACGGTAGAGCCCAGTGCCCAAGTGGCTGCGCTGTTGACCAAAGGCGCTTGCGTGTCCTGTCATGGCGACAACTTCTCCAAACCTATTGATCCGACCTATCCCAAGATCGCAGGCCAGCATGCGGATTACCTGTATGTGGCTTTGAAGTCGTACAAAATCGAAGGCAATCCCTTGGTTGGCCGCTCCAACGCCATCATGGGCGGCGTGGCCAAACAATTCTCGAATGCAGAACTCAAGGCATTGGCCGGCTATGTGCATTCGCTGGACGGCGAGTTGAAGGTGGTTCCGCAGTCGCGCTTCCGTTAAACCCGCCTGCCCCAAGCAAAAGCCCGCTGCATGCGGGCTTTTTTACGTCGGTAGCATCAGTCTTGCGTGGCCCGGCGCTGTACGCAGTCGATGTAAGCCGCGCCGTCAGGGGGGCGGCCAGCGCGTTGGCTTTCCCACAGCATCTGTCCCAGGCAATCCATGGTTTCGTGGTGGGCGTCGTGCAGTGAGTCGCGGCGGCGCGTCAGCAACTCAACCGACTGGCGGATACCGCGTGGCTGGTCGATCGAGCATTGCTCGCTGATCGACAAATGCATCGAAAGGTGTAGAAATGGGTTGGTTTTGCTAGCTTCTGCATCGTAATTGCGGGCTACTGCGGCTTCTGCATCCAGCATGTCGGCATGGTATTCGGGGTGCTCGTCCAGCCATTGACTTGCTATTGTTTCAATAGCTTCCAGCGCTTGCCCGGACTTCGCTTTGGCGTAAACAGAGCAGAAAAAACGGCGTACATCGGCCTGCGAGGGATTGAACATGCCATGAGCCTACCACGGTGAAACGGGCGGTTTGGAGTCTCTTCCAAATCGCCCACTTCACTCGCCCGGCTTTGTCTGAGGCGCCTGGTAGCAAGCTGTTGCGTAATGGACGCTATTTTTAAAAGGGTGTCTTGTGCATGCTGAATGCTTCGGCTTGTCGCATTTGGACTCTTTTTTGGCGAGGGTCGGTTGGTTCCTTTTGGCTGGCCTTTGCAGGGGTGAGTGGTGAAGTATTGGTTCTTTTACAGAAGTCCAAAATAGATCCAATAAATGGCCCAGGCATGCGCAGAAATGTCGTGCCGGGCTGGCGCTATGGACTTGATACGTGCTGTCTGTGCAAAAGTGCCTTGCTCTCTGCTGCGCTATGAAATCAAATGGTTACACCTATTACATAAAATCCGAACCAACTTTCGGTTAAGACATGGACCAGACCGGGCGCCTCTACAAAATTGACCAGCTTCTGCGCCAACACAAGGTCATTAGCTTTGCTGCACTGCAGGCTGAATTGGATGTTTCGCGGGCCACTTTGAAACGCGATCTGGACGACCTGCGCACCCGCCTGAAGCTGCCCATCGAATGGAGTCGCGCGGCTGGCGGCTACCGGTTGGCATCCACCGGTGAACCACCCACCAGCACCCATGAACTCCCGGGCCTGTGGTTTTCTTCCACCGAAATCCATGCGCTGTTGACGATGCAGCAATTGTTGGCCTGCCTGGATACGGGGGGCTTGATCATCAACCCGGTGCCGGTGGCCGACCGTCTGAATGCCCTTTTGACCAGTGACGACCCGCAGCTGCAAGAATTGCGGCAGCGCGTGCGCATTGCGGGGCTGGTGCAGGAAACCGCCACACCGCGCTATTTTGAGCGCATCGGTTTGGCCCTGGTGCGGCGCAACCGCTTGGCGCTGGCCTGTGCGGGCAATGGAACCACTCTCGAAGAATGGGAGGTTTCGCCGCAGCGGCTGGTGCATTTTCGCGGTAGCTGGCACCTGGAAGCCTGGTGCCACCCGCAGGCCGAGCTACGCAGTTTTGCGGTGGATGCCATTACCGATGCGCAGGTACTGCCCAGCAGTGCCATCGAGGTGGGTGACGACAGGCTGGATACCCAGTTTGGCCCGGACTACGGGGTCTTTGCCAGCGGCCGCGTGCGCTGGGCCCGGCTGCAGTTCAGCCGTGAGAAGGCCAGCAGCGTAGCCAACGTGCAATGGCACCCGCTGCAACAGGGCAAGCAGCAAAACGACGGCAGCTACTTGCTGCGCGTGCCGTACATGGACCCACGCGAACTGATGGAGAAAATTCTCCAGTACGGTGCGCTGTGCGAGGTGCTGGGTCCGGCGAGCTTGCGCCAGGCGCTGACCGACGAAGTGGCGCAGATGGCCACCATCTACCAATCGGCCGCGCCGCTGGACCAAGACGGCGTGCTGGACGAGACAGCGCTCGACTGAGCTTTTCGCTTATTTCCCCCAGCCCTTGGGGCGCCGCTGCGCCTGCTGCGCGCGCTCCTGGGCCATTTGCTCTTCCAGCTGTTGGCGGCCTTCGGTGGCCACGGCAATGAGCTTGGCGCGGTCTTTGCGGTGCGGGTACATCTGCTCAAACAAGGCAATGTTGTGCTGGCGAAAGCGCATGGCCTGTTGCCGCGCTTCGTGGGGCGGGTAGCCCAGAATCTCCAGCACCGAGCGGGCGCTGCGCAGGCTGGACTCGAACAGTTCGCGCTCCACCCGAAGCACGCCGCGGTCGCGCAAGGCGTTCCAGTGGGGCACATCGCGGGCGCGGGCCACGATCTCCAGGTTCGGGAAGTGCTCTCGCGCAATATCCACAATCTTCAGGCTTTGCGCTTTGTCGTCTACCGCCACCACCAGAACTTTGGCGGTCGCAGCGCCTGACAGGCGCAGCAGGTCCAGCCGGGTGGCATCGCCGTAAAACACGCGAAAGCCAAACTGGCGGATGGTCTCCACCATGTCGGCATCGTGGTCTAGCACCGTGGCGCGCAGTCCCTGCGCCTGCAGCGTGCGGCCCACGATCTGGCCGTAGCGGCCAAAGCCGGCAATGATGATGGGCGCTTCCTGCTGCTCGGCAATTTCTTCCAGCTGTTTGCCGCCGCGCTGCGCCAGCCGGGGCAGCAGCAGTTTGTCGATGGACAGCAGCAACATCGGGCTGACCAGCATCGACACCGCGACCGAACCAATCAGCAGCGACGATGTCTGGTTGGAAAAAATATGCGCCGCCGTAGCGGTCTGGAACACCACGAACGCAAATTCACCGCCCTGCGCCAGCAGCACGGTAAACACCGGTCGCTCCTGGAAGGGCACGCCCATGCATTTGGCAATGGTGTAGATGACCAGCAGCTTGGCGAGTAAAAAGCCTGCCACGGTCAGCGCCATCAAGCCCGGCGACTGGCGCAGCACGCCAAAGTCCACGCTCATGCCCACGGCGATGAAGAACAGGCCCAGCAGCAGGCCTTTGAAGGGCTCGATGTCGGTCTCCAGCTCGCGGCGGTACTCGCTCTCGGCCAGCAGAACCCCGGCCAAAAAGGCCCCCAGCGCCATCGACAAGCCCACCGACAGCATCAGCGAGGCGATACCCACCACCAGCAGTAAAGACGCGGCGGTGAAGATCTCAGGCGTTTTGGAGCGCGCAATCCAGCGGAACAGTGGCCGCAACAGCAAACGCCCGCCGAGCACAATGCCCGCAATAACTGCTATGGTTTTAAGAGCTTGTAGTGCAGGTGCTGTCTGCGCTAGAGCCTCATTTTGTTCAGAAATACTGCCCAGCATGGGTAGCAGCGCCAAAATAGGAATGGCCGCCACGTCCTGGAACAAAAGAATGGAAAACCCCGCCTGCCCGCTGCGCGTGGGCAGCAGGTTGCGCTCGCCAAACACCTGCAGTGCGATCGCCGTGCTGGACAAGGCCAGGCCCAGCGCCGCCACCAGCGCAATCCGCCACGGCACGCCCGCGGCCATGGCCCCCAGCAGAATCACCACCGCGCAGCCCACCACCTGGGCCGTGCCCCAGCCAAAGATCGGGTGGCGCAGGCTCCATAGGCGCTTGGGCTCCAGTTCCAGGCCGATCAAAAACAGCATCAACACCACACCGAATTCAGCGAAATGCAGGATGTCTTGGACCTCGGTGACCAGGCCCAGGCCCCAGGGGCCGATGGCGATGCCTGCTGCCAGGTAGCCAATGATGGAGCCCAGGCCCAGGGCTTTGCTCAGCGGCACGGCGATGACGGCGGCGCTCAGGTAGATGAAACTGTTGATCAGCCAGGAGGGTGCGTGTTCCATGCGTTTTTACGGTGTGGTCCAGTGGGGATAGGTTTGCAGCCGTTGGCTGAACAGGGCGATGTGGTCCAGCACCTCTTGTTTGCCCGCGCTGTGGGCACCGTGCAGCACCAGCGGCGGCAAAAAGCGCATGCCGCACAGGGCGGCGGTCTGGGCATAGGGCGGCAAGAACGCATCGAACGGGTAGCGGTTGTAACTGTCGGGGTGGTACGAGTCTTCTTGTCCGCCGGTGGTCACCACCAGCCACAGAGCCTTGCCGCGCAGGGCGGTGCCGGGCGCGCCAGTAGGGGCGGCTTCCTCGGTCTCGGCCGACACCGCGCCAAAGGCCCAGCCATAGGTCAGCACCTCGTCCATCCACAGTTTTTGCAGGGCGGGCATCGAATACCACTGGATGGGGTGCACCAGCACCAGCAGGTCGGCGGCTTCCATGCGGGCCTGCTCGGCGGCCACATCGATGGCGTAGTCGGGGTAGTTGGCGTACAGGTCTTGCACGTCGAGCTGCGGGTTGCCGTCTGCCAAGCTGCGGGCAGCCGCCAGCAGGCGCTGGTTGACGCGCGAGGCGCGCCAGTTAGGGTGGGCGGCGAGCAGGTAGATCTTTGGTGGTGTGGGGGGCGGTGGGGTCGCGGCGCTGGGATCGTGCATGCCGCTAACATAGCAAAGAATTACGCGTTTCCCCCTACTAGGAGCCATTTATGCCCATCGTTGTTGTTGCCAGTCCCAAAGGCGGAGTCGGCAAGTCCACGCTGTCTACCCAGATTGCAGGCTATTACGCCTCGCAGGGGCATACCGTGTTGTTGGGCGATGCCGACCCGCAGCAGTCGTCCCACTTGTGGCTGGGCCTGCGCCCGGCAACGGCCAACCCCATCCAGGCCTGGGACGTGGACGCGGACGACATCGCCAAGCCACCCAAGGGTGGCAAAGCAGGCAACGTGGTAGTGCTGGATACGCCCGGCGGGCTGGACGGCAAGCGCTTCAAGGATGTGATGCGCCTGGCCGACAAGATCGTGGTGCCGCTGCAGCCCAGCGTGTTCGATATCTTTGCCACGCGCAAATTTCTGGACCGTCTAGCCGAGCACCGCCGCATCGACAAGATGCAGGTTGGCCTGGTCGGTATGCGGGTGGACGAGCGCACCTTTGCCGCCGACCGCCTGCGCGAATACCTGGACGGGCTGGAGGTGCCGGTGATCACCAACCTGCGCGACACGCAAAACTACGTCCACCTGGCTGCAGGCGGGCTCACTTTGTTTGACGTGGCCCCGAGCCGGGTTGAAAAAGACCTGGA
Organism: Rhodoferax sp. RT5P35; assembly: GCF_056521385.1. Classification (NCBI taxonomy): domain Bacteria; kingdom Pseudomonadati; phylum Pseudomonadota; class Betaproteobacteria; order Burkholderiales; family Comamonadaceae; genus Rhodoferax; species Rhodoferax sp. RT5P35. The sequence goes on along the minus strand of NZ_JBWMAX010000006.1, from coordinate 56,699 downwards.
GCAATGGGCTCCGCTAGCCGAGTGGCTAGACGCGTAAATTTTCACTACATTCGCCTCAACGAGAACGCCTGCAACCCAGAGGTGCCGCGGAACCGGCTTTGCCGGGCCACTGGCATCGCCCCCTGCAAGGGGGGTGGCGAAAGATGCGTAGCACTGAAGCCTGGGGGTGAGCCGCTTATCCAAAGCCGCACTGCCGCCAGGCCTCAAATACCGTCACGGCCACGGCGTTGGACAGGTTCAGGCTGCGCTGGCCGGGGCGCATGGGCAGCTTCAAACACTGCAGCGGGGCGAAGGCGGCGCGCACGCTGTCGGCCAGGCCCTTGGTTTCCGAGCCAAACACCAGCCAGTCGCCGGAGGCAAATGCCGTGCCGTGCACGCTGCCGGTGCCGCGCGTGGTCAGGGCAAACAGGCGCTGTGGGTCGGGCTGGGCGGTGGCCAGAAAACTCGGCCAGTCGGCGTGGCGGGTGAGGGTGGCGTACTCGTGGTAATCGAGGCCAGCCCTGCGCATGTGCTTATCGTCCATCGAGAAACCCAGCGGCTCAACCAGGTGCAAGTTGCAGCCCGTGTTGGCCGCCAGGCGGATGACGTTGCCGGTGTTCGGCGGGATTTCGGGTTCGACCAGGACGATGTTAAACATAGGGCTGGATTATCCGTTGTAGGGCGACGCCCACCTGTCGACGCGGCTTAGTCTGTACGCCATGTGCCACTGCACGGAGCAAGATGAGAAACCAATTTCGAGGAGTCGCCGTGTACATCACTACCCACAAACCACCCCAGCCGCACGAGGATGTGCCCGACGGCCCTGAGCCTGGCGCGATGCCGGTTGAGCCCGATGCCGGCGTGCCGCAGCCTATTACCCCATTAGTTCCGGGCGACGATACGCCCGGGCCGGCACCCTGAATTGGCTATCTACTTCGGCAGTAGCCGGATGGCGTGAAGCAGGCTTTAATAGCGCCTGTTTCTACTTCGTGTGCTTGTATGAAAATCATCGATCTACGCAGCGATACCGTGACCCGTCCCACCTCTGGCATGCAGGCCGCCATGGCCCGCGCGCCGCTGGGCGACGACGTGTTTGGCGACGACCCGACCGTGAACCTGCTGCAGGCTACGCTGGCCGAGCGCCTGGGTTTCGAGGCCGGGCTGTTCTGCCCCACCGGCACCCAAAGCAATTTGCTGGCGTTGATGGCCCATTGCCAGCGCGGCGACGAATTTATCGTCGGCCAGGAGGCGCATTGCTACAAATGGGAGGCGGGCGGCGCGGCGGTGCTGGGCAGCGTGCAATCCCAGCCGCTAGACCACGCCAGCGACGGCAGCCTGCCGCTGGAGCGCATTGCCGCGGCCATCAAACCGGATGACTTTCACCATGCCCGCACCCGTCTGCTGGCGCTGGAAAACACCATCGGCGGCAAGGTGCTGCCGCAGGATTACGTGCAGGCGGCGGTGGCGCTGGCCCACAGCCGGGGCCTGCAGTGCCACCTGGACGGGGCGCGGTTTTTCAACGCCGTGGTGGCCTCGCAGCACGCGGGCGAGGGTTTGGCGCAGGCCGAGCGGCGCCTGGTGGCGGGGTTTGACTCGGTCAGCATCTGCCTGAGCAAAGGGCTGGGTGCGCCGGTTGGCTCGGTCTTGCTGGGTGCCATGGACTTCATCGTCCAGGCCCGCCGCTGGCGCAAGATGCTGGGCGGCGGCATGCGCCAGGCCGGAGTGCTGGCTGCGGCGGGCCTGTATGCGCTGGAGCACCACGTGGCACGCCTGGCCGACGACCATGCCAACGCCCGGCTGCTGGCGGCTTTGTTGGCCGACATGCCGGGCCTGCAGGTGGAGGCGGGCCCCACCAATATGGTGTTTTTGCAGACCACTCCCGAGCGGGCAGAGGCCCTGGTGGCGCACTTGCAGGCCCACCAGGTGCAGGCGATTGGCCTCTACAAGCTGCGCCTGGTAACGCACCTGGATGTCAGTGAGGCCGATGTGCGGCGCGTGGCCGAGGTGATTCGGGCGTTTTAATCCACTGGCGTTCTGGCCACCACCAGCCCGGTGACGTGCACGGCCCCAGCCTGTTTCAGCACGGCTGCTGCGGCAAATAGCGACGCGCCGCTGGTCATCACGTCGTCCACCAGTACCACGCGCTGGCCGCGCAGGGCATCGGCCCGCAGCGGCTCCAGCGCAAACGCACCCCGCACATTGCGCAAGCGCTCGGCCCGATTTAGAGTGGGCTGGGGCGCGGTGTGGCGGGTGCGCAGCAGCAGCTGCGTCCGGGTTTTATGCGGGGCCAGGTGGCGGGCCAGCTCCAGCGCCTGGTTGAAGCCGCGCTCGCGCAGGCGCTGAGACGACAAAGGCATGGGCAGCACGCTATCGCACTGCTCCAGGGCAGGTTCCACCCAGGGGCTGTGGCGCAGCAAGTCTGCCAGGGTGCCCGCCCAGCCCACCTGCTGGTTGAATTTGAACTGGGCAATGCACATCGACCACGGGTAGGCATAGGCCACCGCCGCCAGGCAGGCATCCAGCGCGGGTGGATGCAGGATGCAGGCACCGCACCGCGCCACGCCCTCGGGTACCGGGAGGGCGCAGGCACGGCAGCGCGGCACCGGCTGGGCAAAGCGCGCCACGCAGGCCCCGCACACGGGCTGGCTCGGCCAGGCGCGGCACACAGCACACTGGCTGGGGAGCAGGGTTGTCACCCGGTGAAAAAGCGCGCGAAACATCGCCTCAATATACTCGTTGCTTATCGTATGACGACCCAACTCCCCCCCACTATCGACCCCGCCGCCGCCGCCCGCTGGGCGCAGCTACGCACGGCCCAATCCCCCTGGCTGCACGAAGAAGTCGCCCGGCGCATGGAAGACCGCCTGCAGTGGATCAAGCTGCAACCCGAGGCTTGGGCCCACTGGGAGCCCACGCGCGGCGGCCTGCAGGCCCATGCCAAGCTGACCGAGCGGTACCCGAATTCATCCTGTTTTGTGGTCGAAGCGCATGCAGAACAAGCGCAGGCAGCTATTCAATCTGTAGCAAAGCCGTGGTGGAAGCCCAGTGGCTGGCGGGCTCCGGCGCAGCAAATCGGCTTGCCGCCAGACGGTAGCGTGCAGATGCTGTGGGCCAATATGGTGTTGCATTCGGCCGCCGACCCGCAGGCGCTGATCGCCCAATGGCATCGGGCGTTGGCGGTGGATGGCTTTGTGATGTTTTCGTGCCTGGGGCCAGACACGGTGCAAGAGCTGCGCAGCGTCTACAGTGCCCTGGGCTGGCCCTTGCCCGGACACCAGTTCACCGACATGCACGACTGGGGCGACATGCTGGTGCACGCCGGGTTTGCCGAACCGGTGATGGACATGGAGCGAATCCGCCTGACCTACGAGAGCCCGGCGCGCCTGCTGCAAGAGCTGCGCGAGGTGGGGCGCAACCTGCATCCTCAGCGTTTTACCGGCCTGCGCGGGCGGCAATGGCGTGAAAAACTGGAGCGTGAACTGGCCTTGCAACTGGCCGACGCGGCTGAAAATGGCCGTTTGCCGCTGACCTTTGAGCTGATTTATGGCCATGCCCTCAAGCCCAAGCCAAAGCTGCGGGTCAGTGCCCACAGCGCGGTTTCGCTGCGCGACATGCGCGACATGCTGCACCAGGGCAAAGGACATGGGGTTTGACAGGGGGAGTTTCAAGGCCCCCACCGGGCTCGGCCCTGGAAAGCAAGGCTACAATTCACACGAAGAAAAATGAATTCGGGCATCTTCCCACGCATCTAGGCAGACCCATAAACGGCACGTCCGCCGTGGCATCTGCCTCATTTTTGTGAGTGCCAAACGTGCCGAACTTGGTATTTCGCTTCGCCACAGTTTCGGGCCAGAACATCCACTGGTTCCTGAAGCGCAACTGTTCGGTCACACCGGCCCAGTTGGGCTGGATGTACGCATCAATCTGTGTGGTGTCCATGGGCATTGCGACGTTTTTTTGGGTGCAGGGTGCCAAGCTGGTGCTGCCGTTTGCCTGGCTGGAGCTGGCGGCGGTGGGGGCGGCATTTTTGGTGTACTCCCGGCACGCGACCGACGGCGAAAGAATTTCGCTGCAAGGCTCGCAGCTGGTGGTCGAGCTGGAGAACGCAGGTCGGTTGGAGCGGGCAGAGTTTCGCCGTGAATGGGTCCGTATCGAGCCCAAAACGGGGGACCGGTCCTTGATCGAGGTGTCGGGCCAGGGGCGTTCGGTGGAAGTGGGGCGGTATGTGAGCCCGGAGCTACGGTCGGCTCTGGCACGGGAAATCCGGATGGCGTTGCGTAGCGCATGAGACAGGCCCCCTGGGGCAGATGCTGGCGCAACAAGATTGGTTCAATTGAGGTGTTGAATAAGTGAAAACGATGAAGATGATTCCTAATAAGTTGGCTTCACTGCTCCCCACGCTCGGCGTTTGGGCGGGCGCGTGGCTCAGCAGCGCTGCTTACGCGGTCAATGATCTGCCCGGCGGGCCTGCGGTGCTGCAGACCAATCTGGCACCGGCCGTGACCAATATTGCAAGAGAGCAGCAGTGGCTGCACTGGTTCATGTTGATCGTTTGCACCGTGATCTTCATCGCGGTGTTTGGGGTGATGTTTTATTCCATCTGGAAGCACCGCAAGTCCAAGGGCTACAAGGCCGCCAACTTCCACGAGTCGGTCACGGTGGAGATCATTTGGACCATTGTTCCGTTCGTTATTGTGATCCTGATGGCCTTGCCCGCCACCAAGGTGGTGGTGGCCATGAAAGACACCACCAACGCCGACCTGACCATCAAGGCCACCGGCATGCAGTGGAAATGGGGCTACGACTACATCAAGGGCGAGGGTGAGGGCATCGGCTTTGTATCTACGCTTGACAGCACCCAGCGCGCCATGTCCAACAACGGCGGCCCCAAGGCGGGCGAAACGGTCGATGACTACCTGCTCAAGGTAGACAACGCCCTGGTCGTGCCGGTCAACAAAAAGGTCCGCATCATCACCACCGCTGACGACGTTATCCACGCCTTCATGGTGCCTGCTTTCGGTATCAAGCAGGATGCAATTCCCGGCTTTGTGCGCGACACCTGGTTCCGTGCCGAAAAAATCGGCAGCTACTACGGCCAGTGTGCCGAGCTGTGCGGCAAAGAGCACGCCTACATGCCTATCCACGTGAAAGTGGTGTCGGCCGAAGACTATTCCGCCTGGGTTGATGGCGAGAAAAAGAAAATGGCCGCCAAGGCCGATGATCCTGCCAAGATATGGACGCTGGACGACATCATGAAGCGCGGCGAGAAGGTCTATGCATCCAACTGCGCCGCCTGCCACCAGGCCAATGGCAAGGGTGGTGGACCTATCAAGCCGCTGGACGGTTCGCCCAAGGTGCTGGATGCCGACAAGAACGTGCAAATCCATGTGCTGCTGAATGGCCAGAACAACGGCACCATGCCATCCTGGAAGCAACTTAGCGATACCGACATTGCCGCTGTCATCAGCTACACCAAGAACAACTGGTCTAACAAGACCGGCCAACTGGTACAGCCCGCCGACATCCAGGCCCAGCGCGGCAAATAAGCTGCACTCGTTAACGTACAAGATTCCCAAGGAAAGCCAAGATGAGTGCAGTTCTCCATCCCCATGATCACGGTCATCACGCTCAAGACGAACACGGTCATGACGACCACCACCACGCTCCCACCGGCTGGCGGCGCTGGGTGTTTGCCACCAACCACAAAGACATTGGCACGCTGTACCTGCTGTTCAGCTTCACGATGCTGGTGATTGGCGGCATTCTGGCGCTGATCATCCGCGCCGAACTGTTCCAGCCCGGCCTGCAGTTTGTGAACCCGGAGCTGTTTAACCAGCTCACCACCATGCACGGCCTGATCATGGTGTTCGGCGCCATCATGCCGGCCTTCGTGGGTTTTGCGAACTGGATGATTCCGCTGCAAATCGGCGCGTCCGATATGGCTTTTGCCCGCATGAATAACTTCAGCTTCTGGCTGATGATTCCAGCGGCAGCCACCCTGGTCAGCTCGTTCTTTATGCCCGGCGGCGCACCTGCTGCAGGCTGGACGCTGTACGCACCGCTGACGCTGCAAATGGGCCCGTCGATGGATGCGGGTATTTTTGCCATGCACATCCTGGGTGCTTCGTCGATCATGGGTTCGATCAACATCATCGTGACCATTCTGAACATGCGCGCCCCTGGCATGACCCTGATGAAAATGCCGATGTTCTGCTGGACCTGGCTGATTACCGCCTACCTGCTGATCGCCGTGATGCCTGTGTTGGCCGGTGCCATCACCATGACGCTGACCGACCGCCACTTTGGTACCAGCTTCTTCAACCCGGCCGCCGGTGGCGACCCGGTGATGTACCAGCACATTTTCTGGTTCTTCGGCCACCCTGAGGTGTACATCATGATCTTGCCGGCTTTCGGCATCATCAGCCACATCGTGCCCGCGTTTGCCCGCAAGAAGCTGTTTGGCTACGCCTCCATGGTGTACGCCACCTCGTCGATTGCGATTTTGAGCTTTATTGTGTGGGCGCACCACATGTTCACCACGGGTATGCCGGTCACGGGCCAGCTGTTTTTCATGTATGCCACGATGCTGATCGCTGTGCCGACCGCTGTGAAGATCTTCAACTGGATCGCCACCATGTGGCAGGGCTCCATGACTTTTGAAACCCCGATGCTGTTCGCGGTAGGCTTTATTTTCGTGTTCACTATGGGCGGCTTCACCGGTTTGATTTTGGCCGTGGCACCGATTGATATCCAGCTGCAAGACACCTACTACGTGGTGGCGCATTTCCACTACGTGTTGGTAGCGGGTTCGCTCTACGCCATGTTCGCCGGTTTCTACTACTGGTGCCCTAAGTGGACCGGTGTGATGTACAACGAACGCCGCGGCAAGATCCATTTCTGGTGGTCGCTGATTTCGTTCAACGTCACCTTCTTCCCTATGCATTTCTTGGGCCTGGCCGGTATGCCACGCCGTTACGCCGACTACCCCATGCAGTTTGCCGACTTCAATGCGGTGGCCTCGGTGGGCGCGTTCTTCTTCGGCTTTGCGCAGATCTACTTCTTCTTTTTCATCGTGCTGCCTGCGATGATGGGTAAGGGTGAAAAAGCTTCTGCCAAGCCTTGGGAAGCTGCAGAAGGTTTGGAATGGGAAGTGCCTTCGCCTGCACCGTTCCACACCTTCGAGACACCGCCCAAACTGGACATCACCGCCACCCGCGTGATCGGCTGAGCATGTTGACGCCCCAGCAAAAGAAAAGCAACCTGCGTACCGGGTTGATCCTTGCGTCTATCGCCGTGGTGTTTTTTATTGGCTTCTTCGCCAAGATGTATCTGCAAAGCCACCATTAAGCTTGCATGACTGTTCGCCACGAAAATTTCAAAATGGTCGGCAAGCTGGCCGTCATCACCATAGCCATGTTTGCGTTTGGCTATGCGCTGGTGCCGCTGTACAAGGCCATTTGCGAGATGACGGGCATCAACATCCTGTCGATCGCCGAGCGCCAGGTGCCCGGCGTAGGTTCGGCGGGTAAAAATGTCAGCTTGCCTGCCAATACGCAGGTGGACTTAAGCCGCACCATCACCGTCGAGTTCGATGCCAATGCGCGCGGCCCGTGGGAATTCAAGCCCGCCAAGCGCTCGTTGCAAGTGCATCCCGGTGAGCTGGCAACAGTGATGTACGAATTCCAAAATACGCAAAACCGGCGTATGGCGGCGCAGGCGATTCCTAGCTATGCACCCCGCCAGGCTGCAGCGCATTTCAATAAGCTGGAATGCTTTTGCTTCAACCAGTACACGCTGGATCCGGGTGAAAAGAAAGAATGGCCGGTAGCCTTTGTGATCGATCCCAAGCTGTCGAAAGATGTGACGACCATCACCTTGTCTTATACCTTCTTCGAAGTGGGCGGTAAAACACCCCCTGCGCCCACTTCCACTGTCGACGCTAGCAAACATCTGGAAACCGGGCAGGGGTCATGAGTGCGTCTGGCAAAGCCAGCCTGCTGCAGACTGTCAAGGCGGTTGCGTGGTCTTTTGTCGGTATCCGCAAGCAAAGCGGTTTTGAGGATGATCTGGCCAAAATCAGCCCCTTGCATGTGATTGCGGTGGGTTTGGTGGCGGTGCTGTTGATCGTGGTGGGTTTGGTTATTTTGGTGAATTGGGTGGTGGCAAAGTAAATTTGCCTGGTTTTTTCTAATACTTATGCCGCGCTATGCGCTGCATAAGTTGTGTTTAATAAGAATTGAGAGAGCAAGGAGCTGACATGAGTTCAACTGCACACGCTGCAACACCGTACTACTTTGTACCTGGTCCGTCGCGCCATCCGGCACTGGCCGCATTGGGTCTGTTCTTTGTCATTCTGGGTGCGGGCCAGTGGGTCAACGGCGAGGAATGGGGCAAGTATTCGTTGGCCTGCGGCATGCTGTTCTGGTGGGGCGTGCTGTTCCAGTGGTTCCGCGATGCCATAAACGAGAGCGAAGGCGGCCTGTACAGCTACAAGATCGATTTGTCGTACCGATGGAGCATGAGCTGGTTTATCTTCTCCGAGGTGATGTTCTTCGGCGCATTCTTCACCGCCCTGTGGTGGGCGCGCGGCCATTCGGTACCGGCTTTGGGCAGCCTAGACAATGCCTTGCTCTGGCCCGACTTCAAAGCGGTATGGCCCAGCATCGCCGCTGGCGTGACGGCATCGCCCGCCAACATCATTGAACCGTTCCAGACCATGACCCCGTTCTGGCTGCCGACGATCAATACCGGTTTGCTGCTGTCATCGGGTGTTACCCTGACCATTGCCCACCACGCACTCGTCAAGGGCGAGCGAGGCAAAACCATTGCCTTCATGTGGGCCACGGTGTTGCTGGGTACGGTGTTTTTGTTTGTGCAGGGCTACGAATATGCCCACGCCTACAGCGAAATGAACCTCAAGCTCACTTCGGGTGTCTACGGCTCTACCTTCTTTATGCTGACCGGCTTCCACGGCTTCCACGTATTTGTGGGCATGTTGATGTTGCTGTTCATCACCTTGCGTTTGATGAAGGGCCATTTCACCCCTGCCAAGCATTTTGGCTTTGAGGGTGCTGCTTGGTATTGGCACTTTGTGGACGTGGTGTGGCTGGGTCTATACGTCATCGTCTACTGGACCTGATGGACTTGCTTTCGCCAAACCTAAAAAAGCGCCACTCGGCGCTTTTTTGTTGGTGTGATTTATTGGCCTGCCGAAATACCCGTCGGGTGTAGATACCCCAACTTCCAGCCCACCAGGATGCAGATGAACAGCACTATTGAGAATCCGATACGAAATGCCAGCGCTTTGGCCATACGCCCGGATTTGGCCGCCTGCTCGTCCTCGGTTTTGCCGCCCCCTTTGAGCATGAAGTACAGGGCGGCGCCCAGGCTGGCGAAGATGGCCGCAAAAGCGACAAGGGCGAGATAAGTCATGCCCAGTATTATCCTGTGAGCCCGAAGCTGCGTTTTGCCTTGTTGACCGCAGGGGCTTTGATAGGCCTGGCGGCCACTTTCTCGCTGGGGCGCTGGCAGCTGTCGCGTGCCGCCCAGAAAGAGGCCTTGTACGCGGCGATCCAGTCGCAAAACACGCGCCCCGCTGTGGGTCTGGCCGAGTTGGCAGCACCCGCCAAAGCCGATGATCTGTTGCACCGCCAGGTGCGCCTGCGCGGCCAGTGGGTGCCCCAAAACACCGTGTTTCTGGACAACCGCCAGATGCACGATCTGACCGGGTTTTATGTCGTCACCCCCTTGAAGCTGGCGGGCAGCAATACCGCCATCCTGGTGCAGCGCGGATGGGTGGCGCGTAACTTTTTGGACCGCACTGTCTTGCCCGTGGTGGAGAGTCCGGCGGGCGAGGTCGAAGTGCAGGGGCGGATGGCCCCGCCGCCGTCCAAGCTTTATGCATTCAAAGGGGTCGAGGCGGGCCCCATCCGGCAAAATCTTGATTTGGCTGACTTTAGCGCCGAGACCGGGCTGGCCCTGCTGCCTCTGTCGGTGCTGCAGTCTGGCCCTGCCGAGGGCCGCATGCAGCGCGACTGGCCGCCTGCCAATCTGGGTGTTGAAAAACACTATGGCTACGCATTCCAATGGTTTGGGCTCTGCGCCCTGATCGCAATCCTTTATGTCTGGTTCCAAATTGTCCGACGCTACATCCTTCCGGTCCAAAAACGGCCTACCTGAAGACCACCCGCTGGGGCTCACTGTCCACAACCTGCCCACGCCCCAAGAAGCGGTGGCGGGTGCGGCCCGCCGCACAGTGGTGGGCCGCTGGAAGATGCTGGCCGTGTTGCTGACCTGCGCTGCGCCGGTGATTGCTTCGTACTTCACTTACTACGTGGTGCGCCCGCAAGGCCAGAGCAATTTGGGCGAACTTATCGATCCGCAACGACCGCTGCCCGACCAGGCCGCCATGTCGATCGACGGTAAACCCGGTAATCTGCGTGCCTTGAAGGGCCAGTGGCTGCTGGTCAGTGCGGCGGGCGGAGCCTGCGACGCAGTCTGCCAAAAGCATTTGTACCTGCAGCGCCAGCTGCGTGAAACCCTGGGCAAGGAAAAAGACCGCGTCGATTGGGTCTGGCTGGTCACCGATGATGCGCCCATTCCCGATGCTCTGCGCCCTGCGCTCAGGGGTGCCACCGTGTTGCGCGTGGGCGAGCTGCAATTGTCCCAATGGCTGTCGCCCGCCGTCGGCCATCTGCTGCAAGAGCATTTGTACGTGGTGGACCCGATGGGCAACTGGATGATGCGTTTCCCCGCCGGGTTGGACCTGGAGGGCGCTTCCAAAGCCAAGCGGGATCTGGACCGCCTGCTGCGTGCCTCCGCCTCCTGGGACGAAGCGGGGCGCTGATGGATACCCCACAAGCCTTGTACGACCTGTCGCCCGCCGTCCGCGTCATGCTGACTGGCCTGTTGATTGCGTGCGTCCCCTTGCTGTGGTTGTGGCTGCGCAATAAAAATGCCTCTCCCGCCCGGCGCTTGCAGGCGCTTACGGTGCTGACCTTGTTCCTGACCTTTGACCTGGTGTTGTTCGGTGCCTTCACCCGCCTGACCGACTCCGGCCTGGGTTGCCCCGACTGGCCAGGCTGCTACGGCAACGCCAGCCCGCTGGGGGCCATCGCCGAGATCACCCAGGCGCAAACCGCCATGCCTACCGGCCCTGTCACCCACGGCAAAGCCTGGGTCGAAATGGTTCACCGCTACCTGGCCACCTCGGTGGGTGTACTGATTTTGACCCTGGCCATCGCCAGCTGGTGGTATCGGTGGATGGGCAGAAAAGACGCCTCCATCAACCCCTGGTGGCCCACCTTCACCTTGGTATGGGTGTGCGTACAGGGCGCTTTTGGCGCGCTGACCGTCACCATGAAGCTGTTTCCCGCCATCGTCACCTTGCATCTGGTCGGCGGCCTGGTCTTGTTGGCCCTGCTGTGCGCACAAGCGGTGGGCTTCACCGGCGCACGCTCTGTGCCAGTGGGCCGTATGGCCCGTGTGGGGCTGGGCCTGGCCTGCGTGCTGCTGGCGGCGCAGATCGTGCTCGGCGGTTGGGTCAGTACCAACTACGCGGTGCTGGCCTGCAATACCTTCCCGCTGTGCCAGGGTAGCTGGTGGCCCGTGATGGACTTTCAGCACGCGTTTGAAGTCTGGCGGCCCCTGGGGCGGATGCAGGACGGTAGCTATCTGAGTTTTGCGGGGCTGACTGCCATCCACTACGTCCACCGCCTGATGGCCTACTTGGTGCTGGCGGTGCTGGCATGGGTGGCCTGGTGCCTGTACCGCAGCCCAGCCACGCGTCGCCAGGCCCGCTGGCTGGCCGGGCTGACCTTGCTACAGTTCGCTACCGGTCTGAGCAACGTGGTGCTGGGTTGGCCGCTGCTGGCCGCCGTGGGCCATACCGGTGGTGCCGCCGCACTGGTGGTGGTGCTGACCTGGACCGTTTGCGCCCAGCGCACGGCCAAGCGCACGGCCAGTGTGGCCGTACTGGCTGTTCCCCCTCAAGAATCGAGATTGTCTGCATGAGTGTTGTTGAATCCACCGCCCCGTCCGTGACCAGCCTGCCGTCGCGTCTGCGGCAGTTCAACGCGCTGACCAAGCCGCGCGTGATCCAGCTCATCGTGTTCTGCGCGCTGATCGGCATGGTGCTGGCCGTGCCCGGCGTGCCCACCTGGGATGAAGTGCGCCGGGGGCTGATCGCCTGCCTGGGTATCTGGCTGGTGGCCGGCGCGGCGGCGGCCTTCAACTGCCTGGTGGAGAAGGGCATCGACTCGCGCATGAAGCGCACCTCGTGGCGGCCCACGGCCCGCAACGAGCTGCAAGACTGGCAAACCTTGCTGTTTTCAGCCCTGCTGTGCCTGGCCGGCTCGGTACTGCTGTACGTGTGGATTAACCCGCTAACCATGTGGCTGACCTTTGCCACCTTTGTGGGCTACGCCGTGGTTTACACCATGATTTTGAAGCCCTTGACACCGCAAAACATCGTCATCGGCGGGGCATCCGGTGCCATGCCGCCGGTGCTGGGCTGGGCCGCCATGACCGACAACGTCGGCCCCGAGGCGCTGATCCTGTTTTTGATCATTTTCCTGTGGACCCCGCCGCACTTCTGGGCGCTGGCCTTGTACCGGGTGGAGGACTACCGCAAGTCCGGCCTGCCCATGCTGCCGGTGACGCACGGCAACGAATTCACCCGTTTGCAGGTGTTTTTGTACACCCTGGTGCTGTTCGCGGGCTGTCTGATGCCTTTTATCTACGGCATGAGCTCCTGGCTGTACTTGGCCGTAGCCATGGTGCTGAGCCTGGGCTTTTGCGGCTACGGCTTTGCGCTGTGGCGCAACTACTCGGATGCACTGGCGCGCAAAACCTTCCGCTTCTCGCTTATCCACCTCAGCGTGCTGTTCGCCGCACTCTTGGTAGACCACTACCTGTTTTGACCATGCAAGCAACTGCTCTCACCCCCAGGCTACAGCGCAAGCGCTTTTCGCCAACCCCCTTGCAGGGGGCGATGCTGGTGGCCCGGCAAAGCCGGTTCCACGGCATCTCTGGCGGGGGTGCGTTCTTGCGCATGCTGGGGCGTTAAGAAATTAACTATGCACAAACGAAATGCTCTTAAACTTATAGCTGCTGGCGTAGGTACTGTATGCGTTAGCGGCCTATTCGTTGCCTGTTCTGAACCTGCGCCCAAGTTTGCTGCGATTGACCTGACCGGGGCCGACTACGCCAAAGACTTCCAGCTCACCGACCACAACGGCCAGACGCGCAGCATCAAAGACTTCGCGGGCAAGCTGGTGGTGGTGTTTTTTGGCTACACCCAGTGTCCCGACGTATGCCCCACCACCATGGCCGAGTTGGCCGAGGTTAAAAAATCCCTGGGTGCCGATGGCGACAAGCTGCAAGGTATCTTCGTCACGGTAGACCCGGCCCGCGACACACCTGCGGTGCTCAAGGCCTACATGGCCAATTTCGATCCCACGTTTTTGGCGTTGATCCCCACACCCGAGCAGTTGGCCAAAGTGGCCAAAGACTATAAGGCGTACTACAAAAAAGTGGACGGCCCCACGCCTACCAGCTACACCATGGACCACTCCGCGGGCAGCTATGTGTACGACACCCAGGGCCGCTTGCGCCTGTATGCCCGCTACGGCGGCGGCGCGGCGGCGCTGGCTGGGGATTTGAAGCTTTTACTGAAACAGAAGGCGTAAAAAAAGGACCGTGAGGTCCTTTTTTTACCGGGCCAATCCAACGATCAGGCGTATTCAGCCAGCGACTTTTTCATCTTCTTCATGGCCGCCGTTTCGATCTGGCGAATCCGCTCGGCGCTGACACCGTAGACCGCGGCCAGATCGTGCAGCGTCATACCGCCGGAGCCATCGTCGGCCACTTTCAGCCAGCGCTCTTCCACAATCCGACGGCTGCGCTCGTCCAGACCTTCCAGGGCGCTTTGGATACCGTCGCCCGCCAGGTAGTCGCGGTCGCGGGCTTCTAGCAGGGCGGTGGGCTCCTGGTGCGTATCGGCCAGGTAGGCGATCGGGCCGTAGCTGTCTTCGCCGTCGTCGCTCGGGCCGGGGTCCAACATCACGTCGCCACCCGACAGGCGGGTTTCCATCTCGATCACGTCTTCGCGCTTGACCTTGAGCTGGGTCGCCATCGACTCGATTTCAGACTCGCTCAGGGTCTCGCGGTGGGTGGCACCATCCATAGCCGCCGAGTCGGACTTGAAACCCTGCTTCATGGACCGCAGATTAAAGAACAGCTTGCGCTGCGCCTTGGTGGTGGCTACCTTGACCATGCGGCAGTTTTTCAGGATGTACTCGTGCATCTCGGCCTTGATCCAGTGCAGCGCGTAGCTGACCAGACGCACGCCTTGGTCGGGGTCGAAGCGCTTCACGGCCTTCATCAGGCCAACGTTGCCTTCCTGGATCAGGTCGCCGTGCGGCAGGCCGTAGCCCAGGTACTGGCGGGCCACGGAGACGACCAAGCGCAGGTGGGACATCACCAGCTTCCCTGCTGCATCGACGTCGTGGTCGTTCTTGAGTTGGCGGGCAAACTGCTGCTCTTGCTCCAGGGTGAGCATGGGCATGCGGTTGACTGCCGAAATATATGCGTCGAGGTTGCCTAGCGGCGGCACCATCGCCCAGGGATTGGGGGCTGCCAGCGCGGAAGACATCGTTCCAGTTTGAAGGTTCATACCAGATTCCTTTTCTCTAAGCATCAATATTAGCACTCTATGGGTCCGAGTGCTAAGTGCGCTTTATTGCACTTGCAATACGGGTAATTACTAGGAGTGGCGATGGGGCGCGAAGTTCAATAGTGGGTTGTACAGTGCCTCTACCCATCCACCTACCAGAATTCCCCCATGCCCATCCAAGCCCGCCTGCACCGCGCCCAAGGCGCACTCACCACCCTCACCAACGGCCGCCACGCCTGGCATGCCGATGTCGATAAAACCCTGGGTTCGGACGACCTGGCCCCCGATCCGCACGACCTGCTGGATTCGGCCTTGGCCGCCTGCACCGTGCTGACGCTGGAGCTGTACATCCGCCGCCGCAAGCTGGCCGTGACCGACCTGCGGGTGGACATTAGCCACGTGGAAGGCAAAACCGAAGACGGACGGGTGCGCTACCAGCTCCAGCGCAGCCTGCACATTGAAGGCGACATCACGCCCGAAGACCGTGCCAAACTGCTGGAGATCGCCAATAAATGCCCGATCCACCGGGTGCTAGAAGGCGACATCAGCGTCACCACGGCGCTGGTGGATTGATACTACGGTTTCTATAGCATCTAGCGTAGGCAGAATATGCGCTAGAGGCCGATTTAGTGTGAAACGATAGCTTCGTCCAGCACCTCCACCCAGTGCCGTACCGGCGTGGCTGTACCGCTTTGCAGGTGCTGGATGCAGCCAATGTTGGCCGAGACGATCACTTGCGCGCCCAGCGGCTCCAGGTTTTGTAGCTTGCGGTCGCGCAGCTGGTATGCCAGCGTGGGCTGTAGCACCGAGTAGGTGCCCGCCGAGCCGCAGCACAAATGGCTTTCTGATCCGGCTATCTGTACCTTGAAGCCCAGCGCGCCTAAGTGCGCCTCGACCCCGCCGCGCAGCTTTTGGCCGTGTTGCAGGGTGCAGGGCGGGTGGAAGGCGAGTTGGGTGACGTCACCGACCTTCACCTTGTCACGCAGGGCCTCTACCAAATCGGGTAGCAGTTCGCTCAGGTCGCGGGTCAGCGCGCTGATCAAGGTGGCCTTGTGGGCGTAGGCCGGGTCGGCGGCCAGGGCGTGGCCGTAGTCTTTGACCATCACGCCGCAGCCGGATGCGTTCATTACGATGGCCTCCGGCTTATGGGTTTGCAGCAGCGGCCACCAGGCGTCGATGTTGCGGCGCATGTCCTCCAGACCACCGGCGTGGTCGCCCAAGTGGCTGCGCAGTGCGCCACAACAACCGGCCTTTTCGGCCACCAGGGTCTGGATACCGGCGGCGTCCAGCACGCGGGCGGTGGCGCTGTTGATGTTGGGCATCATGACCGGTTGCACGCAGCCGGTCAGCATCAGCACCTTGCGGGCATGGGTGCGGGTGGGCCAGGGCTTGACGGGCTGGGCAGCAGGCACTTTTTTCTTCAGCACCGGGGGCAGTAGCGGGCGCAGGGCCTGGCCCGTCTTCATGGCCGGGGCAAACAGCGGCGAAGTCAGGCCCTCCTTGAGCAGCCAGCGGGCGGCCTTTTCCAGGGTGGGGCGCTCTACCCGGGCATCGACGATGCGCCGCCCGATATCTACCAGCGCGCCGTACTCCACGCCGCTGGGGCAGGTGGATTCGCAGTTGCGGCAGGTCAGGCAGCGGTCCAGGTGCTGCTGGGTGCTGCGGGTCACCTCGGCCCCTTCCAACACCTGTTTCATCAGGTAGATGCGGCCCCGCGGGCCGTCCAGCTCGTCGCCCAGCAGCTGGTAGGTGGGGCAGGTGGCGGTGCAAAAGCCGCAGTGCACGCATTTGCGCAGTATGGCCTCGGCGGCCTGGCCATCGGCGGTGTTCTTGAACTCGGGCGATAAGGTGGTTTGCATTTTTATAGCCCGGGGTACATACGGCCAGGGTTGAAGATTCCCCGGGGGTCGAAGGCGGTTTTCAGGCCTTTGTGGATGCGCTGCAGCGGCTCCGACAGCGGGGTAAAAATCTGTGCCCGTGGCGCGGCGGCATGGAACAGAGTGGCGTGGCCACCGGCCCTGACCGCTGCTGCGCGGACCTGTTTGGCGGTAGCCTGGCCGCGCAGCCAGCGCTGCGCCCCGCCCCATTCGATGCACTGCACGCCCGGCAGGTCCAGCGGCGGGGTGGTGGCGGGCACCGAGATGCGCCACAGGTGCTCGCCCTTGGCCAAGTGGTTGCTGTCCAGGCGGAAAAACGCATGCTGGTGATCGCGCACACTGTCCCACCAACTAACGGCGATTTCGGGCTCCACTATCGTGCCGCCTAATGTGGCGCAGGCCGCATTCACGGCGGCCTGCGCACCCGCCAGCCGCAGGTGCAACTGGCCGTGGTGCCAGGCGCTGGCGTGGATGGGCAGCGGCTGGCCGGCCCAGGCGTTGAGTTGTTTCAAAGCGGCGGCTTCGTCCATGGCAAATATCCGCGTGGCGGTGGCCGTGGCGATGGGTAGTACCTTCAACGACACCTCGCAGATGACTCCCAGCACGCCCAGCGACCCGGCCATGGCGCGCGACACGTCGTAGCCCGCCACGTTCTTGATGACTTGGCCGCCAAAGCTCAGTACCTCTCCCTGGCCGTTCAACACCGTGGTGCCCAGCACGTAGTCGCGCACGCAGCCCACGCTGGCGCGGGACGGGCCGGACAGGCCTGCAGCGACCATGCCGCCGACTGTGCCATCAGGGCCGAAGCGGGGCGGCTCGAAGGGCAGGCACTGGCCCTTCTCGGCCAGCCGGGCTTCCAGCTCGGCCAGGCGCGTGCCTGCCCGGACGGTGACGACCAGTTCGCTGGGCTCATAGCTGCTGATGCCGCTCAAAGGCCGTATGTCCAGCACCTCGCCGCGGGATATCTCGCCATAAAAATGCTTGGTGTTGCCGCCCTGGATGGCCAAGGGCTTGTGGGTGCTGCGCACCTGGTCGATCAGGCGCTGTAGGATGGGGTCGTTCATCAGAATCTGGGCAGGTGGGGGAAGGGCAGCATGCCGCGCAGCACGGTGAGCTTGCCGTATTCGGCGCAGCGCTGCAGCGTGGGGATGACCTTGCCGGGATTCAGCAGCTCTACCGGGTCGAAGGCGCGCTTGACGGCAAACATCTGCTCCCGCTCGGGCGCGCTGAACTGCACGCACATGGAGTTGAGCTTTTCCACCCCCACGCCGTGCTCGCCGGTGACGGTGCCGCCCAGGCGCACGCTGGTTTCCAGAATGTCGGCGCCAAACAGCTCGCAGCGGTGCATCTGGTCGGGGTCATTGGCATCAAACAGGATCAGCGGGTGCAGGTTGCCGTCGCCCGCGTGGAACACGTTGGCGCAGGCCAGGCCGTACTGCTGTTCCATGGCCTCGATGGCGCGCAAGATTTCGGCCAGCTTTTTGCGCGGAATGGTGGAATCCATGCACATGTAGTCGGGGCTGATGCGGCCCGAGGCTGGAAAGGCGTTTTTGCGGCCGCTCCAAAACTTCAGGCGCTGGGCCTCGTCGCGGCTGATGGCGATGCCAGACGCGTCATTGGCCTCCAGCACGCTGCGCATGTGGGCAATTTCTTCTTCCACCTCGGCCAAAGTGCCGTCGCTTTCGCACAGCAGGATGGCGGCGGCATCCAGGTCGTAACCGGCGTGCACAAAGTCTTCTACGGCGGCGGTCATGCGTTTGTCCATCAGCTCCAGCCCGGCGGGGATGATGCCCGCAGCGATCACGCTGGCCACTGCGTTGCCTGCGGCCTCTACCGTGTCAAAGCTGGCCATGATGCAGCGGGCGATTTGCGGTTTGGGGATGAGTTTGACGGTCACCTCGGTAGTCACGGCCAGCATGCCCTCGCTGCCGATGATGAGCGGCAGCAGGTCCAGGCCGGGCACGTCCAGCGCTTCCGAGCCGAATTCCACCGCCTCGCCTTCCACGGTAAAGCCGCGCACCCGCAGCACGTTGTGCAGGGTGAGGCCGTACTTCAGGCAGTGCACGCCACCGGAGTTTTCGGCCACGTTGCCGCCTATCGTGCAGGCGATTTGGCTGCTGGGGTCGGGGGCGTAGTACAGGCCGTGGGGCGCTGCCGCTTCGCTGATGGCCAGGTTGCGCACGCCGCACTGCACGGTGGCGGTGCAGGCCAGCGGGTCTACCTGCAGGATGCGGTTGAACTTGGCCAGCGACAGCGTCACGCCCAGGGTGTGCGGCATAGCCCCGCCGGACAGGCCGGTGCCCGCGCCCCGGGCCACCACAGGCACGCCCATGCGGTGGCAGATCTGCAGCACTGCCGCCACCTGGGCCTCGGTTTCGGGCAGCACCACTACCAGCGGCTGGGCGCGGTAGGCGGTGAGGCCATCGCACTCGTAGGGTGTGGTGTCCTCGGTGCGAGACAGGATGGCGTGGCGGGGCAGGGCGGCGGCCAGGGCGCTGGCGACCTGGGCGCGGCGGGCCAGTAGCGGGGTGCGGTCTTCAGGGGGTGGGGTGTTCATCGTGGGGCGTGCAGTAGATCAAGCACTATAAGCAGCCCGGACGCGCGATGGCATTGAAATTTCTGGTGGCAAAGTTTGCAGAAATGTCGGGGGGCCCGTATTCTTTGGCCATGTTTGCTCCACTGCCAATAACAAAATTTTACTCCTAAAAAAATAGCTACTAGCGTATATTTAATATGCGCTAGTAGCTATTTTTATGCCTGAAATTTTGGCTTAAATGTATAGCAATCAACTACCCGGTGAGGTGCCTGCATGCGGGTTGGTGTGCACGGGTGCTGCGGTGGTGGCACCAGGGTGGCCCCACCAGTCTTTGGCATCGGTGAAGGTGACCCGGCAGCCGGTGCAGCGGTACACACCGGTCGGCATGAGGGCGCCGCTGGCATCGCGGCCAATCACGGGCTGGTAACTGGTGGCACCGCATTGGCTGCATTTGTAAATCGTTTTGTAATGCGTCATGGTGCGGTAATGTAAATGCATACAGGCTGACTCTGTGGCCACAGGCTGTAAAGCCCCAGGTCACGCCGGGAGCACCGGCACAAACGGTGCAAATTTGCTGCGCTTCAGGCTGAAAAATGCCTTCACGTTGCGCACATTGGCATCGCTGGTAAATAACCGCTGCGCCAGCGCCAGGTAGCCCGGCATGTCGTGCGCAAACACCACCAGGCAGAAATCAGGCCCGGGCGACACGCGGTAGCACTGCTGCACGGCTTCATCGGCTGCCACCCGCAACTCGAAGGCGGCCAGGCGTTCCTCGTCCTGCCGGTCTAGCGTGATCTCGACAATGGCCGTGAGGCCGTGGCCCTGCAGCACCGCAAATTTGTCGGCACTCAAAATAGCCACCTGCCGCTCGATCAGCCCCGCTTCTACCAGCCGCTTGACCCGCCGCAGGCAGGTGGGGGCGGACACATGCACTCGCTCGGCCAGGGCCAGGTTGCTCAACGACGCATCCAGCTGCAACTGGTGCAGCAGGCGCAGGTCGGTGCTATCAAGGTCTATTTGTTCCATAAATAAAATATATGTGAAATTTAATTTCTTGTATTTGTGATTGAGAAATTAAACTACAAATAACGGGAGATATTGAAACCTTTGTTGTTGAGCATCGGCTTAATATCCGCACACTCAACAACCTCGGAGTTTTCTATGTGTGGCATCGTTGGCGCAGTCTCTACCCGCAATATCGTCCCTATTCTGGTCCAGGGCCTGCAACGGCTGGAGTACCGGGGTTATGACTCCTGCGGCGTGGCCATCCAGGACAACGGCCAGACCACGCAAAACACCGGTGCCCTGCGCCGCGCCCGCAGCACCTCGCGCGTGGCCGAGCTGATGTCCCAGGTGGCCGAGGACCACATCGAAGGCGGCACAGGCATCGCCCACACCCGCTGGGCCACCCACGGCGCGCCCGCAGTGCACAACGCCCACCCTCATTTCAGCCACGGCCCCGGCAAGGACTCGGCCGACCGACCGGGCCGCATCGCCCTGGTTCACAACGGCATCATCGAAAACCACGACGAACTCCGCGCCGCCCTGCAAGCCAAGGGCTACGTGTTCACCAGCCAGACCGACACCGAAGTCATCGCCCACCTGGTCGATAGCCTGTACAACGGCGACCTGTTTGAAGCCGTGAAAGCCACCGTGCTGCAACTGCGCGGCGGCTACGCGATTGCCGTGTTCAGCAAAGACGAGCCGCACCGCATCATCGGCGCCCGTGCCGGTTCGCCCTTGATCCTGGGCGTGGGCCAGGGCGAGATCTTTTTGGCCAGCGACGCAATGGCGCTGGCCGGCGTGACCGACCAGATCGTCTACCTGGAAGAGGGCGACGTGGTGGACGTGCAACTGGGCAAATACTGGATCGTGGACAAGGCCCACAAGCCGGTTATCCGCAGCGTCAAAACCGTGCACGCCCACAGCGGCGCGGCCGAGCTGGGCCCGTACCGCCACTATATGCAAAAGGAAATCTTCGAGCAACCCCGCGCCATCGGCGACACGCTGGAAGGCGTGACATCCATCGTGCCTGGCTTGTTCGATGGCCCCAATGGAGGGAACGCAGCCAAAGTGTTTGCCGACATTGACTCGGTACTCATACTGGCCTGCGGCACCAGCTACTACAGCGGCTGCACCGCCAAATACTGGCTGGAATCCATCGCCAAGGTGCCCACCCAGGTGGAGATTGCCAGCGAATACCGCTACCGCGACTCGGTGCCCAACCCCAGGACGCTGGTGGTCACCATCACCCAGTCCGGCGAAACCGCTGACACCTTGGCCGCCCTGCGCCACGCCCAAGGCCTGGGCATGCAGCACACGCTGACGGTCTGCAACGTCTCCACCTCGGCGATGGTGCGCGAGTGCGAGCTGGCCTACATCACCCGCGCCGGGGTTGAGATCGGCGTGGCCTCTACCAAGGCCTTTACCACCCAGTTGGCGGGCCTGTTCCTGCTGACCTTGGCCCTGGCCAAAACCAAGGGCCGCCTGAGCGCCGAAGAAGAAGCCGGGCACCTCAAAGCCATGCGCCACCTGCCCGCCGCCCTGCAAGCGGTGCTGGCGCTGGAGCCACAGCTCATCGCCTGGGCCGAAGACTTCGCGCCCAAAGAAAACGCCTTGTTCCTGGGCCGTGGCCTGCACTACCCCATTGCCCTGGAAGGCGCGCTTAAGCTCAAGGAAATCACCTACATCCACGCCGAAGCCTATGCCGCAGGTGAGCTCAAACACGGCCCCCTGGCCCTGGTGACCAGCGAAATGCCGGTGGTTGCCGTGGCCCCCAATGACACTCTGATCGAGAAATTAAAGAGTAATTTGCAAGAAGTCCGCGCCCGCGGCGGCGTGCTCTACGTGCTGGCCGATGCCGACTCGCACATCGAAAGTAGCGAAGGTATCCATGTCATCCGAATGCCCGAGCATTACGGCGCGCTGTCGCCGCTCTTGCACGTGGTGCCGCTGCAATTGCTCGCGTACCACACGGCCTGCGCGCGGGGCACGGATGTTGACAAGCCACGGAACCTTGCAAAGAGCGTGACCGTCGAATGACGGGCACGCGTGCGGCCAAGCCGCACTGCCGCCGTAGGCGCGAGCTTGCAGGGCTTGGATGCCGCTCATTTCGTGCAGCGAAGTGATGCGGCGGCACACGGCCCGGCAACTGGCGAAGAGCGTGCTGTGAAATTCAGGCGACTTCCGATACCTTTGAATCTTCAAGTATGGAGCCGACTTTTTCTCGATCTTCCGCGCTCCCGTGCACCAAAAGCACGTAGTTGTCTACTTTTAGCGCGGTTTCATATTTGATGACCTTGTCTTTGGACACACCAATCTGTGTCAGCGCGGCACCTAGGGCGGATAAGCCTCCTCCCAGTACGGCACCCTCCAGAAATCCGACCAACAATGCAACCACCGGGCCTGCCATCGCGACAAGCCCTATGCCGGGCAGAAAAAATACGGCTGGAGCCAGCAGCAAGCCCCAGATACCTCCCCAGAAGGCGCCGATACCGCCCCAAGACTTGATCTTGTCACCCGCGGTATAAAAGCCGAGCGGATGCTCTTCGCTGTGGTACCCCTTGCCTATGAGCGACAACTTCTTCACGTCAAAGCCTGATCGGCTCAATAACTGAATGGCCTGTTCTGCTTTGGTATGGGTCGCGAATATATAAGCGGGTGAAGTCTCTGTTTGCATGGTGTTTCCTTGGGTTTGGTTCTTTGGCAGGGGAACTGAATGTTTGGGGCTGGGGCGGGCTCAATAAGCAACCGTCATCCTGTCCCACACGTTTTGCACGCCAGGTGCGCTCCATGCGGAATGTGTGGCCAGTTCACGTTCCGACCAACTGTGGACGGTGCCCGTCAAGGTCACATCGTTGCCAATCACTTCTACGCCAATGTTGTGTGCATCGCTCTCGGCGCGCCGTCGCAAAGCAGCTTCTATTTCCGACTGCACGGTATCTAGAGACACCTTGTCTTTGAGCGTGATCTGGTCACTGACACCGGTCACTCCCATGAGATAGCGCACGGCATTGGTAGCCGCCTGGCGCTGGTACTCCCAGTCCACGTCGCCAGACAGCGTGATCCAGCCGCCCTCTACAAGCACCTTCACTGCGTCTGTTGGCAAAAAGCTGATCCATTGCAAAACCTTTCCGGCGGTGCGTGCAATGTCCGCATCGGTTCGCGCACTCGATCCGGGGAGTGCCACGTCCATTTCGACAGCCAGGGCTTTTACGCCCGATACACGCTGGCTGGCCTGTTCAGCGTGCCACTTCTCCGCGTAACTACCCACGTGCCCTGCCAGGGTCACGACACCATCTTTCACTTCAACACCGATCTGGGCCGCGTTGACCGACGGCTCCCATTTCAGCTCTGCGAGAACATCCTGTTGCAGTTGTGTGTCGGTTTTCATATTCGGCTTTCTCTGGGGGGTGAATGAAGACTGCAGCATGCGCGGTGGGTACGCGGATGGTCTTGATATGCATCAAGCGCCGCATCTTTGATGGCACCAAGCCTCCAAGAGCCTGGCGATGCAAGCCCGATTGGTTTTGGCTTGCTGCTATGCTTGTCTGGACCGGCAAAGGGGCTGGCGTGTTGTTCTCAGTGAGCCGCCCTGCATGCCCATCACCTTGCATATCGCCGTTCTCGACGACGAAGTAGACATTACCCAGTTGTTGGCGAACTATTTGCAGAGCCGTGGCTACCGTGTCACGCAAGTGCACAGTGGCCGCGCGTTGATGCAGGTCATGCAGGCCGATACACCCGCTCTGGTGCTGTTGGATCTGGGGCTTGCGGGGGAAGATGGTGTTTCAATTGCCCGCAAGCTGCGCGAAAACTGGCAGTGTGGCCTGGTGATCGTGACTGGCCGGGGGGATGCCGTGGACAAGGTGGTCGGCCTGGAGGTGGGTGCCGATGACTATGTGACCAAACCGTTTGATTTGCGCGAATTGCTGGCGCGTATCCACGCGGTTCTGCGGCGGACAAATTTGGGTGGAACGCCCGCGCTACCCCCGTCAATTGTGCCGCGCACCACATTCGTGTTTGCCGGATGGCAACTGGATACTGTGGCTCGGCGGCTCACGTCGCTGCAGGGGCAGGACGTGGCCTTGACCCGTGGCGAATTTGATCTGCTGTGTGTTTTTGCGCAGCGTCCGGGGCGTGTACTGTCGCGCGACGTGCTGCTGGAACACACCCGGGGCCGCGAAGCGGCGCCGTTTGACCGGACGATCGACGTGCAGGTGGGGCGCTTGCGCAAAAAGCTGGAGGCGCATGCAGAAGACCCGCAGATCATCAAGTCCGTACGCGGGGCCGGCTATATCTTGGTTCCACCGGTGACAAGCGGATGAGTCTGCGCGCGCACCAAATCAGCCTATCTTGAACGCCATGACCTCCGCATTTCTGCAGACTTCTACCTTGCCTTTCGGCATTGACGAGCACACCGTCTTTCGTTCGCTATTTGTCGCCTACCCCGACGCACTGCTGCTGGTAGACCAAACCGGCAGTATCGTGCTCGCCAACCCTTCCGCGGCCAGTCTGTTGGGTTACAGCACTGAGGAGTTGGCCGGTTTGAACGTGGATGCGCTGGTGCCCGACAGCATCCGTCCGCGGCATGCCTCTTACCGTGAGGCGTATGGACAGGCTCCGCGTGCGCGGCCCATGGGGACCCAAATGGAGTTGGTTGCCAAACGCAAGGACGGCAGTGAGGTGATCGTAGAGATCGCGCTGAGTCCCCTGCAAGACCACGGTCTGCCATTCGTGGTGGTGGCGGTGCGGGGTATTGGTGCCTACCCGCGCGTGAAACAGGCACTGCAGCGGGCACGCTACAGCGAACACCTGGCGCAACTGGGGCGGCTTGCCGTGGATGCCCGAGATCCGCAGGTGCTGCTGGACCATCTGCCCGCGATGGCGGTGGAGGCTCTGCAGGTGGATGCGGGCACGGTATTTGTGTTGGAGCGCAATTTGCTCGAATTCCGTATCGCCAGCGGTGTCGGCCTGGTGGACGGTGAAGCCGTGGGGCAGCGCGTGCCGAATGTTGTTGATACGCCACCCGGTTTTGTTCTCTTGCAGGCTGGCCCTGTGACTGTGGAGGATTACCGTAGCGAGACCCGCTTTGGTGTGCCGCAGGCATATCTGGATGCCGGTATGACCAGCGCGCTCGCGGTGCCGCTGTTGGACCGGGGCCGCATGATTGGCGTGCTTTCGGTAGGTGCGCGCGGCCCACGCCATTTTGGCGAGGACGAAGTGGGCTTTTTGCAGTCATTGGCTAATCTGCTCGCGACCAGTTTGCAGAGGGCTTTAACGGAGGAGGCGCTCAACCATGCGCAGCGTTTGGAGAGCGTGGGTCAACTCACGGGCGGGATTGCCCATGATTTCAACAACCTTCTGACGGTCATTCTGGGGAATTTGCAAGTACTGGAGGAACTGCCGTCACTCGCGCATGACAGCTACGGCCAGCAACTGGTAGCGGCTGCCACAAGGGCGAGCAAGCGCGGGGCCGAGCTCACGGGCAAGCTGCTGGCGTTTTCGCGTCGACAGGTTCTGCAGCCTGCGCCCGTAGATGTCGGCGAGCTGCTGCATGCTTTGTCTGACATGCTGCGAAGGACACTAGACCAGCGCATACGCATCCATGTCAACATCAACGTGGTATGCCCGCCGGTACTGGCAGATCCCAGCCAACTTGAATCCGCGTTGCTCAATATCGCGATCAATGCCCGCGATGCGATGCCGATGGGAGGGGAATTGCGCTTTCGTGCCGAGGTGCGCAGTGCCCTGCCTAGCGAGTTGCGCAATGAAGTCGATGACTTGGGTACGCCAGACCGGAGCTTCGTGGCGATTTCGGTAGTTGATACGGGCAGTGGCATGCCCGACGAAGTCAAGGAGCGCGCGTTTGAACCATTTTTCACCACCAAGGAAGCTGGCAGGGGTACCGGTTTGGGACTCAGTACGGTGTATGGATTTGTGAAACAGTCAAAGGGCGTTATTAGCATCGACAGCACGATGGGGGTCGGTACCGTGGTGACACTGTATCTGCCCGTGGCCAAGAACGACACTTTCGCCAGCCTATTGGAGCCCGGTATATCTCGGGCTCTGCCCGATGGTCTGAAGGTGCTGTTGGTCGAAGATGATTCAGAAGTGCGATCCGTAGTGCGGACCTTTCTGGAGGCTATGGGCTGTGCAGTAACTACCGAGGCAAGCGGCGAGCAAGCCCTGCTGGCTTTGCATGCAGATGCCGTGTTCGATGTACTGCTGACGGATATTGCGCTTGGCGCGGGTTTGCGGGGTACCCAACTGGCAACGCAGGCCCAGCATCGGTTTCCCCGTATGGCGGTGCTGCTGATGTCGGGTTTTTCGTCAGAGCTGCTGGATGCCGACCGTTCATCGCCTTCGCATTGGGATTTTCTGCGCAAGCCATTTACCCGCGATGAGCTTTTGCAGGCAATTGTTCGCGTGGTCAATGCGCCATAGCAGCTTCATGTCGAATTTTGGGCAGCGGCATAAGACAGCGCTGTATGAATGCGGAAAGAGCACCAACGTCTGGGATGTTGACGTCCCGCCGACCCTGCGTGGAGAACGCAATCACTTTGTCGCGTGCCAACTTGGACAAAGCGCGGCTGACCGTTTCTAGCGTCAGACCCAGACAGTTGCCAATCTCGGCACGTGTCATGCGCAAAGTGATCTGGTCAGCCCGCATGCCGCGGTTGGCCAGTGATTCGGCCCAGAAACGCAGGAAATCTGCCACGCGTGCATCGGCTGTCAGCGTACACACCGACATGAGTGAGTCGCGGTCATGGGCAATCACGCGGCTCATGGCTTCGTGCAGTACCGTGAGTAGCACCGGGTGTGCAGCGCAGGCATGGATCAGCTTTTCGTATGGAATGACCCAGACTTCGCCGGTGTCCATGGCGACAGCTTCACACGAGTACCGACCGTGGGCAATGCCGTCAAAGCCGAGCCAATCGCCTCGGAATTTCAGGCCAACGACCTGTTCGCGGCCGTCTGGTGTCAGATTCACCACTTTGAATATGCCTGCATGCAGGATGTACAAGTTGAGGAATGGCGAGCCTGCCTGGTAGGCCCGGTCGCCTGCATGCACTACGCGGCGTTGCGGGGCCAGTACATCGTGGAGCAGTTGCAGAGTTTCGGCAATTTCTTGGCTGGTGGTATGCATTTCGAACGCCTGTGTAGTTTGTAGGGTGGATGCTAGGCGGCGATAGGCAATCTGGTGACAACCGTGTGCGTCACTCGGTAACGTTGTGTCGCGGGTAGGTGTCCGCTGTGTAACAACGTCAGATCACTTCGGCGGCACGGTCGATCTTGATGTGCATCAAGCCCGTAAGAGAGCGAATCGCTAAGCTGCCTGCAGCGTGCAGGTGCTATTGCCTGCCGCACGCAAAGCACCATGACCCACTTGCCAAAACACCGTAGCGCACAGGCTTTCGACCAGCTGTACTTAGCGCTATTGGTGGATGCGCATCGGCTGCAACAGGCTTTTGAAGCTGGCTGCGTCCAGCCGTTGCTAGGGGGTAAAAAAACTGCTTTGCTCTGCGAAGACGAGCATGGATTAGAAGCGACTTTCTTTCGCCACGCCGCAGAGGAGCTGGGTGCGCATGTGGCGCATATACGACCCAGCCTCACAGAGCTGAGTACTCCGCTGGAGGTGCAGCGCACCGCGCAGCTGATGGGGCGTTTGTACGACGCGGTGGAGTGCCAAAACTTGGCATTGCCCTTGGTACAGCAGGTGCGTAAGCATGCAGGCATTCCGGTGTACCACTGCATTGCGTCGCTGCACCATCCTGTTGCACGGTGTGTTGCGCTACTGGGCGGTGCTACTTCCCTTGAGGACAAGCACCGGTTTGTGTTGCAGGCGGCATTGCTGCAAAGCATCAAGGATATTTGAGTGGCTGGGCTTAGCTTGCGCTAGATCAAGCCCAGCCGAGCTACTCGGCCGAACAATGGCTTATCCAACACCCTCACGAAAGCCAGACCATGACCTACCAAAGCACCAACCCCAACACGGGCAAGATTCTCAAGAGCTTTGAGCATCTCAGCAGCCCGCAACTAGAGGTATCGCTGGCACAGGCAGAGTCCTGCTTCCAGGCCTGGAAGCACACCAGCTATGCGGAGCGGGCGAAGATACTGGCAAAGGCCGGCGCGCTGCTGCATGCGCAAGCGGATGATTTTGCCAAGCTAGCAACAATGGAGATGGGCAAGCGCATCGGCGAGGCGCGCGCCGAGGTCAAATTCAGCGGCGACATCCTGGCCTACTACGCCCAGCATGCCGAGGCTTTTTTGGCGCCTGTGCAGCTGAACCCCAAGGTCGGCGAAGCCCACATGGAGAGCAGCCCTTTCGGCGTACTGTTCTGCGTGGAACCCTGGAACTTCCCTTACTACCAACTGGCGCGTGTGGCGGGGCCACAGTTGATGGCCGGCAACGTGCTGGTGGTAAAGCATGCGGGCTGCGTGCCGCAGTGCGCGATGGCTTTCGAAAAGCTTTTGATCGATGCGGGCGCACCCGTGGGCGCGTATACCAATCTGCTGATTTCACATGAACAGTCGGACCTGGTGATTGACGATCCGCGCATCAAAGGCGTGGCCCTGACGGGCAGCGTCGCAGCGGGAAAAAGTGTGGCCTCGCGCGCCGGGCAGAACCTCAAGAAGACCTCGATGGAGCTGGGCGGCAGCGATGCTTTCATCGTGCTAGACGATGCCGACCTGGACAAGACCATCCCTTGGGCAGTGTGGGGGCGGATGTACAACGCCGGGCAAACTTGCTGCGCCGCGAAGCGCTTCATTGTGCTGGACTCGGTGGCGGACAAGTTTCTTGCGCAATTCAAGACGGCGCTGGAGGCCTTGGTACCAGGCGATCCGATGGACGAAAAGACCACGCATGGCCCTTTGTCCACCGAAGAGGCGTTGCTGCAACTCCTCAAGCAGGTGGACGTTGCCGTGGCCCATGGTGCCAAGCTGTTGATGGGCGGCAAGCGCATAGCCCGCCCAGGGGCGTTCATGGAGACCACGATCCTGACAGACATCGCACCCGGCAATCCGGCGTTCAGAGACGAATTTTTTGGCCCCGTGGTCTCTTTTTACCGCGTCAAGAACGAGGATGAAGCGATTGCCTTGGCCAACGATTCTGACTTTGGCCTGGGCGGCTCGGTATGGACAAAAGACCTGGCGCGCGGCAAACGCGTGGCCAGCCGCGTGGACACCGGCATGGTTTTCATCAATAACATCGACTGGGCCGACGCGGAGTTGCCCTTTGGAGGCATCAAGTATTCCGGCTACGGCCGTGAGCTAGGCAACATGGGCATCCAGGAGTTCGTCAACAAGAAGCTGGTGCGCACGGCCGTGCTGGACGCACCAGCCTGACTCCGAAGAGTGCCATGTACGTCAACGTTGCCGTTCTGAAGGAAACCCAGCCGCACGAGCGCCGTGTGGCGCTGGTGCCCTCTGTAGTGGTCAAGCTACGTAAGCTGGGTGCCAGGCTGCACATGCAGGCCGGCGCCGGTGCAGCCATCCACCTGGACGATGCCGCGTTCGAAGACGTCGCCATCATGGAAGACCGTATCGCCATGGTTCGTGATGCGGACGTGGTGCTGTGCGTGCAGCCCCCCGCGCTGGAGGTGGTGGATGCGATGCAAGAGGGCGCGATCCTCATCTCCTTCGTCTACGCGCATAACCAGCAGGCGCTGGTGCAGCGCCTGCTGGACAAAAAGATCACCTGCTTTGCGATGGAGCGGGTGCCGCGGATCAGCCGGGCGCAGGCGATGGATGCACTGTCCAGCCAGTCAGCCTTGGCGGGGTATTACGCGGTGCAGCTGGGGGCCACGCAGCTGGCGCGGGTGCTGCCCAAGATCACTACCGCAGCGGGCTCCCTCGGGCCGGCCCATGTGCTGGTGATGGGCCTGGGTGTCGCTGGCCTGGAGGCAATTGCCACCGCCCACCGGCTCGGTGCCATCGTGGAGGGGTATGACGTTCGCCCAGAGACACGGGAACAAGCACTGTCCCTGGGGGCCAGTTTTGTCGATACCGGGGTGGACGCAACAGGCAAAGGCGGATACGCCCGCGAACTGAGTGCTGAAGAAAAAGCCAAGGTGGCGGACGTCTTGACGGCGCACATCCAGAAGGCGGACCTGGTCATCACCACGGCCGCTATTCCCGGTAAAGCTTCTCCCAAACTCATCAGCCGCGCCCAAGTCGCCGGCATGAAGGCCGGTGCTGTGATCGTCGACCTGTCGGCAGAAGGCGGGGGCAACTGCGAGGACACCCGCCCAGGAGAGACTGTACAGATCGGCCAGGTGCGCATCCTGGCACCGCTGAACGTCGCATCCTTGCTGGGCGAAGACGCGAGCGCGCTGTACGCCAAGAACCAGTACAACCTGCTCGCACTGATGCTCAAGGACAACGTCATCGTCATCGACTGGAGCGACGAAATTCTTGCCAAGACGGTGCTCACGCATGCGGGCCAGGACAAATCGCTGAGCACTCCACAACGCGCATTGGCATCAGCCTAAAAGAGTCGCAAAAGGACACCATCATGGAATTCTCCATTGGAATTTCTGGCTTCGTCGCCGTGTATATCTTTCTGCTCGCAGCCTTTGCAGGTTGGGTAATCATCGGTCGCGTACCGGCCATCCTGCACACCCCTTTGATGTCGGGCTCGAACTTCGTGCACGGGATTGTGGTCGTCGGCGGCATCTACGCGCTGCTGAATGCGAGCTCCGTGCAAGAGCAAGTGCTGGGCTTTTTGGCGGTCCTGTTGGGGGCAGGCAATGCGGCCGGCGGCTATGCGGTAACCGACCGCATGCTGGCCATGTTCAAGCCCAGTGGCCACACCGCGGCCCACGGCAAGGTCAAAAGCCTCGCGGCCCAGAGCAAGGTCAAACGCCTGCCGGTGAAGAAAAAGCATTGAGACCAGCACCATGCCCATCATTGTTCTTCAGCTGGCCCAACTCGGCATCGTCGCGGCCGACATCACTGCGGCCTTCCTGTTCCTCTACGGCTTGCACCGCATGGCATCTCCGGTCACGGCGGCTTCGGGTATCTTTGTTGCTGGCGTGGGCATGGCCATGGCGATTGCCGCCAGCTTTCTGCATGCGTTTGGCGTTAGCGCCGCGGCCCAGCCCTATCTGGTGACCAACATCGCTTTGGCCTTGCTCGCGCTGAGCCTCGGGGGCGGTGTCGCCTGGTGGAGCGGGCGTACGGTGGCCATGACCGCTATGCCGCAGATGGTGGCGCTCTACAACGGCATGGGCGGTGGTGCAGCCGCAGCCATCGCTGCCGCGGAGTTGCTGGCAGACAAGGCCCACAGTTTGACCATCCTCGTCGTGACGCTGTTGGGTGCACTGATCGGTTCGGTATCGCTGTCGGGCTCGCTTATCGCCTGGGCCAAGCTGGACGGTGTGATCCAGCAGCCGTTGCGGCTGAAGGGGCAGCAGGCGTTCAACGCGCTGATGCTGGTACTCACTCTGGCCATCGGCACCTATATCGCGACTATCCGTGCGGACATAGCCCCGCTGCTGCAGGTGACACCGGCTTTTGTGTACCTGTTCTTTGGCTGCGCGTTGGCCCTGGGTGTTTTGATGACGCTGCACATCGGCGGTGCGGACATGCCGGTGGTGATCTCCATTTTCAATGCCTTCACCGGCCTGGCGGTGGGGCTCGAAGGCTTTGTGCTGCAGAGCCCGGCACTGATGGTGGCCGGTATGGTGGTCGGCGCGGCCGGGTTGTTGCTGACACTGCTCATGGGCCGAGCCATGAACCGCTCCGTAGCAAACGTGGTGTTCAGTAATTTTGGCGAGGTTACCAAGCACAAGCCCGGCAAGATCCAGGGCGAGCTCAAACCCATGCAGGCCGGTGACGCAGGCATCGCCATGCGTTACGCCACGTCGGTCATCATCGTGCCGGGCTACGGCCTGGCGGTGGCCCAAGGCCAGGGCAAGCTGTTCGAATTCGTCAAACTGCTGCAGGCCGGCGGTGTGTCGGTCCGGTTTGCCGTGCACCCCGTGGCGGGGCGCATGCCGGGCCAGATGGACGTGCTGCTGGCCGAGGCTGGCGTGCCCTACGACATGATCCTTCAGCTGGAAGACATCAACGGCGATTTCAAGGCTACCGACGTCGCGCTGGTCATCGGCGCCAACGACGTGGTGAACCCTGCCGCCCGCACCGACAAGGCTTCGCCCATCTTCGGCATGCCCATCCTCAATGTAGACCAGACCAAGCAGGTTTTTGTCATCAAGCGCGGCGAGGGCAAGGGCTACGCAGGCATCGCCAATACGCTGTTTTACGGCGACAACTGCAACATGGTCTATGGCGATGCTCAGGCTGTGCTGGTCCAGATGATCGAAGCGGTGCGAGGCCTGGGTCTCGCCGCCGCGGCCTAGTTTCCATCCATCCATCAAGGAGATCACCATGACACGCAGCATGCAAGCCGCTTTCGTAGAGCAATTCGGCAAACCTCTGGTCCTGAGGGAGGTACCGATACCGACCCCAGGTCCGGGCCAGATCCTGGTCAAGACCGAGGCCTGCGGTGTCTGCCACACCGACCTGCATGCTGGCAACGGCGATTGGCCCGTCAAGCCATCGCTGCCGTTTACCCCGGGCCACGAAGGCATAGGCCTGGTCGTTGCGCTGGGTGCGGGTGTGACGGCGGTGAAGGAGGGCGACCGCGTGGGCGTGCCCTGGCTGTATTCCGCCTGCGGCCATTGCGAATACTGCCTTGCCGCCCGTGAACCGGTGTGTGCCGAAGCCCAGTTTGGCGGCTATACCCAGAACGGTGGCTTTGCCGAGTACATCCTTGCCGACCCCAATTACGTGGCCCACATACCGGCCGGCTTGACGGCCCAGGAGGCAGCACCCTTGATCTGCGCTGGTATCACCTCTTACAAGGGCATCAAAGAGACCCAGGCCAAGCCGGGCGAATGGGTGGTTATTTCCGGTGTCGGCGGTTTGGGCCATCTGGGCATCCAGTACGCCAAGGCCATGGGCTTGCACGTCTGTGCGGTGGACATCGACGACGGCAAGCTGGCCCACGCGAAACGGCTTGGCGCCAATGCCACAGTGAATGCCCTGCACGGCGATGCGATTGCCGAGGTGATCAAAGCCACCGGCGGTGGTGCCCACGGGGTGCTGATCACTGCGCCATCGCTGGCAGCTTTCAAACAAGGTGTAGGTATGACGCGCAAGTTTGGCACCTGTGTGCTGGTCGGTCTGCCACCGGGGGAGTTCCCGACACCTTTGTTTGATGTGGTGGCCAATTGCATCACCATCCGCGGCTCGTTCGTCGGCAACCGCCGTGACATGGCCGAAGCCTTGGCGTTTGCCGCCGATGGCAAAGTGAAGGCGGATTTCGAATTGCAACCGCTTTCCGCCATCAACGATGTGTTCAAACGGCTGGCCCACGGTGAAGTGCCTTCGCGGGTGGTGCTGGATTTTTCCCATCGCTGACCCTGCCAGGCGGATGGTGGATAGTTGACCCGGAGCATGGCATGTCAAAGCGACGCACATTCCTTGTCTCAGGTACGGCCGCCGTCGCGACGCTGGCCTGCGCCGGTGGTGACGACAGATATGCGAACGCGGTGCAAGATATCCGGAGGCCTTTGCAGGTGCAGCCCCAGGCGGGCGGTTTCTCGTTGCATGAATTGGTGCGCTACGCCACGCTGGCTCCCTCCAGCCATAACACCCAGTGCTGGATATTCAAGCTGGGCGAAGGCAGCATCACCATCTTGCCGGATCTGTCGCGGCGCTGCCCAGCGGTGGACCCGGATGACCATCATCTCTATGTGAGCCTTGGCTGCGCTGCTGAAAACCTGGTGCAGGCCGCCCTGGCGGTGGGCTTGCATGGTGAGGTGGTGTTTCAGGAGGCCAGTGGTGCGGTTCGTATCGATCTGACGGCTACGCGTGCTCTGCGCACACCTCTTTTTGAGGCAATTCCCCTGCGCCAATCGACCCGGGCCGAGTACGACGGTCGTACCCTGTCTGCTGGGGATTTGAGGCTGCTGGAGCAAGCGGGAACCGGCACAGGGGTGCGGCCCCTGCTGTTCACCAGCAGGCCACAGATGGAGCAGATCTTGGAGTACGTGACCCGCGGCAACACCCAACAGATGGGCAATCCAGCCTTTATGGCGGAGCTCGGCTCTTGGGTGCGCTTCAATACGAACGAAGCTTTGGTCACAGGGGATGGCTTGTTCTCAGCCGCTTCCGGCAACCCCACGCTACCGCACTGGCTGGGATCACGGCTCATGCCTTTTTTCATGACCGCCGACCATGAAAACGACAAGTACGCCAAGCAGGTGCGAAGTTCTTCCGGCCTGGCGGTCTTTGTCTCTGATGTTAGCGACAAGGCGCATTGGGTTGAAGTGGGCCGTTGCTACGAGCGGTTCGCGCTCCAGGCGACTGCGCTGGGCATGCGCAATGCAATGCTTAACCAGCCAGTAGAGGTGGCTGAGTTGCGCCCCCAGTTTGCAATTTACCTGGGCATCGGCACCGGTCGCCCAGACTTGGTGGTGCGCTTTGGCTACGGTGCCGCAACGCTGCAGTCCTTGCGGCGACCGATCAACGCAGTCATTCAACCAGGACTTGCGTAAGTCCTGCCAAGAAATTTTTTCAACAGGAGACACTATGTCCTACGCTACTTTGATGGTGCATTTGGAGTTGGGGCGATCGAATGCAGAGCTACTGCAAGTCACCTTGAATCTTGCCCAACGATTCCGCTCTGGTGTGGTGGGTATCGCTGCCTGCCAACCCATGCAGTTGGTGTATGGCGATGGCTATGTCTATGGCGACCTGATTGAGGAAAACCGCTTAGAGATTGCCAAAGAGATGGCCCAGGCCGAGGCAGAGTTCCGCAGCGCGCTGCAGAGCCACGTGCCCTGGGTCGAGTGGCGGTCCACCACTGGCTATGTTTCGCTCAGCGACTACCTGGCAAGTGAGGCGCGCAGCGCAGACTTGTTCATCACCAGCGTTGCCAAAAGCGATTTGTTCGATCCGTCCCGAACCGTGGATACCGGAGATCTCATTATGCAGATAGGACGCCCGGTGCTGGTGGTGCCGCCCACCGCAGAACAGGCGCAGCTCAAACGTGTCGTCGTCGGCTGGAAAGACACCCGTGAAACCCGCCGGGCGGTCTATGACGCATTGCCTTTGCTGAAAACCGCCACCGATGTCCGGGTCGTGGAGTTGGCTGCAGAGCCCGGGCTGGTCGCCGCACGGGCGCGGCTTGCGGATGTGGTGGCATGGTTGCACCGCCATGGTGTGGTGGCCGAGTCCCTGGCACCTCTGGCCACCGGGGATGACGCAGCCCAGTTGTCCGCGATTGCCTGGGAATATGAGGCGGATCTGGTGGTTGCCGGGGGCTACGGACACAGCCGGCTGCGGGAGTGGGCGCTGGGCGGTGTCACCCGGTCTTTGCTGCTGCAAACCGGCCGGTGCGCATTGCTGTCGCATTGACAGCGCCAGTCGGCACGTCTGACTCAAGCCATCTGGCTGATCGTCTTGCGAAAGCGTGCCAGGGAGGCAAAAAAGAATACGGTGCCGATCACCAGAATGGCCAGCAGCTGCGGCCATACCACCGCCAGGCCCGCGCCCCGGTACAGAATCGCCTGACCGGCAGACACAAAGTGGGTGGTGGGCGCCAGCAACATGATGTTTTGCACCAGTGCCGGCATGCTTTCACGCGGGGTGGCCCCGCCCGACAGCATCTGCAACGGCAGCAGCACCAATACCAGCAGCATACCGAACTGCGGCATGGAGCGCGCCAAAGTGGCCAGGAAAATCCCCAGTGAGGTGGTGGCAAACAGGTGCAGCGCCGCCACCAGCATGAACAAGGCCACCGATCCTTCGATTGGCACGCCCAACGCGCCTTGCACCACAAATACCAGCGCCATCAGCGCAGCCAACAGCACGACCAGGCCCATGGACCAGACCTTGGCCAGCATGATTTCGGTGGGCGTGACCGGCATCACCAGCAGATGCTCCAGCGTGCCGTGCTCGCGTTCGCGTATCAGTGCCGCACCGGTGAGGATGATGGACAGCATGGTGACGTTGTTGATGATCTCCATCAGCGAGCCGAACCAGGCCTGCTCCAGATTCGGGTTGAAGCGCATGTGCAGCACCAGGTCGACCGGGGCTGCCGCGGTGCTGCGGTAGCGCTGCACAAATTCGT
This sequence comes from Rhodoferax sp. RT5P35, assembly GCF_056521385.1. NCBI lineage: Bacteria > Pseudomonadati > Pseudomonadota > Betaproteobacteria > Burkholderiales > Comamonadaceae > Rhodoferax > Rhodoferax sp. RT5P35. The sequence goes on along the minus strand of NZ_JBWMAX010000006.1, from coordinate 20,490 downwards.
TGACCTCGCTGGTAATGATCTGCTGGATGTAGCCGTTGCCGGTAAACGCCTGGCTCATCAGCGTGGCATCCACATTCAGCTGCAAGGCGGGCGCGCGGCCGGCCAGCACATCACGCTGGAAGTTGGGCGGAATGTCCAGCACAAAGGTGTACTGGCCGCTGTCCATGCCCGCGTCCACTTCGGTGAGCGACACCATGGCAGGGGGCTTGAAGTGCGGCGGGTACAAGCTGGAAATGATGCGCGCCGACAGCGGCGATCCATCCTCGTCCACGATGGCAATCGGTGCGTTGTGCAGGCTCTCCGGCATGGCTGTGGCCGCCACGTAAATCGACAGGGTGAAGGTGTAGGCGATCAGCACCAGCATCATCGGGTCGCGCGCCAGACTCCACAATTCCTTGATGCCCAGGCGGTAGATATTGGGGATGCGCATTCAGCTTGCCTGCTTTTTCAACAGCCCTATGGACATCAGCAGGATCACGGGGACGGCGATCAGCAAAGGCCAGAACGATGGGCCCAGGCCGGAGAAATCCAGCGCCTTGTTGAACACCCCCCGGCAGATCGTCAAGAAGTGCGTGGCGGGATAGATGTGCCCCACCACCGCACCCATGCCCTCGAGTGAGGACACGGGATTCGTCAGGCCCGCAAACTGCACGCAGGGGATGATGGTGCCGATCATGGTCACAAATATCGCGGCGATCTGGCTCTTGGTGAAAGTGGAGGCCAGCAGGCCAATGCCGGTGGAGCTGAGCACAAATACCAGTGCCGCGACCGTCAGCGTGGCAAAGCTGCCTTTGATGGGCACGTCAAACACCGTCACCGCCAGCGTTGCCATCAAGAGGAAGTTGAACATGGCCAGCGCTATGTAGGGCAGCTGCTTGCCCAGCAAAAACTCGCTGCGGGTGACCGGGGTGACGTAGAGGTTGATGATGGAGCCCATCTCTTTCTCGCGCACCACCGACAACGCCGTCAGCATGGCCGGGATCATCATCAGCAGCATGGGAATCACCGCTGGCACCATGGCGGGCAGGCTTCTGACATCGGGGTTGTAGCGGTAGCGGCTTTCGATACTGGCGGGCGCTGCCATCGACTGACCCAGCCGGTGGCTTGCCATGTCGGCCAGCCACATGGTGTGCATGGCCTGCACATAGCCGCGCACGGTTTCGGCCCGGGCGGGCATGGCACCGTCGACCCACGCACCCATTTGCACCGGCGTGCCGCGCGCGATGTCGCGACCGAAGCCGTGGGGTATCTCAATGGCCAGCGACAGCTCTCCGCTGCGCATGCGCTGGTCCAGTTCGGCATAGCTGGTGATGGGCGGCTTCTCGATGAAATAGCGCGAACCGGACAGGTTGAGCACGTAGTTCTGGCTCAGCACTGTCTGGTCCTGGTCCATCACGGCGTAGGACAGGTTTTCCACATCCAGATTGATGCCGTAGCCCATGATGAGCATCAAAAATGCCGTGCCCAGAAGCGCCAGTGCGGCCCGCACCGGGTCGCGCTGCAGCTCCAGCGACTCGCGCAGCGTATAGCTCCAGGCGCGTGCAAAACTGAAGCCTCGTGTGCGGGCCGCCGCTCCAGCCGTCTTCGCGGGCTCTGGTGCAACATCGGCCTTGGGGGCGGGAGGGGTGGCTTCTTCCAGGTAGGCAATGAAGGCCTGCTCCAGATTTTCAGTGCCACGCTGCCGCACCAGCCCGGCCGGGCTGTCGGTCACCAGCACCCGGCCGGCGTGCATCAGCGAAATGCGGTCACAGCGCTCGGCCTCGTTCATGAAATGGGTGGAGATGAAGATCGTCACCAGGTCGTTGCGGGCCAGGTCGATCATCAGCTGCCAGAACATATCGCGCGCCACCGGGTCCACGCCGGAGGTCGGCTCGTCCAGGATCAGCAGCTCGGGCTTGTGCACCATGGCCACCGCCAGCGACAGGCGCTGGCGTATGCCCAGCGGCAGGCTTTCCGGCAGGCTGTTCAAGACCTCGCGCAGCTTGAAGCGCTGCACCATCGCGTCTACGCGGTCGGGAATCTCGGCCTCGGCCACTTGGAACAAACGCGCGTGCAGCACCAGGTTCTGCCTGACCGTCAACTCGGCGTACAGCGAGAACGCTTGCGACATATAGCCCACGCGCCTGCGGGTGGCGATGTCCTTGGGGTTCACCTTGCTGCCAAACAGCAAGGCCTGTCCCGCGGTGGCGGGAAGCAGGCCGGTCAGCATCTTCATGGTGGTGGATTTGCCGCAGCCGTTGGAGCCCAGAAAGCCAAAAATCTCCCCGCGCCGGATACGAAAGTCCACCCGGTCCACGGCCAAAAATTCGCCGAAGCGCATGCTTAAACCCTGGGCTTCAATGGCGATCTCGGGTTGGGCCGATTCCACCAGCGGGGGCACGTGGATGGCATGATGGCCATGCCGCTGGGCCTCGGGCAAGAGGGCGATAAAGGCGGCTTCCAGCGTCTCGGTATGAGTGCGCGCACGCAGTTCTGCGGGCGTGCCCTGGGCCAGTATGCGGCCCGCGTCCATGGCCACCAGCCAGTCAAAACGGTCGGCTTCTTCCATGTAGGCGGTGGCCACCACCACGCTCATGCCCGGGCGGTCGCCACGGATGCCGTCGATCAGATCCCAGAACTGGCGGCGCGATAGCGGGTCCACACCGGTGGTGGGCTCGTCCAGAATCAGCAGGTCGGGGTCGTGGATCAGCGCGCAGCACAGGCCCAGCTTCTGCTTCATACCGCCGGACAGCTTGCCCGCTGGGCGCGACAGAAATTCTTGCAGCCCGGTGCTGCGTGTCAGGCTGTCGATGCGGCGGCGCCGCTCGGCGCTGTTGTGGCCAAACAGGCGGCCGAAGAACTGCAGGTTTTCCTCTACCGACAAGGTGGGGTAGAGGTTCTTGCCCAGACCCTGGGGCATATAGGCAATGCGCGGGCATACGCTGTTGCGGTGCGCGGTGCGGGCCATGTCGCCACCCAGCACCTGCACATGGCCTTGTTGCACCGCCCGGGCGCCGGCCAGCAAAGACAGCAGGCTAGACTTGCCCACGCCGTCCGGCCCGATCAACCCCACCATGCACCCGGCGGGGAGGTCCAGTGTGATGTCGATCAGCGCCTGCGTCTTGCCGTAGTGCAGATGAACGTTGGCCAGCTGCGCAACCGGGGCTGCTGTCACTGCGGCACCTTGACGGTCAGCTCCGCGGGCCACGCTGCTTGTGCGTCGGTTTTGATCCAGGCCATGCCCGGCACACCGGTCTTCACCTGCTGCAGGTGTTTTTGCAGCAAGGCGGGGTCGATTTGTGCCTTCACGCGGAACATCAGTTTTTGCCGCTCGCTGGCGGTCTCCACCGTTTTCGGGGTGAACTGGGCGGTGCTGGCCACAAACGAGATCTTGCTGGGGATCACATACTGCGGTGCGGCATCCAGCACCAGATGCACCTCGCTGCCCAGTGCCAGCCGACCGGCGTTGGCCTCGGGCACAAAGAAGGTCATGTACACATCGGCCAGGTCGACCAGGCTGATGACCTTGCCGCCGGCCGCCACGACCTCACCGGGCTGGGCGATGCGGTACTGCACCCGGCCGGCACGGGGTGCCGTCAAGGCGCTGTCGTCCATGTCGGCCTGGATGCGCACCACGGTGGCGCTGGCCGCCAGCACCGCAGAGCGGGCGGCAGTTACCTGGGTTTGGGCTGCAGCGATGGCGGCGCTGGCGGCGGCCACCTGGGCGCGGGCGGCATCCACCGCGGCCTGCGCGCTGCGCACCCGGGCCCGGTCGTCGTCCAGCTCCTGCTCGGACGAGGCGCCTTCGTGCGCCAGAATTTGTGAGCGTTGCAGACGCAGTTGCGCCGCGTCGAATTCGCTCATCCGCTGCACCACCACGGCCTGTGCGGCTAGGCGGTCGCTGGCGCGCATGGCAACCTGGGCCACAGCGGTATCGATGCCGGTCACGGCCTGCTGCTGGTGCGCCCGGGCTTCATCGCGCTGCGCCTCCAACGTCTGCACTTGCATGTGGCCCAGCACTTGCCCGGCCTGCACAAACGCACCTTCGTCCACCAGCAGGTCTTGCACGCGGCCGCCGAGCTTGGCCGCCACATTGATCTCGGTGGCTTCGATGCGGCCATTGCTGCTGACAAAGCCCGGGCCGGGGCCCTGCGGGTGCAGCATCTGCCAGGCAAAGTAGCCGGCGGCTGCCAGCGTGGCTGCGATGGCCACGGTCACCAACCAGGGTTTCCATTTCTGGATGGCTGGCGGAGGTGGCAACTTGGGCGATGGGGGCGCCGGGCTGGCGGCAACGGTGAGGGCGGTGTTCATGGCGTGCCGTGTTCTGTGAGAGTGGTGTTTTCCAAAGCGCCGCCACCCAGGGCTTCATACAGGCTGACCCGGCTGGTCAGCAGGGCGTAGCGCGTTTGCACCAGCTGCTGTTGGGCGGCCAGCAGGTCGCGCTGGGCATCCAGCACATCCAGGTAGGCGGCAGCGCCGTTGTCAAAGCGCATTTGCGACAGGCGGGCGCGCTCGGTCTGGGTGGCCAGGGCGTTCTGGGCGATGGCGGTCTGCTCGGTGAGCCAGCGGCGGGCTGACAAGGCATCGGAGACGTCGCGGAAGGCGTTCTGTACGGCCTTGTCGTACTGGGCCAGCGCCATGTCACGGCGGGTTTCGACCAGCGCCAGGTTGTTGCGGCGGCGGCCTGCATCGAATATCGGCAGCGAGATGCTGGGCGCGAAGCTCCAGGCCTGGCTGCCGCCGGCAAACAGGCCGTCCAACTCGGCGCTGGCCGTGCCCCAGCTGCTGGTCAAAGCCACGCGCGGAAAGAAGGCGGCGCGTGCGGCACCGATGTTGGCGTTGGCGGCCTGGAGCTGGTGCTCGGCGGCCAGGATGTCGGGGCGCAGCAGCAGCAGGTCGGACGGCAGGCCGGCACGCAGCTCCAGCGCCATGCCGGGTGAACCGGCTGTGTAAGTGAGCTCGCCATGTGTGCCCACCAGCAGCGTGAGCGCGTGCATCTGGCTGGCGCGGGCTTGTTGCAGCTGAACCGCCAGTGCCTGGGCCTGGGTGAAGAGCGTCTCCACCTGCGTCAGGTTCAGCCGCGAGGTCGCACCCACTGCTACCCGGCGCTGGAAGATGCGCAGGCTCTCGGCCCGGCTGGTGGTGGTTTGCCGGGCCAGGGCGATGCGCTCGTCCAGCTCGCGCAGGGCCAAGTAGCTGTTCGCCACCTGGGCGACCAGGGCGATGGTGGCCGCCTGGCGGGCCGCATCGGTGGCCAGGTAGCTCTGCAGTGCGGCGTCTTGCAGGCTGCGCACCCGGCCCCAAAAATCGATCTCCCAACTGGCCATGCCCAGCCCCACCTGGTATTGGCTGCCCAGCAGCGGCTTGCCGGTAAAGCTCAGGTCCGCCGGGGTGCGCGAGCGGCTGGCGCTGGCCTGGGCTGCCAAGGTGGGGTAGGCATCTGCACGCTGGATGCCGTAGGCGGCGCGGGCTTCATCGACCCGCAGCACAGCGACGCGCAGGTCGCGGTTATTGGCCAGCGCCTGGGCGATCAGACTTTGCAGCGCGGGCTCGCGGAAGTAGTCGCGCCAGCCAGTGGCTGCGGCTTGCGCGCCGTCTGGTGCGGTGTCGAGGCCATAGCGGCCGGCGACCGTTAATGCGGGCCTTGCATACGGCGGCGCCATCGACGCGCAGCCCGCCAGAAGCAAGGCCGCCACCAGCAAGGCGTGTTTATGCAGTTTATATTTGCTATGTTTTATATGGCATATAGCGCAGGTGGATACTGCGCTAGAGGCATTTTTTCTATAAATCACGGCGGGGCGGCTTTCCCACCGGGTCGGGGCGGACCTGGGTGCCTGCGCTGCCGGCCAGCAGGGCTTCGATATCGTCCAGCGATCCGATCACGGCGCGGCGCCCGGTGGCGACGACGAAGGCGCAGGCGGCCGCCACCTTGGGCCCCATCGACCCGGCGGGCCAGCTGTGCTGCGCCAACTCTTGCGGTGTGACTTTGCCCAGGGCGCGCTGGTTGGGCTGGCCCCAGTCGAGGTAGACGGCGGCCACATCGGTGGCGATCACCAGGCAGTCGGCATGGAGTTCGCGCGCCAGCAGACTGCTGCACAAATCTTTGTCGATGACCGCCTCCATGCCCCGCAGGCTGTGGCCGTCGGCACCCTTGGCGACGGGGATGCCGCCGCCGCCCGCTGCAATCACCAGCGCGTCGTGTTCCAGCAGCCAGCGGATGGCGTCCAGCCCCAGCACGCGCAGCGGCTGGGGGGACGCGACCACGCGCCGCATGCTGTCGCCGTCAGCGGCCATCTTCCAGCCCTTGTCGGCTGCCAGCTGCGCCGCCTGGCTGGCGGTGTACACCGGGCCTATGGGTTTGCTGGGATGGGCAAAGGCGGGGTCGAGCGGATCGACCTCCACCCGCGTCAGCAGCGTGGTGATGGCGCGCGTGGCGGGCAGCAGGTTGGCCAGCTCCTGCTCCAGCAGGTAGCCTATCATGCCCTCGGTCTCGGCCCCGAGCACGTCCAGCGGATAGCTTTCCACGGCGCTGTCCATAGCGGTATAGGCGGCGGACTGCAGCGCCAGCAAACCCACTTGCGGTCCGTTGCCGTGGGTCAGCACCAGTGTGTGCGTGTGGGCGATGCGGGCCAGCTGGGTGGCGGCGCGGCGGATATTGGCCAACTGGTTGTCGGCGCTCAGCGCCTGGCCGCGCCGCAGCAGCGCATTGCCGCCCAAGGCTACGACGATCTTCATGCCAGCGTGGCCACGAGAACCGCCTTGATGGTGTGCAATCGGTTTTCGGCCTGGCTGAAAACGATGGAAGCATCGGACTCGAAGACTTCGTCGGTCACCTCGATCTCGCTCAGGCCATAGCGCTCGTGGACTTGGCGGCCTACCTCGGTGTCCAGGTTGTGGAAGGCGGGCAGGCAGTGCATGAAGCGCGAGCGCGGCTTGTGCGTGGCCTGCATCAGCGCGGCATTGACCTGGTAGGGCAGCAGCTGGTCGATGCGTTTCTTCCACACCTCGTCGGGCTCGCCCATGGAAACCCAGACATCGGTATAGACAAAATCGGCCAGCGCCACGGCTTTGAGCGGGTCGGTCTCCAGGCTGATGCGGGCGCCGGTGCTGCGGGCCAGTTCACGCATTTGCGCCACCAGCGCGGCCGGCGGCTGCAGCTCTTTGGGGGCGGCGATGCGCACGTCCATGCCCATCTGCGTGCCGCCAATCAGCAATGAACAGCCCATGTTGAAGCGGGCATCGCCCAGGTAGCAGAACGACAGTTCGTGCAGCGGCTTTTCGCCAAACTCCTGCATGGTCAGCAGGTCGGCCAACACCTGGGTGGGGTGGGCTTCGTCGGTCAGGCCGTTCCACACCGGCACGTGGGAGAAGCGCGCCAGGTCTTCCACCACGCTTTGGTGAAAGCCCCGGTACTCGATGCCGTCGTACATGCGGCCCAGCACCCGGGCCGTGTCTTTCAGCGATTCCTTATGGCCCATTTGCGAGCCGACCGAGTCGATGTAGGTTACGTGGCCGCCCTGGTCGTGTACCGCCACCTCAAAAGCACAGCGGGTGCGGGTGGAGGCTTTTTCAAAGATCAGCGCAATGTTTTTGCCCTGCAGCCGGGGGTGTTCCGTGCCGGCCGTCTTGGCGCGTTTCAGGTCGGCGGCCAGGTCCAGCAAGTAGCGGATGTCGTCGGGACTGAAGTCTTGCAGCGTCAGCAGGCTGCGGTTGCGGAGGTTGAAGGCCATGGGGGGTTCTCTGGTTAGATAGGGTCGCGTTCGATCGGGCAGGACATGCAGTGGCTGCCGCCCCGCCCACGCCCCAGTTCGCCGCTGGGTACGGTGATGACTTCCACCCCGGCCTTGCGCAGCAAGGTGTTGGTGTAGGTGTTGCGGTTGTAGGCCATGACCACGCCAGGGGCCAGCGCCAACAGGTTGTTGCCGTCGTCCCACTGTTCGCGCTCGGCCTCGTAGCTGTCGCCGCCGGTGGCGACGCTGCGCAGCCGGGGCAGGCCGATGGCTGCGGCGACCACTTCCAGAAACGGCTGGGTCTCGGTGCGCACGTCCAGCGTGCCCTTGGTTTTTCCGGGGCGCAGGCTGTGCACGCGGATGGCATTCACCACGTCAGGAAACACCGTCACCAGGTCCACATCGCAAAAACTGAACACGGTATCCAGGTGCATGGCGCCACGCGATTTGGGCAACTGCGCGGCCAGCACATGGGTGGCCGCACCCTGCGCAAACAGGCGCCGGGCCAATTGGCTGACACCCTGTGGCGAGCTGCGTTCGCCCATGCCGACCAGTACCACGCCGTGGCCCACCGGCATCACATCGCCACCTTCCAGCGAGGCCAGGCCGTGGTCTGTGTCAGGGTCGCCCCACCATTCGGTGACGCGTCCTGCAAATAGGGGATGGAAGCGGTACACCGCCGCCATCAGCAGCGTTTCCTGGCGGCGGGCTGGCCAGTACATGGGGCTGAGCACCACGCCCGAGCCAATCCAGCAGCTGTTGTCGCGGGTGAACAAGGTGTTGGGCAGTGGTGGCAGCAGCAGGTCGGCGGGGCTGGCGCAGCGGGCCAGCAGGCCGTCCAGCTCAAATGGCAGCTCGGCCCGGGCCACACCGCCGATCAGGTGCTGGGCCAGCAGTGCGGGTGGCAGCGCTTCCAGCCAGGGGCGCAATTGCGCGGCGGTTTCAGCGTCCACAAAGTCGGGGCTGAGCTTGCGGTCCAGTAGCCAGGTGCGGGCGGCGGGAATGGCGACCGTATCGGCCAGCAGGTCGTGCAGCTCTAGCACTTCCACGTCGCGCTCTGCCATGGCCGAGGTGAAGGCATCGTGGTCGTTGCGGGCCTGCGCCACCCACAGCACATCGTCAAACAGTAGGTCGTGGCAGTTGGCGGGGGTCAGGCGCTTTTGCGCCAGGCCGGGGCGGCAGACCAGCACTTTGCGCAGGCGGCCAACTTCGGAGTGCAAGCCTTTGGAAGGGGTTGTCATGGTGTTTTGTCCAGATCTATAAGCTGAGTTGGCCCATGCTGAGCAGATAGGCGGCAACCAGGGCCAGCGCCACCAGCAGCGCCAGCACCAGCCATTCCCAGGGGGTGAATGCCTGCTCGGAGCGCTGGCGTTTGGCCACGATGTACAGCACCGCACCCGGTGCGTAGAGCAGGGCGCTGAGCAGCAAATACTTCAGCCCGGCGGCGTACAGCAGCCAGAGGCAATACACCATGGCCAGGCCGGTGACGGCGATGTCGCTGCGGTGCTGCGCGGCGCGCGGCCCCTCGCCGCGCCACGCCAGCAGCAGGCCGTAAACGGCGCTGAACAGATACGGCACCAGAATCATCGCCGTAGACAGCGAGATCAGCGCCAGGTAGGAGGCCTTCCAGAACAGCGTAACCAGCAAAAACAGCTGCACCATGCCGTTGGTCAGCCACAGGGCATTGGCGGGGACGCCTTTGGGGTTTTGCTTCGCCAGCCAGGACGGCATGACACCGCCGCCGGCCGGGGTGAACAGCGACTCTGCCGCCAGCAGTGTCCAGGCCAGGAAGCCGCCGCCGACGGACACGATCAAGCCCAGGGTGATGGCTACCGCGCCCCAGGTGCCCACCGCTTTCTCCAGCACGCCGGCCATCGACGGGTTTTTCAGTGCGGCCAATTCAGGCTGGGTGGTGATACCCAGCGACAGCAGCGATACCGCCATCAGCAGCAGCAGGCATAGCAAGAAGCCGATGACGGTGGCGCGGCCCACATCCTTGCGTTCACGGGCCCGGGCCGAGTAGACGCTGGCCCCTTCGATGCCGATGAATACCCACACCGTGACCAGCATGGTGCTCTTGACCTGGTCCAGCACCGAGCCCAGTTTGGCATCGCCCCAGAAGTCGAGCCGGAAGGTATCCACCTGAAAAGCCATGGCCACCAGCACGATGAACAGCAGCAGCGGTATCACCTTGGCCAGCGTAACCACGGCGTTCAGCACCGCCGCACCCTGTATGCCGCGCAGCACCAGTGCATGGATCACCCACAGCGCGACCGACGCCGCCAGCACGGCGGCAGGCGTATTGCCCTCGCCCAGCACCGGAAAGAAGTAGCCCAGCGCGCCAAAGGCGGCCACCAGATAGCCTACGTTGCCAATCCAGGCGCTGATCCAGTAGCCCCAGGCCGAGTTGAAGCCCACGTATTCGCCGGACAAGGCCCGGGCATAGGCGTACACGCCGTTGTCCAGTTCCGGCTTGCGCAACGACAGGATTTGGTACACGCGGGCCAGGGTGAGCATGCCCACGCCGGTGATGCCCCAGCCTATCAAGATGGCCCCCGCACCCGCGCCTGCCGCCATGTTTTGCGGCAACCCGAAGATGCCGCTGCCAACGATGGAACCCACCACCAGGGCTACCAGCAGACTGAGGCCCAGGGTACCTGGCGCGTGCGTTGCGGCGCGCGGCTGTGGAATCGAGCTTGCTGCGATTGCGTTCATGGGGGAATATCTCGCGTTGACGTAATGGGGGTGATTTGGTACCTGTACTAATGTTGCCCAGGCCGCCATTGCGCAGACTGATCTATGTCAAGGTTTCGCGTTGATTTTGAAAGTGCAGTGGGCTGGAGGTCACCGGAGACATGCTCTTGGCATCCTGCATGGCGGCGATGCCGGCTGTGCTGGTCGTGTGGATCGCGGCGCTGCTGCAATGAGGTCTGGGTTGGCGGCTCGGTGCGTGGAGTCGATGGCCTGCTCTGCTTTGGAATGCAGCTTGACAGGTTTTAGAAGCCCACGATGTAGTCGGCAATATCGGCCTGTACTTCGGCAAGGTTGGCATGGTTACGCTGCCAGACCCGTTCCAATCTTGAGGTGCAGGAAGAAGCGTTCCATCACCGCGTTATCCCAACAGTTGCCTTTACGGCCCATGTTTTGTATGTAGCTTCTTGTGCTTATGGAATAAGCGCAAGATGCCTAAAACATGCTGCATCATGTTTTGGATCTGCCGGTGGACCCCAACTGCCGTGCCACCGCTTTCGCAGGCTGCAGCAATTCGCGCATGGCCTGCAGTGGCAGTTCGCGGCTGCGGCCCCTGCGCAGGGCCAGCGAGAACTGCGACTGGTAACCAAATTCGGCGGGTAGCAGCACCTTCAAACGCCCTTGGTCCACCCACGATTGGGCGTAGTGCTCGGGCAGGTAGCCCACATAGCCGCCCGACAAAATCAGGATCAACTGGGCTTCCATACTTTCCACCGTGGCCACGCTGCGTTTGAAGCCGTGGCGGCCCAGCTCGGTCTGGCTCCAGTAGCTGCGGCCCACCACGTTCAGCTCCGACACCACCGCGGGCAGGATGTGCTTTTGCGCAAAGCAGGGGTGCCGGTCGCTGCAGTACAGCCACTGCTGCTCACGGTACAGCGGGTGGTAGACCAGGCCGTTGGCCTTGGCCGGAAAGAAACCCACGGCAATGTCCAGCTCGTTGTCCAGCACGCCTTTTTGCAGCTCGTAGGGGCTGCGGATCAGCAGGCTCAGGTGCATGCCGGGGAAGCGGCTGGAAAACACCCCGATGGCTTGGGCCAGCGGCAGCGACACATCGGTCACCGTGGTGTCGAGCACACCCATCTTCAGCGTGCCGCCCAGCTCGCCCTTGAGCGACCGGGTATACAGCGCAAAGCTGTCCAGCTCGCCCAGCATCCGCAGGGTTTCCGACAGCAGCAGCTCGCCTTTGGCGGTCAGCGCGAAGCCACCGCGCCCGCGCCGGCATAGCGAGAAGCCCACATCGGCTTCCAGCTGCGTCATGTAGGTGCTGATGGCCGAGGTGGTTAGGTTCAGCTCCTGCTGCGCCTTGGCAAAACCCTGGTGGCGGGCCACGGCCGCAAAAATGCGCAACAGCTTGAGATCAGCAGCTTGTGCCATAGGTAAACCTTGCCTTGTTAGTTATGGAAACGGGCAACTGATTATTTGTTTACTGCTATTTTTCCACAACCCGTAGTGGCTAAAGTGCGGACCATTGCAGCACGCAGCCGTGTTGCCCCACGGAAAGGTCTTACAGCGTGTCCAAAGTTTTGCACCAACCCCAAAGCGGCAACGAGATGCCCCGGTTTGCCGGTCGCACCACCATGATGCGGCTGCCCGCCATGGACAGCGCCGAGGGCCTGGATGCCGCCTTCATCGGCGTGCCGCTGGACATCGGCACCTCGCTGCGCGCTGGCACCCGGTTCGGCCCGCGCCAGATCCGCGCCGAATCCGTGATGATCCGCCCCTACAACATGGCCACCGGCGCGGCCCCGTTCGACTCGCTCAGCGTGGCCGACATGGGCGACGTGGCTATCAACACCTACAACCTGCTGGAGTCGGTGCGCATCATCGAGGAAAGCTACACCCGGCTGATGGCCTACCCGGTGGTGCCCATGACCCTGGGCGGCGACCACACCATTACCCTGCCCATCCTGCGGGCTGTGGCGCGCAAGCATGGCCCGGTGGCGCTGGTACACGTAGATGCCCACACCGATACCAACGAAGACATGTTTGGCGAAAAAATCGCCCACGGCACCACCTTCCGCCGCGCGGTGGAAGAGGGCCTGCTGGACTGCAAAAAAGTGGTGCAAATCGGCCAGCGCGCCCAGGGCTATTCCAGTGGCGACTTCCAGTGGGGTGTGGACCAGGGCTTTCGTTTGGTGCAGGCCGAGCAGTGCTGGTACCGGTCGCTGGCCCCGCTGATGGCCGAGGTGCGCGCCCAGATCGGCGACACCCCCGTGTACCTGACCTTCGACATCGACGGCATCGACCCCGCTTGGGCCCCTGGTACCGGTACCCCCGAAGTGGGCGGCCTGACCTCCATCCAGGCGCTGGAAATCGTACGCGGCTGCCGCGGGCTGAACATCGTGGGCTGCGACCTGGTCGAGGTGTCGCCCCCCTACGACGTGAGCGGCAACACTTCGCAACTGGCCGCGAACTTGCTTTATGAAATGCTGTGTGTGCTGCCAGGCGTGGCGTACCGCTAACCGATAGCTTCACCATGCAACTCGACATATTCAGATCTCTCTGGGGCTGGCAAGGCGACTGGGCCACATGCGCCGCCCAACTGCGTGAAGCCGGTTGTGTGGGTGTGGAAGCCCGTGTGCCCTTCGACGCGCCAGGGCGGCTGGCCTTGCGTAACAGCCTGCAGGCCGAAGCCCTGGGCTACATCGCCACCGTGTTCACCGGTGCCGACGTGATTCCGCGCCAGCAAGACGGCCCCGAGGTGCATTTGCAGTACCTGGCGCGGGCCTTCGACGCGGCGGCCGAGCTGTCGCCGCGCTTTGTGAACCTGCTGGCCGGTAACGACCGTTGGCCGCTGGCCCAGCAAGTGGACTTTCTGGGCCGGGCCCAGGCCCTGGCCGATAGCGTTGGCATGGCCTGCACTTTTGAGACCCACCGCGCCAGCGCGCTGTACAGCCCCTGGGTCACGCTGGACATCGTTCGCCAGTTGCCGCAGTTGCGCTATACCGCCGACATCAGCCACTGGGTGGTCGTGTGCGAGAGGTTGCTGGACGACCCGCTGGACGACCTCAGCAGCTTCATCGAGCGTGTCCACCATGTGCAGGCCCGCGTGGGCTACGCCCAGGGCCCGCAGGTGCCGCACCCGGCGGCCCCCGAATACGCGGTCGAGCTGGCTTTCCATCAGGGCATTTGGGAATCCATCTGGGCGGCACAACGCGCCCAGGGCACTACCACCAGCACCCTGACCCCCGAGTTCGGTGCCGACGGCTACATGCATCAACTGCCCTACACCCAAAGCCCGGTGGCCGACCTCTGGCAGGTCAACCGCTGGATGGCGCAAGAAGAGCGGCGGCATTTTGAGCGCTGGTCCGAGTCCACTTCTTTTTTCGCAGGAGCCTGAGCATGCAACCCGGAACCCGAAATTTCACCGCCTTGCCCGTCATCAATATCAGCGGCCTGTACAGCGACGACCTGGCACAGCGCCAGACCGTGGCGGATGCCTTGGGTAATGCCGCCCGCGAGGTGGGCTTTTTCTACATCGTCGGCCACGGGATTGCGCCGGAATTGGTGGCCGAGCTGCGCCAGGCCAGCCGCACGCTGTTTGACCAGCAGATGGACTGGAAAATGCGCTACTACATCGGCGATGCCTGGGGCCACAAGGGCTATGTGCCCGAGGGCGAGGAGCGCTATTCCAAAGGCCGCCCCGACCACAAGGAGGCCTTCGACATTGGCTTCGATGCCCCCGACGACCACCCTCTGGTGCTGGCAGGTACGCCCCTCATCGGCAACAACAAGTGGCCCGATCTGCCGGGCTTCAAAGAAGCCGTGGCCCGCTACTACGCCGCCGTGTTTGCGCTGGGACGGCAGTTGTTCCGCGGCTTTGCGCTGTCGCTGGGCCAGCCCGAAGACGCGTTCGAGGCGCTGGTGACCTGCCCGCCGTCCAAGCTGCGGCTGATCCACTACCCCGTGGACACCGAGGCAGTGGATGCCCCCGGCATCGGCGCGCACACCGACTACGAGTGCTTCACCCTGCTGCTGGCCGACCAGCCCGGCCTGGAGGTGATGAACGACCAGGGTGTGTGGGTCGATGCGCCACCGTACGCAGAAGACGGCGAGGAGGCCTTCGTCATCAACATCGGCGACATGCTGGAGGTGATGACCGCCGGGGCTTTTCCCGCCACCTCGCACCGGGTGCGCAAGGTACAGCACGAGCGCTATTCCTTTCCGCTGTTTTTTGCCTGCGACTACCACACCCGTATCCGGCCGCTGCCGCAGTTTGCCAGTGCCGAAGCCATCGCCAGTTATGAGGAGCTGTCGATTGGCGAGCACATGTATGCCCAGGCGCAACAGACCTACCAGTACCTGAAACGCAAGGTCGAAGCGGGCGAAATCGCGCTGCCCCAGGGCGCGTTGAAGCCCGGCAGCTTTGGCCACATGAAGACCACGGCACCAACCGTTTGAAGATTTTTGTTTCCCGTCCATCCACCTCTAGGAGTTATTCCCATGCTGAAAATCACCCGCATTTCTTTCCTCGGTGCTGCCCTGGCCGCCATCTTGCCCGTGGCGGCCATGGCCCAAACCATGGCCCCCGGCCAGCTCAAGGTCGGCATGGAAATCACCTATCCTCCGTTTGAATCCTGGCAGGGCGATAAGGTGGTGGGCTTTGACCCCGATGTGTCCGAGATGCTGGGGCGCGTCATCAAGGCCAAGCCTGCGTTTGTAGACACCAAGTTCCCCAGCCTGATTCTGGGTCTGGGCAGCGGCCAGTTTGATGCCGTGATCTCGGGCATGTACATCACCCCGGAGCGCACCGCCCAGGCCGATGCCATTGCCTACGCCCGCACCGGTGCCTCCATCATGGTGGCCAAAGACGGCGGCGTCAGTCCCAAGACCGAGCAAGACCTGTGTGGCCTGAAGGTCGGCCTGCAAACCGGTACCAGCTGGGTCAACGCGCTGAAAAAGCTGTCGGCCGAGTACTGCCTGCCCAACGGCAAATCGGCCGTGGCGGTGAGCGAATTTCCCACCGCCCCCGAGGCATCGCAGGCCCTGCTGTCGAAAAACATCCAGGCCCAGCTGGAAATCGCCGGTGCCGCCAAAATGCTGGCCGAACGCAGCAAGGCCCGCATTGTCATCAGTTCGCCCGCCTTGGTGTACCCGCAAACCCTGGGCATCTACGTGAAGAAGGGCAACACGGCGCTGTACCAGGCGCTGGAGAAGGCCTTGGCCGCAGCCCAGGCCAATGGCGAATACGCCGCGTTGATCACCAAGTACGAACTTGAGCCTGTGGCCGCCAAGTAACTAGCCCCGCCTCCTGGAGCATCCACATGGAATTAGATTGGTCGTATTTCTGGTCCTTGTTTTCCATGGGGATCTTTTGGCGGGCGTGTGTGACAGTGGTGGAGCTGGGCTCGCTGTCCTGGGTGCTGGGCTTGGTGCTGGGATTTTTTCTAGCCTGCGCCCGCATCTCCACCACCCGCTGGATCAGCGCGCTGGCGGGGGCCTACATCTGGCTGTTCCGCAGCGTGCCGCTGCTGGTACTGGTGGTGTTTGTGTTTAACCTGCCGCAGATATTTCCGATGAGCCGCAGCGTCATCGGCGAGCCATTTTTTGCGGGCCTGGTCGCCATGGTGCTGACCGAAGCCGCCTACATGGCCGAGATCCACCGCGGTGGTCTGCTGTCGGTGGCGCGCGGCCAGCGCGAGGCGGGCCGGGCGTTGGCGTTTGGCCGCTTCGGAGCCATGCGGCTGATCGTGGTGCCGCAGGCCTTTCGCATCGCGCTGCCGACGCTGATCAACGAGTATGTGACCATCATCAAGCTGACCTCGCTGGTGTCGGTGATCTCGTTGCCCGAACTGTTGATGACCGGGCTGCGCCTGTATTCGCAGAATTTTCTGGTGATGGAAACCCTGCTGGGCGTGGCGGTGTACTACGTGCTGCTGGTCACCATCTTCAGCACGCTGCTCGGCTGGGTTGAGAAAAAGCTGGACCTGCAAAAGCGCCATCCCACCACGCTGGACGATGCAGCCTGCGCCACGCTGCGCATCTCCCTGGGCGGTCTGGTGGCCCTGCACCCTGTAGCTGCGGCCCCCGGCCAGCCTGCGGCCCTGGAGCTGCGCAACATCCACAAAGCCTACGGCAGCCACCAGGTGCTCAAGGGCATCCATCTGCAGGTGGGTGTGGGCGAGGTGATTTCCATCATCGGCCCGTCGGGTTCGGGAAAAACCTCGCTGATCCGCACCATCAACGGGCTGGAATTCATCGACCAGGGCGAGATCATCCTGTTTGGCGAAAGCTATATCCACGCCCACGAGCCGCTGGACAGCAGCCGGGTGCGCGGCGGCATACGCCGCATCGGCATGGCCTTCCAGAACTTCAACCTGTTTCCCCACCTCAGCGTGCTGGACAACGTGCTGCTGGCCCCGCGCTACCACGCCCAGCCCGCAGATGCCGCCGTGCGCCAGACGCAAGCGCTGCAGCTGCTCGACAAGGTCGGCCTGCTAGCGCACCAGCATAAGTATCCACACCAGTTGTCTGGCGGCCAGCAGCAGCGCGTGGCGATTGCCCGTGCGCTGGCGATGGAACCCGATGTGATGCTGTTCGACGAGCCGACTTCTGCCCTCGACCCCGAGCTGGTGGGCGAAGTGTTGAAGGTCATCCAGGACCTGGCCCAAGAGGGTATGACCATGGTCATCGTGACGCACGAAATGGACTTCGCCCTGGCCATCTCCAACCGTGTGCTCTTCATGGAGAATGGGTTGATCCAGCTGGATGCCGCACCCAAGCACATTCAACAAGCCGACGCACCTGATGCCACCACGCAACGTGTGCGCCGCTTCATGGGACTGGTATGAAGCACACCCCCAGGCTTGCCCGCTTCGCGTGGCCACCAACCCCCTTGCCGGGGGCAATACCGGTGGCCCGGCGAAGCCGGTTCCGCGGTATTTCTGGAACAGATCGTTCTCGCCACTGATGCCATGGGTAACCAGCACATGGCGCAGCACCCATAGACCACTCATCCATATGACAAGCTCTGACGAAGCCACCCTGCGCCGCGATCTGGCCGCCGCCTACCGCCTGGCCGCGCTGTTCGGTTGGGACGACACGCTCTACACCCACTTCTCGGCCCGGCTGCCGCCCGACGGGGGACCTGAGCGTTTTTTGATCAACCCGTTTGGCCGCCTTTTCGAGGAGGTACGCGCCAGCGACCTGCTGGTGGTGGACATGCAGGGCCGCGTGGTGTCGGGCAGTGCCGACTACAACGTGGCAGGCTTCACCGTGCACAGCGCGGTGCACGGTGGCCGCGCCGATGCCCATTGCGTCATCCACACCCACACCCTGGCGGGCATGGCCGTGGCGGCCTGCGAGGGCGGGCTGCTGCAGCTCAACCAGATCAGCACTGAGTTTTATGGCCGGGTAGGGGTGCATGCCTACGAGGGCGTGGCCTTTGACCTGGGCGAGCGGGTGCGCATCCAGCAGGCGCTGGGCGACCACATTGCGCTGGTGCTGCGCCACCACGGCCTGCTGTCGGTGGGTGCCACCGTGGCCGATGCGTTTTGCATCATGTTCTACCTGAACCGCGCCTGCGAAATCCAGTTGGCTGCCAGCCAGTTGGCAAGCACCGCAGGCCCGGTGACCGAGATCCCCCCGCACCTGAGCCAGCACGCCTGCGAACAGCTGCAAAGCGTGGAGCACGAACGCCAGATCCTGTGGCAAGCCTGGCTGCGCAAGTTGGACCGCATCGACCCGTCTTACCGCGATTAACCGAGATTGATTTCCGCTTTATGCCGACTCTGCTGATCTGTAGTGAAACCGACGACCTGGGCGATCTGTACACGCTCTTTTGTGAAGAGGCGGCTCGTCGCTTCTCTGGCATGCCCGGTCTGCAGGTGCGTCTGTGGCCCGACATGCCGGACCCTGCCGATGTCGAGGCCGTGGCAGGCTGGTACCCGCCCGCTGGGCTGATGCACAGTTTGCCGAACCTGCGCCTGGCCTCGTCCATCGCGGCGGGTGTGGACCATGTGCTGGGTGCCGCCGCGCCGCGCCCGGGGGTACCGGTCTGCCGTATCGTCGATCCCGGTCTGGCCGCCGGCATGGCCGAATACGTGCTGTGGGCCGTGCTGTACTACCACCGCGCGATGGACCAGGCGCAGCAGCAGTAGGCGCAGCGCGTCTGGAAGATGCCGGTACAAAAAGCCGCCCACCAGACCCATGTCGGCCTGATGGGCCTGGGTGCGCTGGGCAGCCATTTGGCCCAGGTGCTGCGGGCCCAGGGTTTTGCGGTCAGCGGTTGGTCGCGCTCGGCCCACGCCATCGACGGCGTAACTACCTATGCCGGGCCGGAGGCGCTGGAACCTTTTTTGCGCGCGCCCGATGTATTGGTGTGTCTGCTGCCGCTGACCGACGCAACCCGCAGCTTGCTGGGCCGCCAGCTGTTCGACACCATGAAGCCCGGCGCGGCGCTGGTGCACTGCGGCCGTGGCGAGCATCTGGTGGTGGATGATTTGCTGCAGGCGCTGGACCAGGGCCATCTGCGTGGCGCCGTGCTCGATGTGTTTGCCCACGAGCCCTTGCCGGTATCCAGTGCGCTGTGGGCGCATCCGCGCGTGGTGGTCACGCCGCACATGGCTTCCGGCGCCCACCCGGAAGTCATCGTTGGCCAGATCCTCGACAACCTGCAGCGGGTGCGCAGCGGCCAACCCGTGCTGAACACCGTGGACCGCAGCGCAGGGTACTGAGCTAGCGGTAGCGCCAGATGACCCTGCTCGGTACGGGACCCGCGCCTTTAAATGCTTAAGCGGCGTAGCCCAGCACGGCAAAAAAGTGAAAGGCCGTGCCGGCCGCCACAAAGCCGTGCCACACCGTGTGGGCGTAGCGCAGCTTGTTGTCCAGCATGAAGAAAACCACACCCAAGGTGTAGGCCAGGCCGCCCGCCACCAGCAGCATGACCCCGGCGGAGGGCACGCGCTGCACCAGCGGCACAGCGGCAATCAGCACCAGCCAGCCCATGCCCAGGTACAGGCCGGTGGACAGCCAGGGGTGCGATAGGCGGTTAAAGGCCTTGAGCAAGATGCCCGTGGCGGCCATCGACCAGACCAGGCCAAACAACGTCCAGCCCCAGGGCCCGCTGAGGGCCCCAAGCGCAAACGGCGTGTAGCTGCCAGCGATGAACAGGTAGATCGCGCCGTGGTCCAGCTTCATGAAAACGCGTTTGGCGCGGCCCACGGGCAAGGCGTGGTACAGCGTCGAGGTCAAGTACAGCAACACCATGGTGGCGGCAAAGACGATGGCACCGACCAGGCTGGCAGCCGATAGGTCGCGGGCCGAGAAAATCAGGAAAGGGGTTGCGACGATGGCGGCCAGCAGGGCCACACCGTGGCTCACGCTGTTGGCGATTTCTTCGCCAAGGGTTTGGGGGCGCTCAGTCATCCCACGATTTTCTCACCCAGACGTTACAGAACTGTAAAACCAGGTCCATACCCCCACCGCGTCTGGTGGCGTATTTCCAGAATTTAAAGAAAACAGGCCGCTAGCGCATATTCCACCTGCGCTAGATGCTATTTAAAGTGTAGCGTTATGCTGCAATTGGCGCAGCACCTGCATCGCATTGTCGGCGCGGTGCAGCGGCACGAAGATGTGGTCGTGGCAGGCACCGGCGACCACATTGCAGCTGATGCCGGCGGCACCGAGCGCGGTGGCAAAGGCGGCGGTCAGGCCGACGGACTGCAGATCGGAATGCACCGTCAGCGTGATCCAGGCGCAGCGGAACAGCACCGTCAGTTGCAGCGCTTTGGCCCGGGTCTCGGTCAGCACGATGGACAGGCCTTCGGGCTCGCGCACCGTGGCGATCACGTCGGCGAGGGTGATGGCGCAGCCCGGTTCCACGCTGCAGAACGCATAGCAGCCTTGGTTCAGCGTTGGCTCCATGCTGGCCAGCAGCGTCGGCAAATCACCGATTGCTGAGTTGAGGGCGCTCACTTCAAGCTACCCGACAAAAACTGCTGCAGCCGCTCGCTCTTGGGCTGGGTCAGGACCTCGCGGGGCACGCCTTGCTCTTCGATGCAGCCCTTGTGCAGAAAAATCAGGTGGTTGG
>NZ_JBWMAX010000069.1:0-1725 GCF_056521385.1 Rhodoferax sp. RT5P35 | reverse complement strand
AAAGGCCGCATCCTGATGGCCCTGGGCGAATGGACTGCCGCCATGGACGAGCTGCTGGAAATCATCATGCGCGACAAAAAGTGGAACGACGAAGCCCCCCGCAAAGTCTTCATCGCCATCCTGGAGCTGCTCACCCCGCCCAAGCCCAAGGCCAGCGCCGATGCAGGCAACAAAACCGCAGGTGGCATTGAAATCTCCGGCAAGTCGGTCACCGAGCAAGACCCGCAGGCGCTGCTGGTGGCCACGTACCGTCGGCGGCTGAGCATGATGCTGAATTAATCAGCAATGTAGTAACATCACATCATTTTTATTTTGAGGTGTTGCCATGACTGTTACCACCCTCACCAGCCGCGAATTCAACCAGGATGCCAGCCGCGCCAAGAAGTGCACGCGCACCGGCCCGGTGTTCATCACCGACCGGGGGCGGCCCGCGCATGTGCTGCTCAGCATGGAGGACTACCGCCGGTTGACGGGCGCGCAGGTCACCCTGGCCGAGGCGCTGGCCCAGCCGCCGTCTGCGGTGCCTGATTTCGACTTTGAGCCGCCCCGCGCTGGTGGCCTGTACCGCGCCGCAGACCTGTCCTGATGTTTGTACTGGACACCAACGTCGTCTCGGAACTGCGTCGCCCCGACAAGGCGAATCCGCAGGTGCTGGCATGGGCGGAGGCCACGCCGCTGGCCCACTTCTATCTGTCCGCGATCACGGTGCTGGAATTGGAGCTGGGCACTTTGTTGATGGAACGCCGCGATGCCGCCCAGGGCGCAGTCTTGCGCGCATGGCTGGTGGAGGCGGTGCTGCCCCGGTTTGAGGGTCGCATCCTCACGGTAGACACGCCGGTAGCCCTGCGCTGCGCCGGTCTGCATGTGCCCGATCCGCGTGCCGAGCGCGATGCGCTGATCGCCGCCACCGCCCTGGTCCACGGTATGGCCGTGGCCACCCGCAACGTGGCCGACTTTGCGCCCACGGGCGTACGGGTTTTCAAGCCCTGGAGCCTTGCTTAGGCCCCCCGCTTGCACCAAGCGTAATACCCCGCCCGCGTCACCTGGTAGTACTGGCACATCAGCTGCACAGAATGGGTGTCCCGGTTTGCCCCGATAAAGCGGAAGACTTCGGCTTTGGATCGAAAGCAAACCGGATGGCTTTTTTTAGCAGTTCGTGCTCCTGCTGCAGGCGTTTGAACTGCTGCTCCATGGCGCACAGGCGCTGTAGCTCCACCACCGCTTGCGTATCTACCGGGGCGGGCAGGCCGACCAGTTCGCCGTCGCGCACCTGCTTGCGCCATTTGGACAGCATGAAGGGGTGGATCCCCAGCGTGGCCGCCACGTCCTTGATGCGCACGCCGCTTTGCTGGCTCATCTGCACCGCCCGCAGCTTGAACGCGCTGCCGTAGCGGTGGATTTTTTGGGGGCCGGGCGTGGCCATTACACGGCTCCGGGCACAGGCCGACTGACCTGGAAGCTGGCATCCACGGCCTGGCGCTGCAGGGCGGGCAGGATCTCGGCCCAGGCGGCCCACACGCTGGGGTAGACCGGCGGGCACTGGGCCTTGATGGCCTCGTGCAGCTTAGGCAACTGGTGCCAGGGCACCATGGGCAGGCTGTGGTGTTCGATGTGGAAGTTCATATTGCAGTACAGCCACTGGAACACCGGGTTGGTCACAAAGGTGCGGGTGTTCAGGCGGTGGTCGTAAACGTCTTCGGCCAGGCCGGTGTGCTGGGTGGCGTT
>NZ_JBWMAX010000068.1:0-1727 GCF_056521385.1 Rhodoferax sp. RT5P35 | reverse complement strand
CACCTTCGGGCCGTTTTCGTTCGACCTGGGTTCGCGCACCCTGAACCGCAATGGCGAAGAGCTGCCGTTGACCACCGGCGAATTTGCCATGCTCAAGGCGCTGGTGCGGCATCCGCGCCAGCCGCTGTCGCGCGAAAAGCTGGCGCTGCTGGCCCGGGGCCGCGAGTTCGAGCCCTTTGACCGCAGCCTGGACGTGCAGGTGTCGCGCCTGCGCAAACTGGTGGAAGTAGACGCCGCAGCCCCCCGCTACATCCAGACGGTCTGGGGCGTGGGTTATGTCTTCGTGCCGGACGGGGCAGCTTGAACGCGCTACCCCCCGTGGAGGTCACTCATCTCGAGATGAGTGGCGTCATGCCTCTGGACGCGGCAGCGCCCGATGCATCCAAATCGCGTGCGCGCATTACCTTGACCCTGTTCTGGCGCACCTTCTTCCTGCTCTCCCTGCTGCTGATTGGCAGCGTTCTGGCATGGCTGCAAACGCTGCGGGCGCTGGAGTTTGAGCCCCGCGCGATCCAGACCGCGCAGCAGATTGCGTCGCTCGTCAACCTGAGCCGTGCCGCACTGATTCACTCCGACGCCATTGCCCGCGTGTCCCTGATCAAAACGATGACCGAACAGGAAAGCGTGCGCATCGTGCCACGCGAACCAGGTGACACTTACGAACCTTTTGACACAGATGAGCTGGGCAAGAGAATCTCGATGGAACTGAGCGCCCGCCTGGGCCCCGGCACCATCGTGGCCAACAGCGTGAACAAGGAAGAAGGACTGTGGGTCGGTTTTGTGATTGACGGCGACAACTACTGGATGCTCACCGACAAGTCCCGCTTCAACCGCACCGCCAACAGCACCTGGGTGATCTGGTTGTTGACGGCGGCCGTGCTCTCGCTGGCCGGGGCCGCGCTGATTGCGCGCCGCCTCAACCAGCCGCTCAAAAAACTCTCATTTGCCGCCAGCCGCGTGCGCGAAGGCGACTTTGTCGCCAGCATGCTGGACGAATCGGTGGTCACCCGCGAAATTCGGGATGTGAATATCGGCTTCAACCGCATGACCCAGAAGCTGGCCGAAATCGAACAAGACCGCGCCATCATGCTGGCCGGTATTTCCCACGACCTGCGCACCCCCCTGGCCACCACCGTGCTGCGCCTGCACGCCCTGCTGGATTTGCCGCTGCAGCCCCCCGCCCGGCTGGAAGCCACGCGCGCGCTGGACTCGCTCAACCAGCTCAACCGCCGGGCCGAAAAGCTGCTGCAAATGTCCCGCGCCGAATCGGCCGCCTCCCTCAGCGACGCAACCGTCTGCCTGGGCAGCCTGGCGGGCACGGTGGCGCAGGAGTTCTGGGCCCAGGCCGGCGTGCTGGACCGGCTGCACCTGCACGTGCCGCAAGAGCAGGAGCATGTGCAGGATGTGCAGGCCCGGGGCGACTTCGACGCGCTGGCCATCGTGCTGCGCAACCTGGTGGAAAACGCGCTGCGCTACAGCGATGGCAGCGCCGTGCACATCACCGTAGAGGCACCCGCCACCCTGCGCGTGCGCGACCTGGGCCCGGGCCTACCGCCCGAGATGCTGGAGCGCGTGCGCCACCGGCATGTCAAAAACACGCCCAACGCCGCAGGCTACGGCCTGGGCATGTCGATCGTCACCACCATCGTGGCGCGGCACCAGGGCCGGGCGGTCGCCCTGCGCGTCGCGGCGGGCCAGGATGGGCGAGCCGACGGCTTCGCTGCGCT